>NZ_JBWKRA010000036.1:0-39723 GCF_059419065.1 Pseudomonas sp. GW821-FHT07B01 | reverse complement strand
CCCCCCAAATCCCTGTCGAATTCCGGCCAGCGTGGTTTAACGGGGCGCCTAAGATCAAAAGCAGATCAAGATCAAGATCAAGAGCGGCTCGCTTCGCATCGTGGTTACAGTCGGCTACAACCGGACAGGCCGTTTAGCACCGAAAGAATCGCAAGAAGTTTCGTACAGCAGCCTAGGACTCACCTTGCGTCCAGGCGCTGAAGCCGGTTTTTTCCCACAACCCTTTAAGGTTGCTGCTAAGAATGGTCATCACTAGTCTTGCCCAGTCGCTGCCAATTCAGCGACCGGACGTGAGAAATCCGAACTACTCCATTGGCGCAAAAGCGCTCACCGTATACAGTGCACGCGCTTTTCGGCTCGCTGTTATGGCGGCTGTGCGCGGGCACGCTTCGGCGTGGCCAAGCTCCTGGGGTCTTGGTTTTCTCACTCCGCGTACAGCTGCCACCTTCAGTTCGTGAGAAAAACTCGGTGGTAGTCCATTACTCTCAGGAACTACATCATGATCAAAGACAGCCCCAATCCTCCTTCAGATTCAAACCTGCTCTTCACCCTCCATCCCAACCTCGACACCGAAACCCTGCTGGTCAATGCCTCTCAGGATCTGGACTCCATCAATGCCATTGCGGCGCACCTGGCCTTTGAGGTTGAAGGTTCGCAGCGCAGTGTAGTGCTGGGGATTTGCCGAATGGTGGAGGGCGTTCAGTTGCTGGTTGATCGGGTAGTAGAGGGAGGCGGCGAGACGCGAGCGCAGTAACGGCGATGCCCGTCAGTTAAGAAGCAGCGCTGTACTGTGGTGAGGGAGCTTGTCGAGGCGTCGAACCGTCCCGCCGGACTGCGTAGCAGTCCCATTCTTCTCGAACCAAGAACGGGGCCGCTTCGCGCCCCAGCGGGAGCAAGCTCCCTCGCCACGAATAAACATTCACCCCAACCGCGCAGCCGCCCGCGCAACAATCTCCCCGCGCACTTTGCGTGACGCCTCTGTGCGCTTGTTGGCTTCCTCCAGCACATGCCGGGGCGCCGTCTCCGGGCGGCCTGAGTCAAACGGTGGGGCTGGCGCGTATTCGATTTGCAGTTGCACCAGTTGCGCCGCCGCTTCGCTGTACAACTCCGCGGCCAAAGTCAGGGCAAAGTCGATGCCTGCGGTGATCCCGCCGCCGGTAAACAGATTGCCATCACGCACCACACGTTCCTTTACGGGAATAGCACCGAGCGGGGCGAGCAGGTGGTGGTACGCCCAATGGGTGGTGGCCTTGCGACCGCGCAGCAACCCTGCCGCGCCCAGTACCAGTGAGCCGGTGCACACCGAGGTCATGTAGCGCACGGTCTGGGCCTGGGCCTTGAGAAAATCCAGGGTTTGCGGGTCTTCCATCAATGGGCCCACACCGGCGCCGCCGGGTACGCAAAGCACATCCAGGTTCGGGCAGTCGGCGTAGGTCATGGTCGGCGTGAACACCAGGCCAGTGCTGGAGGTGATCGGCGCGAGGTCTTTCCACACCAGATGCAGCTTCACGTCTGGCAGCGAACCGAGGACATCATAGGGGCCGGTAAGGTCCAGTTGCTGGATGCCGGGGAACAACAAAAAGCCGATCTGCAAGGTCATGATTCAAGCTCCGAAAAGGAATGGACGTGCTCACTGTAGAAGCCTAGGCTTTGGCGAATACGCCATTGAGCCCACCAATCTCGCCAATCATGCCTAAAATTATTCATGTACTCGCGTTTGAGAATGCCCAGGTACTCGATGTCACCGGGCCTCTACAGGTGTTCGCATCGGCTAACGATTTGGCGCGCCAGCGTAGTTTGCCATTGCCCTACGCGGTCAACGTCATCGCCGCTCAGGCTGAGCCGGTGATGACGTCCTCCGGCCTCGCGCTGCTGGCTGAGCCGCTGCCCGCCATTGACCAGCCCTGCGACACCCTGGTGATCGCCGGTGGCTGGGGCGTGTACGGCGCTGCCGAGGACCCGGCGCTGGTGCAATGGGTGCGTGATAAATCCCTGCACACCCGGCGCATGGCTTCAGTGTGCACCGGAGCGTTTCTGCTGGCCGCCAGTGGTCTGCTTGATGGTTGCCGCGTGGCCACGCACTGGACGCGCTGTGAAGAACTGGCGCGCAAGTTCCCTGCGCTCACGGTGGAGGCCAATCCTATTTTCATCCAGCAGGGCGCGGTGTGGACGTCTGCTGGCGTGACCGCCGGGATCGACCTGTGCCTGGCCCTGGTAGAGGATGACCTGGGGCGTGCGATTGCCCTGGAGGTGGCGCGCCACTTGGTGGTGTTCCTCAAGCGCCCTGGCGGTCAGTCGCAATTCAGCGTGACGTTATCCCTGCAAAAGAGCGACAGCCGCTTCGCCGAGCTGCATGCATGGATCGCCGATAACCTGACGCTGGATTTGAGCATCGCCACCCTGGCGGCCCAGGCTGGCATGAGCGAGCGCAGCTTTGTACGCCATTACCGCACCGAGACTGGCCAAACACCGGCGCGGGCCGTAGAACTGATTCGCGTCGAAAACGCACGCCGGCAACTGGCAGACAGCACGACCTCCATCAAACGTATCGCCATGCAATGCGGTTTTGGCTGTGAAGAGACTTTGCGCCGCAGCTTTCTGCGGGCCTTGTCAGTGACGCCCCAGGCTTATCGAGAGCGTTTTTCACCGCTCCAGTAGTTCCAGCAAAGCTTGAAGCGTGACCTGGGGCGCTTCCTGGAAAACGTTATGACCCACGCCGGGCAACACCTGGCGGCGATAAAAACCGCTGAAGTGCGCCACATCGTCATCCACAAGCGGCGGCGGGCCCACACCGTCATCGGCCCCACACAACGAAATGCTCGGTACCGATATCGCCGGTTGGGGCACCAGCGCCTGCTCGATGTATTCCAGCGCGGGATCACCCGGCGCATACATAAAGCGATGGCGATAGGAATGAATCACCACCTCGACAAAATCCGGGTTATCAAACGACGGCGCGGTCAGGGCGTAGCGGCTTGGCCCTTCGGCCCAGGACGGTGACCACAGCGTCCAGAGCAATTGGCAGAGTTCACGCCGGTTGGCCGTCAAGCCGTCGACCCCGCGCTGGGTGTGAAAGTAGTACTGATACCAGAGCCGGTGCTCTGTCTCAGGTGGCCTGGGCTTGAGCGACTGGCTGATGGCCTGGATGTTGTAGCCATCGCCGGTCACCAGGCCGCGCACTCGCTGCGGCCATAGCGCCGCGACAATACAGGCGGCGCGCCCACCCCAGTCAAAGCCGGCGAGGGTGGCTTGCGGGATCGACAATGCATCCATGAAGTCGAGCAAGTCCTTGGCCAGCGCTGCCTGTTGGCCAGAGCGCATCACTTGCGTGTTGATAAATCGCGTCGGGCCATAACCGCGTAAATACGGGACCAATACCCGATAACCACGTTCAGCCAGCACCGGCGCGATGTCGTCGTAGCCCCGTGGGTCGTAGGGGAAGCCATGCAACAAGATCACCGGTTCGCCATCGATGGGGCCGTGGGTTTCGTAAGCCACATCAAGCAGGGTTGTGCGCACATACAGCAGCGGGGCAGGGGACGTCACGGTTGCCATACGGTTTTCTCCCCGCTGAGTTTGCGGTCCAGGAACGTTGCCGCACTGATCAATGCCAAGTGGCTCAAGGCCTGGGGCGTGTTACCCAAGTGCCGGGCCTGGCTGTCGAACTCTTCGGCGTACAACCCCAGCGGGTTGGCGTAACGCAGCAACTGCTCGAACTCCAGATGGGCTTTTTCGACTTGCCCGGCGCGCGCGAGGCATTCGACGTACCAGAACGAGCAGGCGGCAAACGCGCCTTCGACGCCTTGCAGCCCATCGATCTGGCTGTCGTCATTGCGGTAGCGGTAGACCATGCCGTCGCGCACCAGGCTTTTCTGGATCGCTTCCAGCGTCGCCAGCCAGCGCGGGTCGGTGGCTGCAACGAAGCGCACCAGCGGCATCAACAGCATCGAGCCGTCCAGCGCCGTACTGCCGATATGCTGGACGAAATGCCCGCGTTCTTCGTTCCAGAAGTTGCTCCAGATGTCGGCGTAGATCGCCTGGCGCGTCTGGTCCCAGCGTGCGAACGGGGCCGGCAGCGAACGTTTGGAGGCCAGGCGAATGGCACGGTCCAGGGCCACCCAGCACATCAGGCGTGAATGCAGGAAGTGGTGCTGCTCACCGCGCATTTCCCAGATGCCTACGTCTTTGCGGTTCCAGATCTCACACACTTGGTCGACCACTTCCACCGTGTGTTTCCAGCCTTGGTGGGAGATGGCTTCGCCGTACTTGTTCACCAGATAGACCGCGTCCATCAGTTCGCCATAGATATCCAGCTGGATCTGATCGAACGCCTCATTGCCCACCCGTACCGGTTGGGCGCCGCCGTGGCCGCTCAAGTGGTCGAGGGTGGTTTCCGGCAGTTCCTGGCGACCGTCGATGCCGTACAGGATGTTGATCTTGGTCGGCTGGCCGCAGCAGTCGCTGACCCGACCCCTGAGCCAGCGCATATAGGCGTTGGCTTCCTCGACGAAGCCCAGGCGCATGAACGCGTAGACGGTGAACGACGCATCGCGGATCCAGGTATAGCGGTAGTCCCAGTTGCGTTCGCCGCCGGGCGTTTCCGGCAGCCCGAACGTGGCCGCGGCGATAATGGCGCCGTGTTTGCGCGAGGTCAGCAGTTTCAGCGCGAGGGCCGAGCGGTTGACCATCTCGCGCCAGCGCCCGCGATAGTTGGACTGGCTGATCCAACCGCGCCAGAACTTCAAGGTGCGCTCCAGGTAGAGGTCGGTACAGTCGTTGGTGACGCGCGCATCCTCCTGACCACCGAGGACAAATTCGGCGCCTTCATCCTGGGCGAGGGTAAAGGTGGCGATGGCGGTGTTGTCTTGGAGGGTCAGCGGCTGGCTGCCGGTCAGGCGCAGGCCGGGTTGGCCGCTGGCGGTGAACACGACACTGGCAGCCTCGGCCTTCGCTTCGGTAGCGGCCCGGGCATAGTCGTGGCGTACGGCGCAGCTTAAGTGGATAGTCGCCTTGCCACTGACCACCCGTACCCGCCTGATCAGCAAGGGCAGTTCATCGACGTTTTCGCTGACGGTCAGCAGGTCGGTGATCTCCACCACCGCTTCATCGCTCAGCCAGCGGGTCTGCAGCACGTTGGTGTCGGGCAGGTAGATCTGCTCGCGGCGGGCGTTGGGCAGGTCCGGGGTAAGCTGAAACGTGCCGGCCTCGGGCGTGTCGAGCAATGCGCAAAACACCGAAGGGCTGTCAAATTCCGGCCAGCAGAAGAAGTCGATGCTGCCGCGGTCGTTCACCAGTGCCGCGCTGCGCATGTCGCCAATGATCCCGTGGGCATCAATGGCGCTTTGAGGTTCGTTCTTGAAATCAACCATTGCCACGGAACTCCGGGTAGAGGCTCATACCGCCATCGATGAACAAGGTGCTGCCAACCACATAATCAGAGGCATCGCTGGCCAGCCACACCACGGCGTTGGCCACGTCTTCGACGTCACCGACACGACCATAGGGAATCAATTTAAGCAGCTCTTGTTCTGCCGCGCCTTCGGTGGCCGCGCGGTTGATCGCCGTGCGAATCGCCCCAGGCGCAATGCCATTAATACGGATGCGCTGTTCGCTGACTTCCTGGGCGAGGGTGCGCATCAGCATCTCCACGCCGCCCTTGGACGCGGCGTAATTCACATGCCCGGCCCAGGGGATGACTTGATGCACCGAACTCATATGGATGATTTTGCCGGCGGCCCGTGACACACCATCGCGAACGCCCTGGCGATTGAAGATACGCACCGCCGCCCGCGCGCACAGGAACTGCCCGGTGAGGTTGACGCCAATCACCGTGTTCCAATCCTCAAGGGTCATGTCGACCAGATTGGCATCTTTTTGCAGGCCGGAGTTGGCCACCAGAATATCCAGATGGTCGAAGGCGTCGAGGGTTTGCGCGAACAGGCGTTCGACATCGGCCTCCTTGGACACATCGCCGCCAATCGCAAGCGCTCGGCCGCCGTTGGCATTGATCTGCGCGGCGAGAGCCTCAGCCGGTGCCGCCTGGGAGTTGTAGTTAAGCACCACCGCGGCGCCTGCTGCGGCCAGGGCTTTGGCCGCGCCCGCGCCAATGCCGGAACTGGCCCCGGTGACCAGGGCCACTTGTTGCTGCAAGGAAATCTGCATCGCCCACCCACCGTTTTATGAGAGTCCTTCTTGCTGACTGGCGGCGGGGAGCGGAAGTTCACCCCCTCGCGTTTACGCCCAGCGCGGGTAAAAGCGCGACTTTATCGTATGATGCTGAAAACAAAGGGCAATACAGGAAGCGATGGAATGCGGGCGCGGGCCGATACCAGATTGATCAAACTGTTAGTCAGCGGCGTCTTGGCCGTTTTATCACTGACTCAAACAGCCCTGTGCCTTGCCGATAACAGCAATGGTAAAACGCTGTATCTACAGCGCTGTGCTGTGTGCCATGGGCCCGATATCAAAGGCACGGGGCCATTGGCTCAAAAAAGCAATCCGCCAACCCCCGACCTGACAACCGCCGCCTTCAAGAAACGACTCCATGAATATCCTGGCGTTATTGTCTCCTCGGTCATTCTTCGCCCCAATGGCAACCTGATCCCCAAGACGCTGCAGGACAATGGTGTAAAGATCGCGCCACATGCCTGGAGCGTTAAAGACTTTCGCGATTTGCATCAATACATGAGTGAGGTCATTTCAAACAAATAGTGGGTGGGCGATGAGCAGCAATTGCCCCACTTAATAGGAAGCATTACTATTCACGCCCCGCCTCCCCAGTGCTCTCGCGATGACTCCTCAGCCGCCCCGCAGAACAGGCTTTTTCGAGCACTACGAAGAGTTGATCGGCACCTGGACACGCCGCCTGAGAAACCGTCAGCAAGCCGAAGACCTGGCGCACGACACCTTCGTGCGTGTGCTTGAGTCCGCTGCCTGCGAGGTGGCGCAACCGCGCGCCTACCTGCATCAAACCGCGCGCAATATTGCGGTGGACGCCTACCGCCGCGAAGACCGTCGCGAGACGTTGACGCTGCAGGTGGCTGATCACAGTACGCCGCACAGTAGCGACCCCGAGCATTACATGCACGCGATCCAGCTGGCCGACGCCATCGAGCGGGCGCTGGCCGAGTTGCCGCTCAACTGTCGCAGGATTTTTATCTGGCAGAAGATCGAAGGGCTCACCCAGCAGGAAATCGCCACACGCCTGGGGCTGTCTAAAAACATGGTGGAAAAGTATATGATCCGCACCTTGCGGCATCTGCGTGATCGTCTGGATGCGAGTGCGCCATGACCGGCTTTGAAACAGGATCTTCCACGATGGATAATCGTGTCCGTGATGAGGCCGCGCAGTGGTTTGTACGCCTGCAAGACGGCCCATTGAGCGCCCAGGAACGTCAACGTTTCGATGCCTGGCGCAGGTCGCAGCCCGCGCATCAGTACGAAATCGATGTGCTGCAAGGGCTATGGAGTGCGACGGATTTGCTGCCCAAGGCCCGCTTGCAGGCGCTGGGCGATGCGCCGACCGAGCGCCTTGGACGGCGTGCGCTGATGCGTTATGCCGTGGCCGCCAGTGTGGTCGCCGTTGCAGTGGGCCTGGGTGCGTACAGCGGTCTGGGGCAGCCAAAGCCCTACAATGCCGAATTCAGCACGCGGTTAGGCGAGCATCGTCAGGTGACCTTGCCTGACGGTTCCGTGATGGACCTCAACAGCCGCAGCGTGGTCGCGGTTCGCTACGAAAAGGGCCGTCGGGGCGTAGAGCTCAAGCAGGGCGAGGCGATGTTCAGCGTGCAGCATGACGCCGGGCGCCAGTTTGTGGTCGCAGCCGGGGCAGGGCAGGTGACCGTCACCGGCACGCGCTTTGATGTACGTCAGGAGGCGGACCAGACCCGCGTGGCGGTCGAAGCCGGCACGGTCAAGGTGCAGGGCCGGGCATCCGATCACATCGTCACGCTCACCGCCGGGCGTGGCACCCATGTCGATCCCCAAGGCCAAGTGGCGGCGGCCTACGCGGTGAACCCTGAAGAACTGACCGCGTGGCGCAACGGTAAACTGGTGTTCAACAACGCCACCTTGGTCGACGTGGCGCGGGAAGTGTCGCGCTACCGCGAGCAACCGCTGCGGGTCAGTACGGCAGCGGTGGGCAACCTGCGCTTGACCAGCGTCTTCAAATCCAGCGACACCGACGCTTTGCTCAAGGCCTTGCCCCACATCCTGCCGGTCGCCTTACGCACTTTGCCGGACGGTAGCCAGGAAATTATTTCACGCTGACGTTCAGGTTTTTTTCGAGTTCTTCGTCTTCTCGTACAACTGCAACTGGTTTGCATTAACGGCTGCGCATGCTTGCGATCACAGGACTAGGTTCGACGTGAAAAAACTTGCTCTTCACAACAATAAAATTTCCCGCTGGGCGCCCTTGGCCCTGGCCGTTGCCAT
Organism: Pseudomonas sp. GW821-FHT07B01; assembly: GCF_059419065.1. Classification (NCBI taxonomy): domain Bacteria; kingdom Pseudomonadati; phylum Pseudomonadota; class Gammaproteobacteria; order Pseudomonadales; family Pseudomonadaceae; genus Pseudomonas; species Pseudomonas sp. GW821-FHT07B01. The sequence goes on along the minus strand of NZ_JBWKRA010000036.1, from coordinate 31,290 downwards.
CAGTACCGCACAGGCTGCCGAGGGCATCCACATTCGTGCCCAATCCCTCGGCGCAGCCTTGAGCCAATTGGGCCAGCAGACCTCGCTGCAAGTGTTCTTCAGCCCCGATATGGTGGCCGGCAAGCAAGCCCCCGCGGTCGATGGCAACCTCTCGCCCGAACAAGCCCTGCGGCAATTACTGCAAGGCAGTGGCCTGGATTACCAGATTGACGCCGGCTCCGTGACCTTGCGTCCGGTGCGCAGCGGCACCGGTGAAGCGGGCTCACCGCTGGAACTGGGGGTCACCGATATCAAAGTGGTGGGCGACTGGCTTGCCGACGCCGATGCCGAAGTGGTGCAGAACCATCCCGGCGCGCGCACGGTCATTCGCCGCGAGGCCATGGTAGAGCAGGGCGCGATGAACGTCGGTGATGTGCTGCGCCGTGTGCCTGGCGTGCAAGTGCAGGAATCCAACGGCACCGGCGGCAGTGATATTTCCCTCAACGTCGGTGTGCGCGGGCTGACGTCACGCCTGTCGCCGCGCTCCACCGTGCTGATTGACGGCGTACCGGCTGCGTTCGCTCCCTACGGCCAGCCACAGCTGTCGATGGCGCCAATTTCTGCCGGTAACCTGGAAAGTATCGACGTTGTCCGTGGCGCGGGTTCGGTGCGTTATGGGCCACAGAACGTCGGCGGCGTGATCAACTTCGTAACCCGTGCGATCCCGCAAGACTTCTCCGGGGAAGTCGGCACCACCCTGCAAACGTCTGCCCACGGGGGCTGGAAGCATGTGGAAAACGCCTTTATCGGCGGCACGGCCGACAACGGTATCGGTGCCGCGCTGCTGTACTCCGGGGTCAATGGCAACGGTTACCGCAACAGCAACAACGGCAACGACATCGATGATGTGATCTTCAAGACCCACTGGGCGCCGACCGATCAAGACGATTTCTCGTTGAACTTCCACTATTACGATGCCAGCGCCGATATGCCCGGCGGCCTGACCCAGAAGCAGTTCGATGCCAACCCGTACCAATCGGTGCGTGACTGGGACAACTTCAGCGGGCGCCGCAAGGACATCTCCTTCAAGTACATCCGCCTGATCGACGACCGCACCCAGGCCGAAGTGCTGACTTACTATTCCGACAGTTTCCGTGGCAGCAACATTGCCAACCGCGACCTCAAGACCCTCAGTTCCTACCCGCGCACCTACTACACTTTCGGCATCGAGCCGCGTGTGTCCCACGTGTTTGACCTGGGGCCCAGTACCCAGGAAGTCAGTGTGGGCTATCGCTACCTCAAAGAAGGCATGCACGAGGAGGCCACCAGCCTGAACCTGGTCAACAATGTGCCGACGCCGGGCGGGCAGAGCGACGGTCATGTCTATCAGGACCGCACGGGGGGCACTGAAGCCAATGCCTTCTATATCGATAACAAAATCGATATTGGCAAATGGACCATCACCCCCGGCATTCGCTTCGAAGACATCCGCACCGAATGGCATGATCGCCCGGTCGTGGCCCTGAATGGCAAGCGTACCGAGGAAAAACGCCGCGAGGTCCACAACAACGAACCGCTGCCGGCGCTGAGCGTGATGTACCACGTGTCTGACGCCTGGAAACTGTTCGCCAACTACGAAACCTCCTTCGGCAGCCTGCAGTATTTCCAACTGGGCCAGGGCGGTACCGGCGACCAGACGGCCAACGGCCTGAACCCGGAAAAGGCCAAGACCTACGAGGTCGGTACGCGCTACAACGACAGTGTCTGGGGCGGCGAAGTGACGCTGTTCTACATCGATTTCTCGGATGAACTGCAATACGTCAGCAATGACGTGGGCTGGACCAACCTTGGCGCCACCAAGCACAGCGGTATCGAAGCATCGGCCCATTACGACCTGTCCAACCTCGACCCGCGCCTCGACGGCCTGACCGCCAACGCGGGCTTCACCTACACCAAGGCCACCTCCGAAGGTGATGTGCCGTTCAAGGGCCGCGACCTGCCACTGTATTCCCGCCAAGTGGCGACCCTGGGCCTGCGTTACGACGTCAACCACTGGACCCACAACCTGGACGTCTATGCCCAGTCCGGCCAGCGTGCGCCCGGCACCGGCACCACCTATATCACCCAAGGCACTGCTGATGGCCAATACGGTGATATCCCCGGCTATGTCTCGGTCAACCTGCGCAGCGGTTATGACTTTGGCGCGCAACTGTCGAACCTGAAACTGGGCGTGGGCGTGAAGAATGTCTTCGACCAGCAGCATTACACACGCTCTAGCGACAACAATGCAGGGTTGTACCTGGGTGAGCCTCGCACGTTCTTCCTACAGGCAAGCGTAGGGTTTTGAGCTTTAGTCGATGAAAAAAATCGCGATCTCAACGGTCGCGATTTTTTTTGCCTGGGCCTGGGCCAAGGGCATCGCCCACTCATCGCGAGAAGATCACCGCTGTCCAAGCTGTTTCCTACACCTTGATCGCACATATTGTTGCTGGATCAGGAACTGATTCCGACGCAAAACCACACATGGGAAAGCTGATGGGCTTCGACATTGCGTTGGAGCGACAAGCTGAAAATCGCCCACTGTCATGGAGAAACTTATGTCGGTATCGATGTTGGATACACCCGTCTCTGCTTCAGCAACGTCTGACCTTCCACCGGCCAAGGTCGACATCAAACTCGCTAACGAGGCTGCGGCTGCGCGTTCTTTCAATGACCAGAATGTTGGCCATGTTAATTTCCAATCCAGGGAGAACAAGGATGGGCCGGTATTTGGTAGTCCTCAGGCGCCGACCACCACGGCTGACGCGCATGGGCGTCACCACAGCCCGCAGGGGGCGCAGAGTTTGCTGAGCCAATTCAAGCAGTGGGTCGGTCATTGCTTCAGCGGACATCGGCCGCCCACGCATCCTGGTTGTGAACATCGGCCGCCAAGGCCGAACCCAGGTTGCAGCAACCCGCCCCCCAGACCGAATCCTATTGAGAGCAATCCTCCACCACGACCGGACCCCACCGCAGGTCGACCGTATCCGCCCGCCCCCGGCAGGCCGGATCCGCAGTACGCGTTGAAGAACCGCGAAGAGTTGGCCCAACAACTGCTCGACAGCTTCAATGCCTTCAGAGACCCGAAGAAGCCTGGCTACGTCAGCGTTGACAGCATTCTTGCGATGGCAAAAAGAGGGTGGTCGCCTAACCCCGTCATGAACGAGAACATCCGCCTGGCCAATGAGCTGCTACGACGCCCGGAACTGATGGCAGCGATGGATCGGCACAGTTCCACCGGCGCCCTGGATGGTCTTATCGACCGGCAAAAACTGAATATGGTGATCAAAGGAGAAAACTACTTCAAGTACAAGACTGACAAGGAACTGGCCGGTGAGCTGCTTGATCATTTCGACGAGTTGAAGAAAAGGAGCGGGGGCTCAAGCCTGAAAATCAGCGAGCTGAAAGAGTGGGCGCGCAAGCCGCTCACTGGCGATGCAGCCAAGGACCATCTGATTCAGTTATCCCAGGAAATACTCACGCGCAGTGACGTGCTCGAAAAAATGGATAACCACTTCAGTAAATACGGCGATGGGAAGATCAGCCGTAGAGGGTTGTACTCGTTGTCCCGCTGACCGCTCTTGCGGCGCCACCTTTTTGAGGTGGCGCCAGTTTTATATGTTTCAAGGAACGAATTATTCCCGGTTGCCACATAGGTGGTACCTGCGGTAGTGATTTGGCATGCCGTTTTTTCAGCTTTCGAATGAGGGAAACATATGACTTCAACCTCGTTTAATTCCCCCAAACCTGGCCCTCTCGACCTTTTGCACAACACCCAGCAAGCGAGTCTGGCAATGCCAGAGGAGTGCGCAGCGTCGCAAAGTCTTCCCTTTGAGTCGACCGAATATGAGGCCGAGGCGCGGCGCATGAAGGCTTATGCCGGCGAGCGCAAATTCCAGGCGCCCGTTTCGGATGATTTTTCCCGGGGCCTGCTGGCGGAGTTGCAGACGCCGGGGGCCGGTGGCGATTCATTGAAAGACACCGGCTTGATCAACAGCCTGGCAGGCTGGTGGCGTAGGCGAAAGCTGGATGAGGGTGGTTGACCACGGTTTTACATATTGTCATTGGTATTAGCCTTTTACTCGGAACTGTCGAGCCCATCCAACCACACATGAGGTACCTGCCTGAGGAGAGTCTATTCGTTGATTTTGCCCATCACGGCAAAGACCACCCAGCGGATATGCATCTGAAAAGAGTTGGAGAAAACCCATGACAATTAAGGGTGCAGTACCTTCCGGCCGGCCGCTTCCTCCCGACAGGCTGGCCGCACAATCAACTACTCCACCACCGGTCTGCCAATCTGAAACCTGGTATGAAGCCCCGTCCGCGCCCTCGGCTGGAGGCTCGCACAAACCCTTTCTCTTGCGTGGGACCTTATCCGCTCTGCGCTATCGAGACTTGCAGAACTCCCCTGTTGAGCGGGCCAGTGGTTCCCTGCCGAGTGCGACTACAAAGGATAGCCAGTTGGCAAAGGCCTTGGAAAAATCCTTCGGCGCGGTGCACCCGTTCCTGAATGACGGGCGCTTGACTTGGACGTCCATACAGCGGATCGCTGCTCAACCGACGGGTGAAAACGAGGTGTTGGACAACGCGATCCAGGTCGTCAGAGAAATTCTCAAACGGCCTCGGCTAAGCGACGCTATCTTCAGCCGTGATGGCGATATCACACGTGACAGCCTCCGTACTGCTGCCCAGACCTTGCAGGGCAACAGCTCTCCAAGTGTTTTCAGCCAGGATCCGTTTCATGCTCAAAGCAATGCACAGGTGGTGCAAGCGCTGCAAAGCCAGTTTGCGCACCTGCGAGACGAGACCATGGATCGAACCTATCTCTTTGAAACGCATCAGTACGTTGAAATAGCCAAGCTTCGGTCGGTTATGCAAGACCCGTATGAGGTAGATCAACACGGCGCGCCTGTGCTGGATACGTCTACAGGCATGCCCAGGTCCCAATACAGCGAGCTCAGTGTCTACACAGCGAAGAATGTTCTTGACCGTCCGGGTTTGCTGTCGTCATTACAGCGAGCCAATGGCACACGACTGTTTGGCCCGCCTCACAAGGACGGTTGGCTCAGCAACAAAAGCCTCGAACGTTGGCGGGAGCAGGACGATGCTCGCAAAGCGCGTTGAAGCTTGGACTTATACCTTGAGGATTTTTCCACTGATGGCTACTGCAGCCAGCAATACCGCGATCAGGATGAACGCAGTACTCAAGCTGCTGCCATGGGCGATAAAGCCAATCATGGCGGGGCCGGCGAGAATCCCGGCGTAGCCCAATGTGGTGATGGCAGGCACTGCAATATGCTCTGGCATCACCGTTTGCTTACCCACGGCGGTATACAGTACCGGTACGATATTCGAACACCCTGCACCCACCAGCGCGTAGCCGAGCAGCGCCGTTTCCCAAGCTGGCAATAGGGTCGCGAGGAGCAAGCCGGCACAGGCCAGCGCGCCACCGATCACGATTACGCGAGTGGGCCCCAGGCGTCGAACAATCGCATCACCGGTCAGACGTCCAGCGGTCATGGTCAAGGCAAATGCCGCGTAGCCCAGGCCGGCGTAAGCCTCATCCAGGCCGCGCTCGGCGCTGAGGAACACAGCGCTCCAATCCAGTACGGCGCCTTCAGCCAGGAACACGATGAAACACAGGCAACCGATAAACAACACCACGCCATGGGGCACTGCAAATGCCGGTCCCGAGCTTTTGCTGCCATAAGGCAACAAATGCGGTGCGGCTTTTAACAGCGCCGCCACCGTGATAACGACGACCACCAGGGTCGCCTGCAATGGCGACAGGCCCAGCCCCAGCAACCCCGCAACCCCCGCTGCGCCGACAATGCCCCCCAGGCTGAACAACCCGTGAAAGCCCGACATCATGGTTTTCCCACTGGCGCGCTCAACGATCACCGCTTGCAGGTTGACGGTGGAGTCCACGGTGCCCAGGCCCGCGCCAAAAAGGAATAACCCCGCGATCAACAGCGGGATCGAACTGACAGTGGCCAGCATCGGCAGGGCCAGGCAGATCATCAGCGTCCCTGCGGTGAGCACGCGTCGGCAGCCGAAGCGAGATGCCAGCACGCCCGCAGCGGGCATCGCGATGATCGACCCCACCCCCAGGCACAACAACAGCAGGCCAAGGGTGCCTTCATTCAGATTTGCACGCGCCTTGGCGTACGGCACCAAAGGCGCCCAGGCGGCGATACCGAAACCTGCGATAAAAAAAGCGATGCGGGTCGACATCTGCTCCAGCCGCCCGGGAACCACGGGGGCAGGGGTGGGAATGGCAGTCATGAAAAATCCTTGGTTTGGCGTTCAACGAACGATGTCCGGCGCGACATCCTTGCACATCAGGCCCTCTCGAGCGAGCTGGGTTCCTTTTGTGATCAGGATTAAAAGCGCAGATTGCGAGCATTTTTTTTTACAAAAATGGAACGCTTTGGCGTCGGGTAACCACGTAGGAATGGTCGAACCTGTAGGAGGTGGTCTGGAAGGTGTGTACTACCTGCAGGAGTGGCTGAACCCCAGGTTCTTGCGGTGGCTTACTGCCTTTGCGTCCACCTCCCACAGATCGACCGTTCTGTAATACGCTGCTGTCCCGATGGTTGATAAGTGAGCGGACGAACCGATGAAAAATCTCTGGCTGGCGTGGTCATGACTCGGTTCTACGATGCACGCGGAAATATCTATGGGGTGGTCAGCCCGGCCCATTTGCGCGGTCTGGGTATCGATGTGCCCGACAACGCGCGCTTGGCTGCAAGCACGCGCAAGATGTGGGCCGCGTCGGCCATTGCGTCCGAATGTGGCTGGGGTGCATTACCACCACCGGCCGGTTCCAAGGCGTATCGCTGTGATGGTTTGTTAGTCGGGCCATTTCAAGCACGGCCACCGTTTGATCTGCTGATCATCAACACCGACAGTTCTCTCGCCGAACGCAGTGGTAATGGCCTGACCATTTTTGCCCAGGCTTTAACCGACCAGGGGTTAATGGTGCACGGTAGCGAGTTGCGGGTGTATCACGACAAGCCGGATGCGGTATCGCCCGTGATCACCTATGTCGAGCCGGCGAAACATGAGCAGGTGCCAGGCTTCTGGCTGGCGTTGGGCAGGCCCGAGTTTGGCCCCTTGGCGGTGGGGGCGGTCGGTGTGAGCCCTGTGGTCGCGGCACATCATGAATTCAGCCGCGTGGCGGCATTGGCGTCGATCAATGCGCAATGGGGAAACAGCCAATTTGTCCGGATAGGCAACCCTCATTGTGTGACGCTGGTTGAGCATGTGTCGGCGTTGCCGGGTAATGACACGATGCACCAGTTGGCACTTTTCAATCGGTTGAAGGCCATCGCTTTTGCACCGCCGGCAGGGTGCGGGCAACTCTGTGTTGGCGGGGTCAACCTGCAATGGGTTGCTCGAGACGCTGGCAATCGAGTCATCGCGCGCGTATTTGAGCGAGGAGAGGGGCCTACGGCGTCTTCGGGGACCAGCGCCAGCGCAGTAGCCTGCGCGGCATGGCGCGCGGGTTGGATTGAGGGTGACGACGTAACGGTGGTGATGCCGGGTGGCACGGCGCCAGTGCGATTGCAGACCGAGTCTGGAAATGTGCTGAGTGTGAGTCTTTTCGGGACGGCGCGACTAATTATTTAGACCTCGGAGCAGCAGGCGCCTTGAATTAGTGTCAGTCGTTTCCTTAAAGCTTAGTTGTAAATAGACAAGCAACAGTCCGCGTTTTCTGTTTGTTATGGAAAGTATTAATATTTTGTAAAAAGACACTTCCATTCTCGTTGTACGAAACTTCTTTTTTATTCGGCGCGGGCCGAAAATCGCCTGAAATCGCTAAGCTTGAGCATGTTCAGGTGCTTTTTTTCCAATCCAGTTGGTGTTGGCGAAAGAGAGTCGTTCAATCGAAAAGTTGATGGCGGGTAACAAAGGATGGTTAACAAGTTTCTTTCGTCATATTTCAAATTGATCCTTTCAGAAATAAATACAGATCTTCAGGTAGTAGCGTTCAAAGGCAGCGAAGCCCTCGATCAACCTTACTTCATACAGGTGCAGTTAGTCAGCGAAGATCCTTCTCTTGACCTGGAGGCATTGCTTCATAAACCCGCCTATCTGGACTTCGGGGAAGCAGGGCAGGGCCTGCATGGGCACGTCTACGCCATCGGTCGGGACGATCCCGGTGCGCGACTCACCCGTTATCACATCACGCTGGCTCCACGTCTGGCATCCCTTGCCCATCGTTGTGACCAGCGGATTTTCCAGCAGCGCAGCGTACCGCAGATCATTGCGACGGTCCTCGAACACCACGGCATCTTCTCTGACGCCTATGCCTTTGAACTCGGGCCGGTGGTGTATCCGCCACGCGCGTTTTGCGTGCAGTACAGGGAGTCCGACCTGCATTTTATCCAGCGGCTGTGTGAAGAGGAGGGCATCCACTATCACTTTCGTCACAGCGTGGACAATCATCTGCTGGTGTTCGGTGATGACCAGACAGTATTTCGACGGTTGCCAGTCCAGCGGTATTGTTCGTCGCCTGATCCGACGCTCCAGAGCCGTGTTGTACAGCGCTTCGACCTGCGATTGGAGACGCGCAGCCGGCGCACTGTACGCCGTGACTATGACTTCGAGCACCCTTCATTTCGCCTGCAAAAGCATGCCGGTGCCGGGCAGGCGCAAGCTTTGGAAGACTATGCCTACCCTGCCGGTTTTACGGGGCATGCGCGCGGCGCGCAGCTGGCGCGACGCGGCCTGGAGCGTCACCAGCGTGATCGCCACAGGGTGTTGGGCAAGAGCGATCAACCGGCATTGTGCAGTGGTCACTTCCTTGAGCTATGTGATCACCCCGACCCACTCTGCAACGATTTATGGCTGCTGACTTCGGTGCGTCATGAGGGTTGCCAGCCGCAGGTGTTGGAGGAGTCGATAGTTGAAGCCAGTGGATTCCAGGGCTATCGCAACCGATTCACCGCGACACCCTGGCGTGCAGTGCATCGACCTGCCCTCAAGCATCCCAGGCCGACGATCAGTGGCAGCCAGACCGCGACGGTAACCGGGCCTGCGGGCGAGGACGTGCATTGCGATGCCTATGGTCGGGTGAGGGTGCGCTTTCATTGGGATCGTGTGGACAACCGCGAGGGGGCGAGCAGTTGCTGGCTGCGCGTGGCGTCCGGTTGGGCGGGGGACGGGTTTGGTGCCATGGTGATTCCACGGGTAGGGATGGAAGTGCTGGTGAGCTTTCTGGAGGGCGACCCGGATCACCCTCTCGTTACGGGTTGCCTGCCCAATGCTTCACACCTGCCAGCCTATCCCTTGCCGCAGCACAAGACACGCAGCGTGCTGCGTAGCCGCAGTTCACCGGATGGTGGAGGGGCTAACGAGCTGCACGTTGAAGATCGACGCGGCGAAGAGCTCATCTACCTGCGCGCCCAGCGTGACTTGGAACAACGGGTGGGTCATGACAGTCGCCTGGAGGTAGAGGGCGATAGCCTGACTCGCGTTGGCCAGAGTCTGGTTATCGAAGCTGGGCAGCAGGTTCACCTCAAGGCCGGTGCCAGCCTGGTCATTGAGGCCGGTGCGCAACTGAGCTTGATGGCTGGCGGGGAACACTTGGTGATGCAAGCGGGCAGTATCTCAAGCAGCAGGCCCCTCACCCAGGCCGGTTCGTCGGTCGCAAGCAGTTCGGTGAGCCCGGCTCTGCTCGCTGGCGCGCAGTTATCGGCAGTGCAAAGCGTCGTCATGGACTTGGCCAGGCAACTTGACGCGGACTTTTGCCCCCTGTGCGAGCGCTGCCGCGAAGGCCTGTGCGATATCACGCAGAGGGCGGCTTGATGGACAGCTTGCCCCATCGTTGGATGGCCCAACAGCTGCAGAACGGGCACCGATTGTGCCTGATAGTGGAGGGTAGCGACGAGACTCGCCAGCCTCTATTGGCAGGTTGCGCCCCGTCGCACTATTGCAATCTCTATAGCGATACCGCCGCGGCGGAGCTGGCGAGTTCTGGCCCGATCATCCTCTTGCTTGAGCAGATCAATGAACCCGCCCTGGCTGATCTGTTGCAACACCCGGAGTCAAACTGGGGGTGGCTAGCGAGCTTGTCGGCTACCGACTTGGCGGATGTGGCGCGCCATTGGCGCGAAAGGCTCCTGATAGGGCCAGAGGGCCAGCAGGCGCTTTACCGCATTCACGACAACCGCACCTTGGCCCGCGCCTTGGCCCATCTGGCCAAAGAGCATTGGCCGGTCTACCTCGGGCCGCTGATCAGTGTGTGCTATTGGCACGAAGGCCGTTGGTGCCATCACGAAAACCCTGCACCGGGCGATTACCCAGCGCCTCGGCTTCCGCCTTGGCTCGATACACCCAACCCCCAGGCCGAAGCCATCCTGAACGCCAATATCCTGCGTTACCTGTTGGCGGAACACAGTGAAGACCTGGCGGCATTGGTCGAATTCCAAGACCCAAGGATTTGGCTGGCCCAGGTACTGGCGCAGGCGCGCACCTGGCAATGGTGGGAGCCGGAGAAGCTCGAATTTCTGGTAGTGCGTCGTTTGGCAGAGGCGACCCGAAGCAGTGTTATCCATTGGCAGCCGAGGGCCGGCGAGGCGCCAGGGGAGCATTTTGAACGAGTGGTGGAGCAGTGGCGTAGGGAGGGGGGGAGTGGTGAATAGATGGATGGGAGGGGTGTGGCTGGTAGCTGCGGTGCTTTCGGGATGTACGGGGAAGGCGGTGGAGAGTTTTACATTGGAGGTGGATTTGCCAGCGCAATTTGAACTTAAAACGGCTGCCAACTACCGGCCCGCAACGGGTGAGACTTGCACCTTGCCTCGGCGGCGAGGCAAAAGACCTGAGCGGAAAGTCTTTTTTACAGACTACAAGCCTGTGGCCAGCAGTGTGAGTTATGAGTTGCCACTGACTGAAACGGTAGAAGGATGTCCGTTGGTCCTGCGCAGTGTGGAATTTGACTTCTATGCGAAGTGGGGGACACGGAGTACGGATGTGGGCGGGAATTTCGGGAGTATTTCCATTCGAGACCGTTTGGAGGCCGACCTGCCTGGGATGCCTGGGTCGGGTGTGCAGGAAGTCCTTGGGCAATGTAAGTGGCACTTTCGGACGGTAGGGCCTTTGCATGCGATTAGAAAACTCCTGATCTGCAATTCATTGGATTCGATGGGCGAGTTGCAAGAGTCGCGGGTAGGGGGCGTTGTACAAAGAGATCAACTGCCGGGGAAAAAACTCAAGGTTGTGTTGAATTTGACTGATGAGGAACGACCCGCCTTTGACGATAATTGGATAAATGTTCCAGGTGGATGGAAGCGATGTAGGGGTAAAAACTTTGCCGATCGGGACGCTTATTGCAACGGCAATACCACCGACTTTAAACCGATAAAAATGCCGGATGGTCGCATTTGTAATATTTATCCATCGTGTGATTAATAAGGAGTAGGCCATGTATTTGGACGCAAGGAAGCGACCCTTTTTCAGTGACAGCACGCCAGCTTGTTCATTGCGAGGGCAGTGGGTGAGTTTTTGCTTGGTCGATGAAACTGGAGTTGGGGCGACGTACGGCGGTCTGTCGTATACGGTCCGCGACAGCGCTGGACGAGAGTACAAAGGTAGATTGAACGAGGAAGGATTCGCCAAGCTAAAAGACATTTACAGCGGTCCTGTGGTCCTCGTTTTTGACGATTTGTATTCAGGAACCGAGCAGCCATATCGTCGGTTAATGATGCGGCCGACTTATCAGCTACCTATCACCGAGCTTCAATTTCGTGCTGAGCAAACCAGATTTGCTTCGGTCGATGGACGTCGTATTGAAGCCAATCCCGCTCAACATCAACCCAACAGATTTTATCAAGTCGAAGTTAGAGATTTAGTTCGTCATGTTGCCCATTTGCCTCCGACAACGCCTCGAGTCCACTCTCCCAAGCGCCATGCACTGAAAATGATGGCCGATCTGGGCTTCGGCCCGCCTCAGCCTTCATTGGTGGGTATCGTACTGTTCCCCAACAAGCACACCGTTCTGGAAGTGCGACCACTACGGGCCTTACGCCCAATCTTATCCACCGAAGACGGCTTCTGCGCCCTGAACCTATACCAACTGGCATTGTTTGCTGCGTTGAGTTACTGCGATTTTGGACAGGCCCCCGCCGAAAAACCATTAGACGAAGTCCGGTTTCCGTTGGATCCGAGCGTTGGAAATTTATTCGCTGAACAGCTTTCGGTGTATCACGAAGCCTGGCGAATTGATCCGAAGCAATCACACCGTTTTTACCCGATCTACGAAGATATCCCTTACTCCCAACGCTTCGAAATCCTGCCGTTCGATCCCGTGTTGTATCCCCAAAATCGCCCGGAACGAAACGAAGAGCAGGAGCATCCCGCACGTTTGCACTTTTTTGATGATGAAAAATTTGGCACTGATACCCAGGCCTTCATCACTCACCACGATCAGATCATCCTGATTTCTGTGCGAGGAACGGTCAGCCGTGCCGACGTATTACGCGACGCCGACGCCCATCAGGTGTCTTTCGACGACGGCGTTGGAAAAGCGCACGGTGGTTTTTACCAGGCCTACCGGGCTATGCGTGATTTCGTATTGCAATACCTTGATCAGTTTCATGTGGGCCAGCGCATCGTAATTTGCGGTCACAGCCTCGGAGGCGCCATTGCATTGCTGTTGGCCGAAGGGCTGCGCCGAGCCCAGGATGCCCATTACAACATCCTGCTCTACACCTACGGCGCCCCCCGCGCCGCCGACTCTGAGTTTACCGTCGGTGCCTCTTCCCTGGTCCACCACCGCATCGTCAACCACAACGACCCTGTCCCCAGCGTCCCGGCGCCCTGGATGAATACCACCGCCAAGCTCTGGATTCCCGGGGCCGTCACGCTATTCAGCAATCCCGTGCCCGGTGGCCTGTTGTTCGCCGCAGGGCTGGTGCGCGTGGGCGGCAACCCCTATCGACATCATGGCGAGCAATATCACTTCATGCCGATCACGCTCCCGGATGGCAGCCATTCCTCGGTGTTATGGAAGCCTGGCTGTGAATCCCTCCAAGAAGCGGGTTGCAACCGCGCATTGCAACTGCAGGGCGACATGCCCGACCGCGATAATTTGCTGAGGCAGCTGTTTCAAGCCGACCAGCACTTCATGACCACCAGCTACATCCCCGCGGCGTGGGCGACATTGCGCCGCTGGCAACAAACCCTGGAGAGTGAGGGCTCGTTGGTGACCCAGAGGGAATTCGAGCTGCTCGACCGGGCCTTTGAAGACATGCGCGAGCAACTACGGACCAAGCGGCGTGAACTTGCTCTGCGGCGCCCTGCCAATGATCGTAGCCATGAACCTACTGATGCCTTGAACGCAGAGATCGACCGTTTGCACACCAGCCGCGAGCGCTTGGCAAGCCTGCGATGGCGTCGCCTGCAAGCCCGCGATGTCTACGGCAACCATGCCTCTTCTGCACATCTGCAAGCGAGCCTCAAGCGTTGGTTCCGCCATCGCGAGAATCGTGAGCCGGCCCAATTCACCAGCGTCCCGCCGCCTTCCCACGATGAACAGGTACGGGTGCAAACGTTGGACATCGACTCAGTCGTCTAACCCACGCGGTTACATAAACTCTACCTGTGCCGGTTGCCGTTTCATCAGTACCTTGCCGTTGCGAATCGAGTACAACGGCAGGCCCTGGCTACGTATGACTTCGTAGTCGCTGTCGGCCGACAGGATCAGCAGGTTGGCCGGGCGACCTGCTTGCAACCCATAACGATCGCCCAGGGCCATGGCTTTGGCACTGTTGTCGGTGACCAGGTCCAGGGCGTTTTGCAAATTGCGGTAACCGAGCATATGGCAGATGTGCAGACCGGCCTCCAGTACTCGCAGAATGTTGCCGTTACCCAGCGGGTACCAGGGATCGACGATGGAATCCTGGCCGAAACACACGTTCATGCCGGCCTCAAGCAGTTCGTTCACACGGGTGACACCGCGGCGTTTCGGGAAGTTGTCGAAGCGGCCTTGCAGGTGGATGCTTTCGGTGGGGCACGAGACAAAGCTGATGCCGGAGTGTCCTAGCAGGCGAAACAGCTTGGCGCAGTAAGCATTGTCGTAGGAACCCATGGCGGTGGTATGGCTGGCGGTCACGCGGGCACCCATGTCGCGGCTGCGGGCTTCTTCCGCGAGGACTTCGAGAAAGCGTGAGTGGGGGTCGTCGGTTTCGTCACAGTGCACGTCCACCAGGCAGCCAGTACGTTCGGCCAGATCCATGAGGAACTTCACCGAACTCACGCCTTGGTCGCGGGTGTATTCGAAGTGGGGGATGCCACCGATCACATCGGCACCCAGGCGAATGGCTTCTTCCATCAACTCACGACCATTGCGGAAGGACTCGATGCCTTCCTGGGGAAAGGCGACGATTTGCAGGTCGATCAGGTGCGTGCTCTCTTCACGTACCTCCAGCAGGGCCTTGAGTGCGGTGAGGTCCGGGTCGGTGACGTCGACATGGGTGCGCACATGCTGGATGCCATGGGCGGCGAGGGCCTGAATGGTTTTTTTGGCCCGGGCCTTGGTGTCTTCCAGAGTAATGGTGGCCTTGCGTTCGCCCCAGCACTCGATGCCTTCAAACAGCGTACCGCTCATGTTCCAGCGCGGCTCGCCGGCGGTGAGGGTGGCGTCGAGGTGGATGTGGGGCTCGACAAAGGGCGGTATGACCAGGTTGCCGGCGGCGTCCAAGTCGCCGGCCATCAGTGTGGGCGCTCCGGTTTGCGCAGTGATGCTGGCGATCCGGCCATTTTCCAGGTGCAGATCATGCAGGCCTTCACGGTTGCGCAGGCGGGCATTGATGATGTGCATGGGCAAGTTCCTCTTGGCTAAAAACAATCAGGCAGACAGCCGCCAGATCCTCAGGGCGATACCGATGTCCAGGCGGTCATGGCGCGTAGTATGGCGCTGAGCAGCACATAGGTCAGCGATGCGGCAAAAATTCCCACCAACGGTGCGACCCACGGCGAGTTGAACGCGACCACGGTGCCCACCCCATACGCGATCAGACCTGGCCAATTGAATGCCGGTAAGTGAGCCTCTGCCAAGCGCGGATATTGGCCGCGATAGCGATAGAAGAAGTCCGCCATGATCACGCCTCCTATCGGCGGGATGACCGTGCCCAGCAGGATCAGGTACGGCACCAACAGGTCGTACATGCCGAACAAGGCGAGCAGGGTGCCGATCACCGCGCCGGCCAGGGTCACGCTCTTGCGACGCTGGGTACGCAGCAGGTTGCAACCGGCGACGGCGAAGTTGTAGATGGTGTTGTCCTGGGTGCTCCAGATATTGAGCAGCAACATCGCCATCGCCGCCGTGGCGAAACCTTGCAGCAGCAAGACTTCCACTACATCCGGTTGCTGATAGACGATGGCGCCATAGGCCCCGATCAGCACCATCAAACCATTGCCGACAAAAAAGCCGATCAGGCTGGCCAGCACCGCAACCTTGGCCGAGCGCGAAAACCGCGTCCAGTTGGTGGCCTGGGTTGCCCCGCTGACAAAGGTCCCGAACACCAGGGTGATGGCGGTGGACAAGTCCAGCTCAGCGCTGGGCACCACCGCCAGCAGCCCCTCCAGCCCGCCGACCTTTACGGTGGCGACCCACATCGACAGCATCAACAGGATGCCCATGGCCGGCACCGCGATGTAGGACAGGATTTCCAAGCCGCGATACCCCACGTAGGCGGTGGCGCAGAACAGTAAGCCAAATACCACCATCAGCCCCAGCACACTGCCCTGGCTCAATTGGAAATACTTGCCCAATACCACTGCTGCCGTGGCCGTGCCCCAGGCATACCAGCCGATCTGGGTAAAACCGAGGATCAAGTCACTGAGCTTGCTGCCCACTTCGCCAAAGCAGAAACGCCCCATCAACACCGAGTTCAAGCCGCTCTTGAACGCGATGTAACCCAAGCCTGCGGCGTAGATACCCAACAACAGGTTACCCAGGGCCACGACGCCGAGCATGTCGATGAAGCTGAACGCCACCCCCAGCTTGCCGCCGGCGAACATCGTCGCGGTAAAAAAGGTGAACCCCAGCAACACCATGGCCGTAGAGGCCAGACCCTTGCGCGCGTGCAAGGGGACTTCGCTGAGAGGGTAGTCGTTGCCGGGGTCTTGTTGCGTCATGGGGGCTGCTCCCTGAGTGGTGACCCAGGTCGTGTGCATCCTGCGTGCCAATGCAGGTGCAGGCAGGTATGCGCTGACGGAGTAAGCCCTTTATAAGGCCGCCTCCTCCCAATCAGCGCAAAAGCAGTGCAGCGGTGAGCCAAACTGGCTCAGTCGATCGGCGTCTGTGCGGGTTTTCCTAATGGATCAGCCCGCCGCTTCGAAAAAAACACCTACAGTTGGCAATGCCAGCCAATTAAGAGCTAGAGCGAAAAAAACAGTGACCTGTGGCGAGGGAGCTTGCTCCCGTTGGGCTGCGTAGCAGTCCCATCTTTTGGGGCCGCTTCGCGACCCAGCGGGAGCAAGCTCCCTCGCCACGGTGACATTTCCCGCAGGTGGTCTTTTCAACACTCGATCACTTACTCGCCGCGATAAATGCACCCACTGGTGCAGGTCTCGTGGATACGGATCGCACTGAGTTCCGGCAGCAAGGGTTTCAGTTCATTCCAGATCCACTTGGCCAGCACTTCGCTGGTGGGGTTTTCCAGGCCGGGAATGTCATTGAGGTAGTTGTGGTCGAGGCGTTCATAGAGCGGCTTGAAAATCGCCTTGATCTCCGAGAAGTCGCGAATCCAGCCGGTATGGGGATCCAGATCGCCGCTCAGGTGGATGGCCACCTTGAACGAGTGCCCGTGCAGACGCCCGCATTTGTGGCCTTCCGGTACGTGGGGCAGGCGATGGGCGGATTCGAAGGTAAACTCTTTGAAGATTTCCACAGTGTTTTCAGCTCGGTCAGGTGTCTGGCAGGCGGCGAGTTTAACAGTTTGATCAACCTCTGCGCATACCGCCCCTCGGCCGCAGGCACCCATGCGGTCAAAGGGCTAGCAATCGGTCGCCGAGCTTGCCGTTATCCGCCAATGCCAAAAACTCATCCCCCAGCCGTTGGCTCTCGCTCATGGCAGTTTGCCAATATTTGTTACGGCCAGGGTCATCGCCCATAAAGCGCTTGAAGTCGCTGCGGTCTGGCAGCTTGCCGTGGGGCAGGCGGGCCAGGTAGTCCCTGGACGGCGCCAGCAGTAACACATCCTGCAAGCCCTGCTGGTTGCTGCGCCGCCATGGCAGGCCCTTGTCGAACCAGCCGGGGATGACCCGGTCAGTAAAATGCGGGTACAGCACGATGTCATCCCCGTGGTAGGGCAGGTCGAGGTGGTAATCCAACAGGCCGCCGTCGCGGTAGGTGCCGGCCCCGGCCCCGGGCAGGTCGCGCACGCCTTGCATGACCATGGGGATCGACCCGGACGCGAGCAACGCCTGGCGCAGGTTACCCACGTCCAGGGTGAGGAAGCGCGAGGGGAAATCCTTCAGCGGGTGTACAGGGGGCGCCTGGCGCGGGTCGTGGATGATCAGCCGCTCGAAATGCCGCGACAGCCGTGCGCGGCCCCGCAGGTTATCGGCAATCACCGACGACAGGCCCAGCCCCAGCCGTCCACGGTGGTCATCGGCGAGCAAGCCGTGGCTCTTGACCACCATGATGTTCAGCCGATAGTCGGGGTTGTCCAGCACCCGCGCATCGCGCCCGGCCAGCAGGTCGTCGAGCATGCGTTGGCAGCTCTGGCTGACTTGCGCCATGGTCACGCCTTTGGCAAAGCGCTGCTCGTTGTACAGCCGGCCCAGGTCGAGCAAACCTTGCACCGGGTCGGGCAGGCAGGCGCTGGCAAACCGCCAGGAGCCAATGGACGCACCGATCAGCGCACGCTCGCGCGGCGCACGGGGCAACCAGTCACCGAACAGCGCCAGGTCGAGCCCTTGGATACCCAGGGCCTTGGGGCCGCCCGCCGCGCCGGGGAGGATACCGACGTCGGCAGGCGCAAGGCCCAGCTCGCGGATGCGGGTGAAGGCGCGCTTGCCGGCCTTGAGGGTCAAGGCCGGGAACTTGATATGGATGGCTGTCATACCGGTCTCTGTTGAGGCGAGCGGGGCAGTATAGGAAATCTCGCAGGCAGTGGGAAAAATGGCTTGACTGGAATTGCCATGGTGGCAATTCAGTTTCAGTTAAGTTGCGGCGCGTACCGTGGCCGGCGTAGGAAAACATCATGTAACGGAGACTTATCATGAAGGGCCTCACTGCCCTGGGCGCCGCCGCTATCATCCTCGTTACGGCGACCCCGGCCGCCGCGGTGGACCCCGACAAGCCACTGATCGTGCCGGCCACTGTTACAATTGTCGCTTTCGATCAATTGGAAGCTACGGCCCTGGCCCTTCACCCTGGTTCGACGCTGCTGGACACCGATTTGGATGAGGAATACGGCAAGTACGTCTATGAAGTCGAGCTGCGAGATACCGACGGCATTGAATGGGATGTTGAATTGAACGCGCTCACCGGGCAGGTTCTCAAGAATCATCAGGATACGTAATGAAGGTAAATTTACGCGTCGGCAGTCGCGTGGCGCTGGTGCTCATGGTGTTCTGTTCCAGCCTGGCGGCCCGCGACCTCAACCAGGACGAAGCCCTGGCCCTGCGCCAACAAGGCGTCATCCTGCCATTGGAACAGCTGTTGCAGCAGGCCATGGCGCGATACCCCGGCTCACGGCTGCTGGAAGCCGAACTGGAAAAGAAACACGGGCAATACGCCTATGAAGTGGAACTGGTGACCACCGAGGGCGTGGTGCGCGAGATCAAGCTGGATGCCACCAATGGCGACCTGATCAAAGATGAGGAAGACTGATGCGCCTGCTCCTGGTGGAAGACAACGTGCCCCTGGCCGACGAACTGATGGCCGGCCTGCAGCGCCAGGGTTATGCAGTCGACTGGCTGGCCGACGGCCGGGACGCCGTGTATCAAGGGCGCAGCGAGCCCTATGACTTGATCATTCTCGACCTTGGCCTGCCCGGTTTGCCCGGGCTTGACGTGCTGGCGCAATGGCGCGCCGCCGCGTTGGCCATCCCGGTGCTGATCCTCACGGCCCGCGATTCCTGGGCCGAGCGCATCGAAGGGCTCAAGGCCGGCGCCGATGATTACCTGAGCAAACCCTTTCACCCTGAAGAACTGTACCTGCGCATCCAGTCGCTGCTGCGCCGCTCCCATGGCCAGACGAACCAGCCCACCCTGCAAGCTGCCGGCCTGCATCTGGATGAAGGGCGCCAGTGCGTGCTACGTGACGGCGCCGAGATCCAGCTGACGGCTGCCGAGTTTCGTTTGTTGCGCTATTTCATGCTGCATCCCGAACAGATCCTGTCCAAAAGCCACCTGGCCGAACACTTGTATGACGGCGAGACCGAGCGCGACTCCAATGTGCTGGAGGTGCACGTCAACCATCTGAGGCGCAAATTGGGCCGCAGCGTGATCGAGACCCGGCGAGGCCAGGGCTACCGTTTCGGCGCCACCCCGGCATGAGGTCGATCCAGCGGCGCTTGAGCCTGGGGTTGATCAGCGTGATGGTGATTGTCGGCGTGGTGCTGGCGCAAACCAGCCTGTGGTTGTTCGAGGCGGGTTTGCAACGCTACCTTGAAGCGGGCTTGCGCAACGACAGCGAAAACCTGCTGGTGGCGCTGGTGCGTGGGCCCAACGGCGTGCAGTTGGATGAGCAACGCCTGTCGCCGGCGTACCAGCGGCCGTTTTCCGGGCATTACTTTCGTATCGACTTTGCCGATGTGCATTGGCGCTCCCGTTCATTGTGGGACCAGGAACTGCCCCGGCTCCCGGTGGCGGGGCTCAAGGGCAACCTGCAACTGGGCCCCGAAGGCCAGCAACTGTTGGTGCTGCGCTCGGACTACAAGCGCTTCGGCCAATCGATTTCCATCAGCGTGGCCCAGGACTACACGCCTGTGCGCGAAAGCTTTCGCCTGATGCGCCAGGTCGGCCTGGTGATGGGGCTGGCGGCGCTGCTGTTGGTGCTGATCCTGCAACGGGTCACCGTGCGCCGTGCCCTGCGCCCCCTGGAGACCGCACGCAACCAGATCGCCCAACTGCAACAAGGCCAGCGCTCGCAACTCGACACCCAGGTGCCGCTTGAGCTGGAGCCCCTAGTGGCGCAGATCAACCACCTGTTGGCGCACACCGAAGACAGCCTCAAGCGCTCCCGCAACGCCCTCGGCAACCTGGGGCATGCGCTGAAAACCCCGCTGGCAGTGTTGTTGAGCGCCGCCTCCAGTGACGCCCTCAAGGATCATCCGCAACTGAGCCAGTTGCTGCGCGAGCAATTGGAGCAGGTGCAGCAGCGCCTCAACCGTGAACTCAACCGTGCGCGCCTGGCGGGCGATGCCTTGCCGGGCGCGTTGTTTGACTGTGAACAAGAGCTGCCCGGTTTACTGGCCACCCTGCGCATGATCCACGGCGAACACCTGGACCTCAGCTATCAGGTGGCGCCGGGCCTGCAACTGCCCTGGGACCGTGAAGACCTGCTGGAACTGCTGGGCAATCTGTTGGACAACGCCTGTAAATGGGCGGACGCCGAGGTACGCCTGAGCGTCAGCGAGGCGCCCCAGGGCTATCGGCTGGCGGTGGAAGACGACGGCCCCGGCATTCCCGAGGCTCAGCGTGACCAAGTGTTCAGCCGTGGCGCACGCCTGGATGAGCAAAGGGTTGGCCATGGCCTGGGTTTGGGGATCGTGCGGGACATCGTTGAGGTGTGGGATGGGGTGTTGCAACTGCAAGAAAGCGAGCTGGGTGGGCTCAAGGTATTGATCCAGTTGCCACGCCGCTAGCATTCACACACCACCGCTCAAAATGTGGGAGCTGGCTTGCCTGCAATAGCATCGACTCGGTTTGCCTGACATACCGAGGTGTCTGCATCGCGGGCAAGCCCGGCTCCCACAGAAAAGCCTTGCTACATTTAGACCCTGAACTGATCCATCAACCCCTGCTGCTGATTTGCCAGGCTGTTCAGCGCCTGACTGACCCGCGCCGATTCATTGGCCTGCTCCGACAACGACTCGGTCACATCGCGGATGGTCGCCACGTTGCTGTTGATCTCTTCGGCCACGGCGCTTTGCTCTTCGGCGGCGCTGGCGATTTGCAGGTTCATATCACTGATCACCGTGACCGCATCGCCAATCTGGCGCAAGGCGGTGACGGCCTGGCCGACCTGTTCGACGCTGCCCTGAGCCTGGCGATAGCTGTTGCCCATGGAGCCGACCACGTCGCTGGTACCGGTTTGCAATTGTTCGATCACCAGGCGGGTTTCTTCCACCGATTCCTGGGTGCGCCGCGCCAGGTTGCGCACTTCGTCGGCGACCACGGCAAAACCGCGGCCGGCTTCACCGGCGCGAGCGGCTTCGATGGCGGCGTTGAGCGCCAACAGATTGGTCTGCTCGGCGATGCCGCGAATCACTTCAAGCACCGAGCCGATCTGTTCGCTGTTGGCGGCCAAGCCTTCTACCTGGGTCATGGCGGTGCTCATGTCGGCGGCGAGCTCGCCAATGTTGGCGGTGGTGCGGTCGATAACCGTCAAGCCTTGGCGAGTCGCCTGGTCGGCATCTCGGGCGGCTTGGGCCGCCTGGGCGGCGCTGCGGGCCACGTCCTGGGCGGTGGCGCTCATTTCGTGGGATGCGGTGGCCACCTGATCAACCTGACGGTACTGCTGCTCCATGCCGGCGCTGGTTTGCGTGGCAATAGCGGCGGACTGGTCGGCGGTGCCGCGGGCGTCCTGCACCGAGCGTTTGACCTCGGCAATGATCGGCTGCAGCTTGTCGAGGAAACGGTTGAACCAGCCGGCCAATTGGCCCAGTTCGTCCTGTTTGGCGTAGGCCAGGCGTCGGGTCAGGTCGCCTTCGCCGCTGGCGATATCCTCAAGCATGTGCGCCACGCCAAGGATTGGCCGGGTCACGCTGCGCGCCATCAGCCACACCAGGATCAAGCCGACCACGGCGGCGAGCAGGCCCAGGCCCAGTTCTAGCAGGGTGCCTTTGGCGTTGTCGGCGTCCAGCTGGTTTTTCAGCGCTTCGGCGGGGGCGACCAGGACTTTTTCCGGTACATCCAGCAATACGCCCCACGCCTTACCGCCGGGAATCGGCGCAAAAGGCGCCAGTACCTTGAGTTGATGGTCGGTGCGCAGGCTGCGCGTCTGGGTACTGCTGGCCAAGGCACTGGTCAACTGTGCGCCGCTGGCCGGGTCGACCTGCTCCAGGCGTTGGCTGAGTTTGCTGGCATCCGGGCTGTAGCCGGCCAGTAAGCCGGTCGGGCTGAGGATGCTGACTTGGGTCTGGCCGTCGTACAGTTTCTGGCTGGCCTGTTGGCTGACCGCCTGCAGGCTGTTGAGGTTGATATCCACCGATAGCGAGGCGATGACTTTGCCATTGACCATCAGCGGGAACACGATGCTGGTCATCAGCACGTTCTGGCCGTCGATCACATAGAAGTAGGGCTCGATCACGCAGGGCTTGAGAGTCGTGCGCGGGCAGGTGAACCAGGCGTTGGCCTTTTCGCCGCTGGGGCCGATGGAGGTGTCGGCCATGTCGCTCTCGGGCAGCGCCATCGAGGTGATTTTCCCCGGTGTCGGTTGCGACCAGTACAGCGCGAAACGGCCTTTGTCATTGCTGCCCAGTTCCGCCTGATTGGCGAACAGTTCGTCCTTGCCGTCCAGCGCATTGGCTTCGAACACCAGGGACAGGCCGAGCAGGTCAGGGTTGGCCTGTAGCGCGGCCTTGACCTGGCGGGTCAGGTCTTCACGGGTGTCGAAGGCATCGAGAAAGCGCTTCTCGGCCTGTTCGCGCAAAAACAGCACCTGGCGGGAAAAGCCATGGCCGTACTGGTAGGCATCCATGAACTGCTGGCGAATGCCCAGCGCTTGCACTTCGCCTTGGGCCTCGATGCGCGACTGGGCGGCTTCGTCGAGCATCTGCATGCTGGATGCCTTGACCTGTTGCGAGCTCTGCGCCATGCGATACAGCGACAGACCCACCAGCAGGGTCACGATCCCCAGCAGGCAGAGGCCCGCCAGCAGGGTGATTTTCCATTGAATGGAGAGCTGCCTGAGCGACATCGGGACATCCTTACCTGAAAGCACATAGAGACAGCGTATCGGCCAGTGCCTGTAATTCTTTATGCGTGCAGAGGGCTTTGCCTCACCACAGTTTTTGACATGACAGCCCAGCTCCTGCAAAGTGCGCGCCCTCTAATAAGACCTCTTTCAAGCTTGCACGCCGGCAGCTGTTCCCATGGGCCGCGCGCGGGCATGCCTGTCTTTTTTGTTTCTGCTTGAGGTAACCATGATTAACGCAGTCATCGCCGCGGTCGGCACCATGCTGGTACTCAGCCTGTCCCGCGTGCACGTGGTCATCGCCATTATCGTCGGCGCCCTGGTGGGCGGCTTGACCGGTGGCCTGGGTATCGAGGCCACGCTCAAGGCCTTCAACGGCGGGCTGGGCGGCGGCGCAACCGTGGCCTTGTCCTACGCATTGCTCGGGGCTTTCGCCGTGGCGATTGCCAAGTCCGGACTGGCCCATGCCCTGGCGGACAAAGCCTTGCTGCTGGTGGACCGCCAGGACGCCAGCGGTGGCAACCACGTCAAATGGCTGCTGATCGGCCTGTTGTGGGTGGTGGCGATTGCCTCGCAGAACATCTTGCCGATCCACATTGCGTTTATTCCGCTGCTGGTACCCCCGCTGCTGTATGTGCTGACCAAGCTGCAACTGGACCGTCGCCTGATCGCCTGCGTGATGACCTTCGGCCTGATCACCCCGTACATGTTTCTGCCGGTGGGCTTTGGCAATATCTTCCTCAATCAGATCCTGCTGGCTAACGTCGCCAAGAGCGGGGTGGATATCAGCGGGGTCAATGTCACCCACGCCATGGGCTTGCCGGCGCTGGGCATGGTGGTCGGCCTGCTGGTGGCGGTGCTGATCAGCTACCGCAAAAAGCGTGTGTACGACCTGAAGAAAATCGAGCGTGTCGAGCAAGTAGCGGTGCAGTACAACCCGCTGACCCTGCTGGTGGCCGGCCTGGCGATCGCCTCGGCGTTCATCATCCAGTTGTGGCTGGACTCGATGATCATCGGCGCCCTGGCCGGGTTCCTGATCTTCTCGGTGTCGGGCATCGTGCGCTGGCGCGACACCGATGACCTGTTCACCGAAGGCATGAAAATGATGGCGATGATCGGCTTCATCATGATCGCGTCCTCAGGTTTTGCCGAAGTGCTCAAGGCCACCGGTGACGTGAACTCGCTGGTGCAAACCTCGGCGGCGTTCATCGGCCATAGCCGGGGCGTCGGCGCGTTGCTGATGCTGCTGGTGGGGTTGTTGGTGACCATGGGCATCGGTTCGTCGTTTTCCACGGTGCCGATCCTCGCGGCGATTTTCGTGCCGCTGTGTGTGCAACTGGGCTTCAGCCCGCTGGCCATCGTGTGCATTGTCGGTACCGCCGGTGCCTTGGGCGACGCCGGTTCGCCCGCCTCGGACTCCACCCTCGGCCCCACCTCCGGCCTGAACATCGACGGCCAGCACCACCATATCTGGGACACCGTGGTGCCGACCTTCCTGCACTACAACCTGCCGTTGCTGGCCTTCGGCTGGCTGGCTGCGATGACGCTCTGATCCAGGCGAGAACCTCTGTGGCGAGGGAGCTTGCTCCCGCTGGGCTGCGAAGCAGCCCCAAAAAAGCGTGCGGGCGCTGCGCACCCCAGCGGCAGCAAGCTGCCTCGCTACACAAGCTCGCGCCTACAGTAATCGCTCACATGGCCGTTAACCTCTCAAGTCGCCACTAACAAGAGAGAAAAGCCATGCGTCTGAGTTTGAAGGCCAAAGTCCTGGCCCTTGCTGTCGTGCCGGTGTTGTTGTTTGCCGTGGTCATCAGCCTGACCACCGTGTGGATTCTGCAGGGCCAGGCCCGCAACGAGGTGGATGAAACCCGCCAGCGCCTGCTCAACGACGCCAAGGCCACCCTGCAAAGTTATGTCGAGGTGGCCATGACCACCATCAAGCCGCTCTACGACGCGGCAGCCCCCGGCGACAGCGCGGCGCGGGCGCAGGTGGTCAAGTTGTTATCCAATACCAGCTACGGCAAAGACGGCTATTTCTTCGGCTACGACTCCGAAACCATCCGCCTGTTCAAGGGCAACAGCCCGGACGGCGTAGGCAAAAGCTTCAAGGACAACCGCGACCCCAACGGCGTCTACGTCAACCGCGACCTGGTCAAGGTCGGCAAGGACGGCACCCACTACCTGCAATACAGCTCGACCCAGCCTGGCCAGACCGAACTGGTGCCCAAGCTCGGCTATACCGAGTACCTGCCCAAGTGGGACATGGTGATCGGCACCTCGGTGAACCTCGATGGCATCGACGCCCAAGTGGCGGTGGTGCAGGCAAAAGTCGAGAAGCGCATGCAAGGCGTGCTGTTGAGCATCCTCGGCGTGGCCGTGGTGGTGTTGCTGGTGATCGCCGCCGTGGGCATGCTGCTGGCCAATACCATCTTGCGCCCGCTGCACCTGATGAAAGCCAACCTCGATGACATCGCCGCGGGTGAAGGTGACCTGACCCGCCGCCTGGCCATCACCAGCCAGGATGAACTCGGCGACCTGGCCGGTGCATTCAACCGCTTTGTCGATAAAATCCACGGCCTGGTGCGCCAGATCACCGACATGACCGCCCAACTCACCGGGCTGGTGAGCCAGGTGTCCGACCAGGCCCAGCGTTCCGAACAGGCCATGGAACGCCAGCGCCACGAGACCGACCAGGTGGCCACCGCGATCAACCAGATGTCCTCGGCCGCCCACGAAGTGGCACGCAGTGCCCAAGGCGCCGCCGTCGCTGCGCAGCAGACCGACGCCGAAGGCCAGGCCGCCAAACGGGTGGTGGACGGTAGCATCGCGCAGATCCATGCGCTGGTGAACGACATCCGCAGCAGCGGCGTGTCCCTAGACAGCCTGCAGCAGGATGTGTCGTCAATCGTCAGTGTGCTCGGCGTGATCCGCTCCATCGCCGAGCAAACCAACCTGCTGGCGCTCAACGCTGCCATCGAGGCCGCACGGGCCGGGGAGGCTGGGCGTGGCTTTGCCGTAGTCGCCGATGAAGTGCGCGCCCTGGCCAGTCGCACCCAAACCAGCACCCAGGAAATCCAGGGCATGATCGATCGCCTGCAAAAAGGCACCGAGGCGGCCGTGGACGCTATGCGCCGCTCCAGCGATGCCGGCGACGGCACCTCGGCCCAGGCCAACCAGGCCGGCGCGTCCCTGGACACCATGGCGCAACTGATTGGCACCATCAACTCAATGAACGCCCAGATCGCCAGCGCCGCGGAAGAGCAGACCGCCGTGGCGGAAGAGATCAACCGCAGCGTGCATCAGATTGCGGTAGCGGTAGACAGCGTGGCGGACGAAACCCAACTGGGCGCTCAGACGTCTCGCAGTCTGGCCGACCTGGGCCAGCGCCTCGGGCAGTTGGTGGGCCAGTTCAGGATCTGATCCATTCAACCCATGGCAGGGTTTAAACGTCGCGCATCAGCAGGCCAAAGCGCAGGTCCATCTGCGCCGGAATCGGCACATACACCGTATGCCCGTCCCCCGGCGCCACCTCAATGCTTTCGCCCTTGGCGTTATGCAGGCTCGGCAAGTCAAAATGAAAATTGCCCGCGGGCGTCATCAACTCTAGGTGGTCGCCCAGCGCAAAGCGATTCTTCACCTTCACCTCGGCCAACGCGCCACGACGTTCGCCAGTCAGCTCCCCAACGAACTGCTGGCGCTCGGAAACCGAGCTGCCGTTCTGGTAGTTCTGGTATTCATCGTGCACGTGGCGGCGCAGAAAACCTTCGGTGTAGCCACGCTGGGCCAGGGACTCGAGGTTGGTCATCAAGCCGCGGTCAAATGCACGGCCGGCCACTGCGTCATCGATGGCCTGGCGGTAGACCTGGGTGGTGCGCGCGCAGTAGAAGTGGGACTTGGTGCGGCCTTCGATCTTCAACGAATGCACGCCCATCTGTGCCAGGCGCTCCACATGCTGCACGGCCCGCAGGTCCTTGGCGTTCATGATGTAGGTGCCGTGTTCGTCTTCGAAAGCGGGCATGGGGTCATCGGGGCGATTGGCCTCTTGTAGCAGGAACACCTGATCGGTGGGTGTGCCGATGCCCAATGTGGGTTGATATTCATGGACGATATCGCCAGTGGCATTCTCCACTGCCGGCGTGGCCTGGTATTTCCAGCGGCAGGCATTGGTGCAACTGCCCTGGTTGGCATCGCGCTTGTTCATATAGCCCGACAGCAGGCACCGTCCGGAATAGGCCATGCACAAGGCGCCATGTACAAACACCTCCAACTCCATCGTCGGCACCTGCTGGCGGATTTCGCCAATCTCTTCCAGAGACAGCTCCCGCGACAGAATCACCCTGCAAATGCCTTGTTGCTGCCAGAACGCCACGCTGGCCCAATTCACCGTATTGGCCTGTACCGACAGGTGGATCGGCATCTGCGGGAAGTGCTGGCGCACCAGCATGATCAGCCCAGGATCGGACATGATCAGCGCATCCGGGCCCATGGCGATCACCGGCGCCAGGTCCTTGAGGAAGGTCTTGAGCTTGGCGTTGTGGGGCGCAATGTTCACCACCACGTAGAAACGCTTGCTCTGGTCATGGGCTTCCTGGATGCCGAGGGCCAGGTTGGCGTGGTCGAACTCGTTGTTGCGCACCCGCAGGCTGTAGCGCGGCTGGCCAGCATAGACCGCATCGGCACCGTAGGCGAAGGCGTAGCGCATGTTTTTCAGGGTGCCGGCAGGGGCGAGCAGTTCGGGGGCAATCATCGAGGGCATGGCTGTAGGTCGCAAAAGGCGCGAGGGTAGTGCAGGGCCGGGCGCCGTTCATTGATCCACGTCTACGCATGGCGATCTATGCTTGTTCGATAAACAAGGGCACTCCCACGTTTGGCTGCGGACTAAGCAACAGGGCCGCCATCGGCCCTGTTTTTCTGACATGGACCGGACATGAATCAAACCAACCTGCAATTCAAAACCCTGTTGCTGCTACTGGCCTTGGTCACCGTGGCTTTTATCTGGATATTGCTGCCGTTCTACGGTGCGGTGTTCTGGGCCGTGATCCTGGGCATTATCTTTGCGCCGATGCAGCGCCGCCTGCAGCAGCGTTTTAGCTGGAACCGCAACCTGACCTCCCTGACCACCTTGATGGTGTGCCTGGTGATCGCGATTCTGCCGGTGATCATCACCAGTGCTTTGCTGGTGCAAGAGGGGGCCACGCTCTACAAAAACATCGAGAGCGGCAAACTCGACGTAGCGGGTTATATCGAGCAATTCAAGAACGTCCTACCCCCGTATTTCCAGCAGTTGCTCGACCGTTTTGGCATGGGCAACCTCGAAGGGCTGCGGGAAAAGGTCGTCAAGGGCGCGATGCAGGGCAGTCAGTTCTTTGCCTCCCAGGCGTTCAGCTTCGGCCAGGGTACGTTTGATTTCCTGGTGAGCTTTTTCATCATGCTGTACCTGCTGTTTTTCCTGCTGCGCGATGGCCCGGAACTGGTACGCAAGGTGCGCACGGCAGTACCGTTGGCCGAGCCGCAAAAGCGTCGCCTGCAGCTCAAGTTCAACCGAGTGGTGCGCGCCACGGTCAAGGGCAACGTGCTGGTGGCTGTGACCCAAGGTGCGCTGGGAGGCTTGATTTTCTGGTTCCTGGACATCCCGAGTGCCTTGCTCTGGGCCGTGCTGATGGCGTTCCTGTCACTACTGCCTGCGGTGGGTGCCGGGCTGGTCTGGGGGCCGGTGGCAGTTTATTTCCTGTTGAGCGGTTCGATCTGGCAGGGCGTGGTGCTGGGGCTGTTCGGGGTGTTCGTGATTGGCCTGGTGGACAACGTGCTGCGTCCGATCCTGGTGGGCAAGGATACCAAGATGCCGGACTACCTGATCCTGATCTCGACCTTGGGCGGCCTCTCGGTGTTCGGCCTTAACGGCTTTGTCATCGGGCCGCTGGTGGCTGCGTTGTTCATGTCTTGCTGGGCGTTGTTCGTCGAAACCAAGCCGCGGGTCAAGTTGCCGTTGCCGTAACGTTCAGGCTTCTAGTCTGAATTCGGTTGCCATCCGGCGTTGTGTTTCGGCATCGGATAACGACGTGAGCGGGCCGCTGATCGGCTCGCCATCGCGTACGACATACCAGCAGGCGAGCAAGCCCAGTTTGCGCAGAGGGGCGGGGACGGCGCTGCCGATGACGGACATGATTTGAACAGTGGGCATAAGTACCTCCAAACGTTATGGAGGTCACCTTACGGTTTGCCGGTGCCTGGGGAAAATCACCTGGCTCGATAGTCGACATCAACGTCAGGCGTTAATCCACCACCTGGTCGAGCATGTTCACCACTTCGTGCTCACTGAGCAGGCCCTTGCGCACCAGGTTTTCTGCCAGCAATGCCAGGAACTTGGCGCTGCGATGGCCTTCAAGGTGCTTGAGTTCAGTCAAGGCGCTGTAGACCTTGCTGGAGGTGCAAAGGCCGGCGGTGCGGTGCGGGTTTTGTGTGGGCATGGTCAATCGTCCTTAATTGTTATTGGTTGGACTGGGTCGATAGTGCGACTGTTTTGTGACGCAAACATGACAGCGCAGCCCGTCATCGATCAAGAGGATATTTGACGCTTATCATGTGGGATTGCCGCTCGTACGTTGTTCTCACAGCGACACTGGCAGGATTAATCCGGACTTCCCAGGCAAAAAAAAGGCCCCGCGTGTGGGCGAGGCCTGTGGCTGTCAACGGATTAAAACTTACCAACCATGGCGGTAGTAGCCGTGGGGCGGGCCGTAATAGCCGCGAGGCGGCCCATAATAACCGCGCGGTGGGCCGTAGTAGACGGGCGCCGGGCGGTAGTAAACCTGCTGTTGCACATACACTGGTGGCGGTGGCGCGTAGTAGACCGGCGGCGGCGCGGCATACACCGGCTGCGGCTGCACATACACCGGTTGTTGCACGTACACCTCACGCGGCTGGCTGGCAACCACAGAGCCGACTACCGCTGCGCCGACAAGCGCACCGAACACGGCCGGGCCACCCCAACCACCACCGTGGGCGGAGGCTTGGCCGGCCATCGCGAGTGCGCCGATAAGCAAGGCGATCCTGGGGAGTTTACGCATGATGGTCTTTCCTCGGTTAGCCCCCGCGCTTGTGGTCTGCAATCAATAGACTCAAGGATTGTCGCAGGGATACTTTTAAGACAACGTATTTCAGAAAAACAGCACGGCCAATGGGTAAAGGTTGTGTAAGGTCTGTACCGATTTGCTTACTTCAAGGAGTTATCCATGCAGATGCACCCCAACAAGGACACCCAACTGTGCATGTCACTGTCGGCGCGCCCTGGGAACTTTGGCCTGCGTTTTCATAACCACCTGTATGAACAGCTGGGTCTGAATTTTTACTATAAAGCCTTCAGCAGCCAGGACTTGCCCGGCGCGATCGGCGGTATCCGCGCCCTGGGTGTGCGCGGTTGCGGGGTGTCCATGCCGTTCAAGGAGACTGCCATTGCCTTAGTGGACGAACTCGACGATTCGGTTCAAGCCATTGACTCCTTGAACACCATCGTCAACACCAACGGCCACCTCAAGGCTTACAACACCGACTACATCGCCATCGAGCAATTGCTGAAAAAACACGCGGTGCCCAAGGACTCCAGCTTCGCCCTGCGCGGCAGCGGCGGCATGGCCAAGGCGGTCGCCAGCGCCTTGCGTGACGGGGGGTACGCCAATGGCGTGATCGTGGCGCGTAATGAGGTGGCGGGCCAGGCATTGGCCAGGAACCTGGGGTATCAGTGGCAGGCGGATCTGGGCAATCTGCGGCCACAGATGCTGATCAACGTGACGCCCATCGGCATGACCGGCGGGGTCGAGGCGGATGCGTTGGCGTTTGAGGCCAAGGCAATCGATCAGGCTGAGACGGTCTTCGATGTGGTGGCGATCCCGGCGGAAACGCCGTTGATCGTGCGGGGGCGTGCGCAGGGCAAGCGGGTGATTACCGGGCTGGAAGTGATCGCTATTCAGGCGTTGGAGCAGTTTGTGCTTTATACCGGCGTGCGGCCTACGCAGGAGCAGTTCGAGGCAGCGGTGGCCTTCGCCCGCAGCTAAAGTCTTACACCAATCCACTGTGGGGGCTGGCTTGCTCGCGAAGGCCGCAAGCCAGCTTGTATGCTAGGACTTGAAGGGAGGAGAAGGGACAAAGCCCGATTCTGACTGTTGACGCAGTACAGA
>NZ_JBWKRA010000035.1:0-40220 GCF_059419065.1 Pseudomonas sp. GW821-FHT07B01 | reverse complement strand
AGCTCCCTCGCCACAAGTCACTGGTTGTCTGCTCTAGCTCTTAACTGACTGGCATTAGGGCAAGCCCGGCTCCCACAGGGATCTCTACACGTCTGACGGTCTTTTAAAAGGCAAAGGCGCCATCAAACACCGGCTTGTCATCCAGCGCCAATACTCCACTGGCAAAGATCAGGTCCAGGTGATGACTGCCTTTCTGCCCGCCACCCAAGCCCAGGTGCAGCCCGCAGTGACGCTCTTCAAACCCGGCATTGCGCGCATACAGGTCCTTGACCCCTTCATTGGTGCCAATCCCCAACTCCTCCACGCGACGGTTGGACGGGTTGGCATTCAGGTACTTGTTGAAGTCATCTGCCAGCCCCGGCACTTCGCTGGCCACGCTGCAAACGGTGGAGTTCTCGATCCATAACTCCAACGGGGATTGCAGCACGCCGTATTTGCGTGCAAAGGGGATGGTACTGAGGAAGGTGCCGACAAACCGCACCTGGCCGTTGATGGCTTCGCTGTGGGTGGCGATTTCGCCGGGCGCCAGGTCGTGGTTGCCGACGCCGTTGATATTGGTCCACTTCTTGATGCTGCTCATCGGCGCTTCCAGGCGCGAACCGTGTTTGTCGGTAAAGCTCAGCACGTTGGCCTGGGTCATGCGCCGGATCAGTGTGGCGTTGAGGTCGGCGATGCGTTGGGGCTCGACGCTGAAGGTGTCGTAGAAATAGTCGCCGTAATCCTTGAACAGCAGGGATTTTTTCCAGTGCTCGGCCATCACGCCTTGCAGGGCACGGATAAAGTCCGGACCTTCGGCGCGCGGGTTGGGCAGCGTGGAGGAATCATAGAGAAACAGGTACAGGTCGCAGCTTTGAATGGCCTGGGACAGGGTGTCGCTGGGCGCCAGGTCCAGGCGTTGCAGTTGAAAGTTGAAGCGGGCCGCGCTGCCGTGGGTAATCGCTTGGGCGATAGCGTCATAGCGCTCGGTGTGGCCCAGCAACACGGTGGGGCGGTTCAGGCCGTTGAGGGCGGGGTGGTGTGCCAGGTAGTAGAGAAAATGTTCGACGGCGCGGGCCTTGTCCATGACGAGTGTCCTTCTGTGCCTTGGGTAAGGGGGCAGGCGCCGTGCACAGCGCCTGCCGGATGCCTGCCGGGTATTAGAAAGGCCACATCGCGGTGCCAAAAGGCACAACGGCATCGGCTTGCATCATTTCAACGGCGGCCTCATGGGTCGGCGCTTCAAACCAATCGTCGAGTTGCAGTTCGGTTTCCAGGTCTTTTTCCAGTGCTTGCATGGTGTATCTCCTAGAGGACGTTGATTGAGAACGGCTTGCCCACGGGCTTCGCGGGCAAGTGCAAAGAACCTAGAAGAGAGTGTTTCGAAATGCAAAAAATTTATTGACACGGTTTCATTTGGATTTTTTCTTCTGTTTTCCGGCAGATTTTTTTATTCAGGCAAAACAGTGAATTGGCTGAAGCGATTCTTCAGGCATTGCTTACCGACAGAATTTCGTTGAGGGTTGCCAAAGTCTGGCTGTAACGCGGATTTTCCGGGGTGTAACGATAGATTTACGCAACTGCCCTGGCTTTGTTGGGGGGCGCGCCGATGTAAGCATTAGCTGACAGAATCGCTCGTGCACTTTCCCGGTGCGTGCCGAAGCTGTCGAGCGGTGTACAATGCGCCGCGTTTTACTGTGACCCCCCTTGCGTATCCACGCAAAAGGCCAAGACCTCAGGGTTTGATCCCCCTGATCACTCCGCCTGGCCACGAGCCGGACGGGTTCGATTTCGTCACAGATAAAAACAAACAGGTGACGCATGACCATTAGAAAGACGCTGTACTCCTGGTGCCTGCGCTGGGGTTTGAGCGGCGCTGCTTGAGTCGGTAATTCAAGGCAGCAACCTGCATTCAACTCTTCAAACCTTGCGTGAGACCCTTTTCATGAGTGGACCCCATTCTTCTTCAGGCGAGCTGAAACGCGGCCTGAAAAACCGGCATATCCAGTTGATCGCCCTCGGTGGCGCCATCGGCACCGGCCTGTTCCTGGGCTCGGCCGGGGTGCTCAAATCCGCCGGTCCGTCGATGATCCTGGGCTATGCCATCTGCGGCTTTATCGCCTTCATGATCATGCGCCAGCTTGGCGAAATGATTGTCGAGGAGCCGGTCGCCGGCTCCTTCAGCCACTTTGCCCACAAGTACTGGGGCGGTTTCGCCGGCTTCCTGTCGGGCTGGAACTGCTGGATTCTGTACATTCTGGTGGGTATGTCGGAGTTGACGGCCGTCGGCAAGTACGTGCACTACTGGTGGCCGGAGATCCCGACCTGGGTCTCTGCGGCGGCCTTCTTCGTGCTGATCAACGCGATCAACCTGGCCAACGTCAAAGTCTTCGGTGAAGCCGAGTTCTGGTTCGCCATCATCAAGGTGGTGGCGATCGTCGGCATGATTGCCTTGGGCAGCTACCTGCTGGTCAGCGGCAGCGGCGGCCCGCAAGCCTCGGTCAGCAACCTGTGGGAGCATGGTGGTTTCTTCCCCCATGGCGTCGGCGGCTTGGTGATGGCCATGGCGATCATCATGTTCTCCTTCGGCGGCCTGGAAATGCTCGGCTTTACCGCTGCCGAAGCCGACCAGCCACGTACCGTGATCCCCAAGGCGATCAATCAGGTGATCTACCGCATCCTGATTTTCTACATCGGTGCCCTGGTAGTACTGCTGTCGCTCACACCGTGGGACAGCCTGCTGGCGACCCTCAACGCCTCCGGCGATGCCTACAGCGGTAGCCCGTTCGTGCAGGTGTTCTCGATGCTGGGCAGTAACACCGCCGCGCATATCCTCAACTTCGTTGTGCTGACCGCCGCGCTGTCGGTGTACAACAGCGGCACCTACTGCAACAGCCGCATGCTCTTGGGCATGGCCGAGCAGGGCGACGCGCCCAAGGCCCTGGCGAAAATCGACAAGCGCGGCGTGCCGGTGCGTTCGATCCTGGCCTCGGCGGCGATCACTCTGGTGGCGGTGCTGATGAACTACCTGATGCCCCATGACGCGCTGGAACTGCTGATGTCGCTGGTGGTGGCCACGTTGGTGATCAACTGGGCGATGATCAGCTTCTCCCACTTCAAGTTCCGCCAGCACATGAACCGCATTGGCCAGGTGCCGCTGTTCAAGGCGTTGTGGTACCCGTATGGCAACATCATCTGCGTGGCGTTCGTGGTGTTTATTCTGGGCACCATGCTGATGATTCCGGGCATTGACCGCTCGGTGTACGCGATCCCGGTGTGGGTGGCGTTCATGGGCGTTTGTTACTGGGTCAAGAACAAGCGGGCGCAGCAGTCCATGGATATGGCGGTCCCCGCGGTGAAGTAAGCTTCAATGTTGTTGAGCAGACCCGGCCTTGTGCCGGGTTTGTTGTTTGAGGGGATGGCCAAGGTGCATTCGCGTATCCTAGGGCTTCTTCCGGAGGACCGTGTTACATGCTGGTGATTTCCAACAACGTACAGCTGCCCGATGCCGAGATTGAGCTGACCGCCATTCGCGCCCAGGGTGCCGGTGGGCAGAACGTCAATAAAGTGTCGAGTGCGGTGCACCTGCGGTTTGATATTCCGGCGTCTTCGTTGCCGGAGTTCTACAAGGAACGCTTGCTGGCACTGCGTGACAGCCGGATCACCAGCGAAGGCGTGCTGGTGCTCAAGGCCCAGCAATATCGCACCCAGGAGCAGAACCGCGCCGATGCGCTGGAGCGCCTGGTGGAGTTGATCCAGAGCGCCACCAAGGTCGAGAAAAAACGCCGTCCGACCAAGCCTACCCTGGGCTCGAAGAAACGCCGCCTGGAGTCCAAGACCAAGCGCGGCAGCATCAAGGCCGGGCGCGGCAAGGTCGACTTCTAGGCGTCGCGTGTTTCGCGGGCCTTGGGCGCCTGGCGGTACAGGTAGACGCTCAGCAGCAAACCGGCGAAAGCTGCGAGGGCGGCGAACAGGAAGATTGAGGCAAAGCCAAAACCTGCCGCCACGGCGCCCGCCAGCGGCCCGGTGATGCCCAGGGACAAGTCGATAAACAGCGAATAGGCGCCCACCGCCGAACCTCGGCTGGAGGCTGGCACCAGGTTGACCGCCTCTACCCCCAGCGCCGGGAACACCAGGGAAAAGCCGAAACCGCTCAACGCCGCACCCGCCAACGCCAGTTGGGCATCCGGCGCCAGCCACAGCAACAGCAGGCCCAGCACTTCCACTGACAGGCAGGCGATTGCGACGCGAAAACCGCCAATGCGGTTGATCAAATTGCCAAACAGCAAGCGTGCGCCGATAAAACTGGCACCGAACAGGCTCAAGGCCCACACCGCGTTATCCCAGTGCTGGGTGCTGTAATACAACGTGATAAAGGTGGCGATGGTGCCAAAGCCGATGGAGCCCAGCGCTAGCGCGCAACCATGGGGCAGCACGCGGCCCAGCACGTTCATGAACGGCAAACGGATGCCGGGCACAATCGGCGCCGCTTGTTTTTTCCAGGCCAACAGCACACCCAGCACGGCCAACAGAATGATGCTGACGCCCATGCTCCACAGCCCAAAATGGCTGACCAGCAGCACCCCCAGCGGCGCACCGACCGCCAGCGCGCCGTAGCTGGCGATGCCGTTCCAGGAAATAACCTTGGCCGTGTTCGCCGCGCCGACACGGCCAATGCCCCAGCCAATCGCGCCCGAACCCACCAGGCTTTCAGCGCTGCCCAGCACCAGCCGCCCGACCAGCAGGCAGCCGAGGCTCATAGCCGGCAGGCTGGAAAACCACGCCGCAAACAACATGAACACGCCACTCAAACCGCAGCCCACCAAGCCGAGCAGCACGGCGCGCTTGCTGCCCAGATTGTCGATGATCTTACCGGCATAGGGGCGGCTCAGCAGGGTTGCCAGGTATTGCACGCTGATCACCAGCCCGGCGATGACGGCGCCATAGCCCAGCTGGCTATGGACATAGCCCGGTAATACGGCCAGGGGGATGCCGATATTCAAATAGCCGATGAAGGTAAACAGCACGATGGAAACAACTTGCAGCGTGACCGCCATGGGGCGCTGGGTATCTGGCATGGGAGGGATCCACTGTCGCAGCAGGTAAAGATAGGCTGCTAATGATACCGGCGCGCAGGCCAGGCAGGGCGGCAAAAATGTAAAACGTCAGCTCTAAAGCCGATCAAGCTTGGGTGGGGGCCAGCAATTGAGTGGTCACCAGGGCAGCCAAAGCGTTTTCCTGGGTGCCAAAGCGCTTGAGCAGTGCTGCTTGCTTGTCGGCACTGAGGCGGTTCCAGACTTCGACCATCTGCAAGGCAGCGTCGAGTACAGCGGCGTCCGGCGTGTCGGAAGGGGAAGTGGTCATAGTGACGGTCTCGGATGATTCAGGCAGTGTGGAAAGCGCTCAAAGGCGCGCTTTCCACACGGTCTGGTACGGCGTCAGTCTCGGCTTTCGCGCTCGACTGGTTTTGCTTCTTTGGCCTCAGGCTGCTTGTCGCTGGCCTGCTGCGGTGTTGGCTGCTCAGTTGGGTGCAGGCTTGGGAAGGGGAGATTAGGTATCTCGTGCATCGTGGTCGCTCCTCGCAAGGTCTGTTTTTTCAATCGCAGGTGATTCCGCGCTCTCAAAAAGCCTTGGCAGGATACAGCACCGTAAATGACAAAAAGACTTTTATCTCCACAGATGCACAATTTTTAATGGTTCTGGCGCAAGTGACATGAGGTCACACCCCTAGAACGGCACCTTGCCCAGGATCATGTCGCGGTACATCACAAAATCCCCCAGCAAGCTGTAGAACGGGTGCTGAAAGGTGGCGGGGCGGTTCTTTTCGAAGAAGAAGTGGCCAATCCAGGCAAAGCTGTAGCCCGCCAGGGGCAACGCCAGCAGCAGAACCAATGAGCCTCTGCCGATGGCGTACGCGAGAATGCCTATTACCAGGGTGGTGCCGATAAAGTGCAGGCGTCGGCAGGTGCTGTTGCCATGCTCGGCCAAGTAGTACGGGTAGAACTCGGCAAAACTGTTGTATTTCTTGATGTTTTCCACGGTCACCGGCCCTCTGGTTGTTGTGCCGCCAACGGGTGTGCGGCGGGGAGCTTATTTGAGTCTAGAGTGATCAGTGGTAACAGCCAGTGACAATAGATGCCACTTTAGTATCCTTGGCTTCCTGGCTGCCGTTTGAGCCTGCTTTCAACAAGAAGACGCCATGAGCGAACGAACAACTTCTGCAAGCTGGGCGATGGGCATCGTCAAGGCGCTGGAAATGGATGGCCTGGATTGCCGTGCCTTGTTCAAGCAACTGGGCCTGGATTATGCGGCCCTCAGTGATCCCGATGCGCGCTTCCCGCAAGACGCCATGACCCGCCTGTGGCAACGCGCGGTAGAGGTGTCGGGTAACCCGGCGATTGGCCTGAACATGGGCAAGGTGGTGCGCCCGGCCTCGTTTCACGTTGCCGGTTATGCGTTGATGTCCAGCAACACCCTGGCCGAAGGCTTTATGCGATTGGTGCGCTACCAGCGCATCATCGCCGAAAGCGCTGATTTGAGTTTTCGACTGTTACCCGAAGGCTATGCGTTGATTCTGACGGTGCATGGCGATCACCTGCCGCCCACCCGTCAAAGCGCCGAAGCCTCGCTGGCCAGCGCCCTGGCCCTGTGTGGCTGGCTCACCGGGCGCACCCTGCAGCCCCGCAAAGTGCTGCTGCAAGGCGAGCAGCCAGCGGACCTGGCGCCCTACCAACAGGCCTTTCATGCGCCTTTGCAATTCAATGCACCCTATGACGCGCTGATTTTCGAGCAGGCTGACATGGAGGCGCCGCTGCCCACGGCCAACGAAGCCATGGCGCTGTTGCATGATCGCTTTGCCGGTGAATACCTGGCACGTTTTTCCGAAAGCCGCGTGACCCATAAGGCGCGTCAGGTGCTGTGCCGCCTGTTGCCTCAGGGCGAGCCCAAGCGCGAAGCGGTGGCCCAGACGCTGCACCTGTCCCAGCGCACCTTGCAGCGGCGTTTGCAGGAGGAGGGCACCAGTTTCCAGGCCTTGCTTGATGACACCCGGCGCGAACTGGCCGAGCAGTACCTGGCACAACCCAGCATGACCTTGCTGGAAATCGCCTACCTGTTGGGGTTTGCCGACCCGAGCAACTTTTTCCGCGCGTTTCGCCGCTGGTTCGATGCCACGCCCGGTGAATACCGGGCGCGCTTGCAGCAAATGTCGTCGGTCAGTGACGCCAGAACGCCGGAATGCACAACACAAACACGGTGATGATCTCCAGGCGTCCCAACAACATGCCCAGGGACAGGATCCACTTGGCGGCATCCGGCAGGGTGGCGAAGTTGCCGGCCGGGCCGATGGTTTCGCCCAGGCCGGGGCCGACGCCGGAAACGGTACTGGCGGCGCCGGTCAATGCGGTCATCCAGTCCACGCCCAGCAGTGACAGGGCCAGGGCGATCATGCAGATGGTAATGGCGAAGAAAAACGAAAAAGTCAGAATCGAGCGCACGATCTCCTCGTCGAGGCGATGGCCGTTGTACTTCTGCTTGATCACCGCGCGGGGATGGATCAACTGATTCAAGTTGGCTTTGAGCAGGATGTAGGCCACCTGGAAACGGAAGATCTTGATACCGCCTGCGGTGGAGCCTGAGCAGCCGCCGATAAAGCCCAGGTAGAAGAACAGCATCAGTGAGAAGTTGCCCCACAGGCTGTAGTCCCCCAGTGCAAAGCCGGTGGTGGTCACCACAGACGTCACGTTCAGCGCCACATGGCGCAAGGCATCGAGCCAATGCAGGTTGGTGGTCCACCAGTACCAGGTGCCGAGTACCAGCCAGGTCACCAGCAACAGGCCGAGTAAGCCTTGCACCTGCTGGTCCTTGATCAGCGCTCGACGGTTACCGCGCAAAGTGGCCACGTACAGGGCGAACGGCAAGCTGCCAAGGATCATTACCACCACCGCGACCCAGTGCACCGCCGGTTGTTTCCAATGGGCCAGGGACTCGTCCGAGGTGGAAAACCCACCCGTGGAAATCGCCGACATCGCATGGTT
The DNA here is from genome assembly GCF_059419065.1 of Pseudomonas sp. GW821-FHT07B01. NCBI lineage: Bacteria > Pseudomonadati > Pseudomonadota > Gammaproteobacteria > Pseudomonadales > Pseudomonadaceae > Pseudomonas > Pseudomonas sp. GW821-FHT07B01. Next base: position 32,208 of record NZ_JBWKRA010000035.1, on the reverse strand, counting down.
GATCGCATCGAACACGCCCATTCCGGCCCACCAGAAGGCTAGGCTGCCGAAGATGGTGATGCCCACATACGCCGCCACGATCAGGCGCGCCACCATGTGTGAACGAGGCATGACCTTTTCCGAGCGATCCGAGGATTCGGTCTGGAACAGGCGCATGCCACCAATGCGCAGCAGCGGCAGGATCGCCACCGCCATGCCGATAAAGCCGATACCGCCGAGCCAGTGCAGCAACGAACGCCACATCAAGATGCCCGGCGACATGCTGTCCAGGCCGCTCAACACGGTGGAGCCGGTGGCGGTGATGCCGGACATGCTTTCGAAGAACGAGTCGGTGTAGCTGATGTGCTGGGTCAGCAAAAAGGGCAGGGCGGCGAAGATGCACACCACCACCCAACTGCTGACCGTCAGCAGGTACATGTCCCTGGGGCGCAGGTGCACGTGCTCGGGGCGGCCAGGAATGACCAACGCCAACCCGGCGATAAAGGTGATCAGGCTGGCCCACAGGAACGAGGGCAGGTCGCTGGTGCGTTCGAAGATCACCAGGGTCGCCATCGGGATCACCATGGCGACCGCAAGGGTGATCAGGAAGATGCCGATGATGAAACCGATGATGCGCAGGGTCGGCAACGCCATGAAGTTCGCTCGGGTGATTGGGCAGAGGCGCCATTCTACCTGCGGTGCAGGTCTTGTAAACCAAGGGCAGCCGGTTGATGGAGAACCCCTGTGGGAGCTGGCTTGCCAGCCGGCGGATATCCACCTGACGCCCCGCAATCCAATGTGGGAGCAGGCAAGCCAGCTCCCACAGGTATAACGGCGGCAGTTATTGCGCGCATGAAAAAGGCGACCCGCAGGTCGCCTCTTTCAACTGCGCTTGATCAGAACTCGTGATCAGCGCTGTCCGGGTTCAGGTCGCTGATGCCCAGCTTGCCAGCAGCGGCTTCGATCGAGCCGGTCTGCTTGACCAGGGCGGCAATCGAGTCACGCACGATCTGGTTGCCCTTTTCATTGTCAGCGGCGATCAACTGGTCGTAGTGCTCGCCGTTGTTGGCGTGGTCAACCATCACCTGGATCTTCGCTTCGGTGGCTGCCAGGTCAGCCTTGAGGGCTGCGTCGGCTGCCGGGTCGACCTTGGCCACCAGAGACGACAGGCTGGCGCCGGTCAGCTTGGTGCCGTCAACACGGGTGTATTCGCCCAGGTAGACGTTACGGATGCCCTTGGCGTCGTAGAAATGCGAGTAATGGGTGTTGTCGCTGAAGCAGTCCTGCTCGTCTTCCGGCGAGTTGGCTTCCAGGGACACTTTCATGCGCTCCCCGGCGAGCTCGCCCAGGGACAGGCTGCCCATGCCGAACAGCATTTTACGCAAGCCGTCGGTGCCCGGTTCCGACTCCAGGGTGGCGCGGTAGTTGTCTTCGACGTTGGGCTTCCAGTTGTCGACCATTTCCTGCAGGTCGCTGACCAGCAGTTGGGTGACGGCACGCAGGTAAGTGCGGCGACGCTCATTGTGACCGCCGGTTGCACCGTCACCGGTCATGTAGTCCGACGCCGGGCGGTTGCCCGCGCCTGGGCCGGTGCCGTTGAGGTCCTGGCCCCACAGCAGGAATTCGATGGCGTGGTAGCCGGTGGCGACGTTCGCTTCGGAACCGCCCAGCTCATTGAGGCTGGCGAGTTTTTCCGGGGTGATCTCCTTGACGTCGACCTTGTCTTCGCCCACCTGAATCTCGTTGTTGGCGATGATATTGGCGTTGGCACCTGGGTTGCCCAGCGCGTGCTCGTAGGACTTGTCGACGTAGTCGATCAGGCCTTCGTCCAGGGGCCAGGCGTTCACTTGGCCTTCCCAGTCATCGATGATGGTGTTGCCGAAGCGGAATACTTCGCTCTGCAGGTAGGGTACGCGTGCGGCGATCCAGGCGGTACGGGCCGCTTTCAGGGTTTCGTCGTTCGGGTTGGCGAGGAAAGTATCGATTGCGGTCTGCAGGGTTTTTGCGGTGGATTCGGCATCGCTGTACACCGCAAACACCATGTCTGCATAGTGCGCGACCACGGCCTTGGCGGCTGCTTCGTCGACCTGGCCTGCCGGGGCAGCCGCCGGTGCGGTAGTGCTGGCGGCAGCGGGTGCCTGGGGCGCGGCGGCCTTGTCTTTACCTTCGCCGCAACCGGCGAGAGAAATGGCAATGGCCAGCAGACTGGCGGTGGCCAGGGGCATACGAATCATGGCGAACATCCTGCTTCGGTTGTTGAAAGGGCGCGCGGGGAGCGCAAACGCTGCGACATAATGCGAAAGATTTGCATTTTGTGTAAAGGCTTATACGCGGGAAATATTGAGTATCGAAGTGTAAATTCAAAGACTCACGGCGTTATTACGTTCGGACTGCTTCAGATAAGCCGTCAACTCCCGGGCCTGCAGCGGTTTGCTGTAGTGATAACCCTGCCCTTCATGGCACCCCTCGGAGATGATGTAGGCCTCCTGTTCGGCGGTCTCCACCCCTTCGGCAATCACCTGCATGCCCAGGCTTTTACCCAATTGGATAATGGCGCGCACGATGGTTGCGTCATCGTCGTCGTCCTGCAGGTCCTGCACGAAGCTCTTGTCGATCTTGATCTTGTCCAGTGGCAGGCTTTTGAGGTAACTCAGGGAGGAATAGCCGGTGCCGAAGTCATCAATGGCGATCAGCGCCCCGGAGCGACGCAGGCTCAGCAGATGCTGAGCGGCGGTGCTAATGTCTTCCATCAGGCCGGTCTCGGTGACTTCCAGCTCCAGACTGCGCGGCGGTAGGCGATAGATCTGCATCAGGTTGTTGACCACCCTCGGCAACTCGGTGTGGTGCAGTTGCACAGTGGACAGGTTGACGGCCATGCGCAGCGCCGTGAAACCCTGGTCATGCCATTCGCGCAATTGCCGGCACGCTTGGTCCAGCACCCATTCGCCAATGGGAATGATGGTGCCGTTCTGTTCCGCCAGCGGGATAAACAAGTCCGGCGGTACCAGCCCATGTTCCGGGTGTTGCCAGCGCAGCAGGGCCTCCACGCCGACCACCTGATGGTCGCGATAGCTGATTTGCGGTTGGTACACCAGGTGGAACTGCTCGCGGCTCAGGGCATCGCGCAGGTCTTTCTCCAGTTCACGGCGCCGGCGCATTTCGCTGTCGACGCTGGCGATATAAAACTGATAGCGGTTGCGCGAGCGGCTCTTGGCCAGGGTCATGGTCTGCTCGGCTTTTTGCAGCAACTTCTCGGTGCTGTCGCCATCTTCCGGAAACAGCGTGATGCCGATGGTGGCGCGCAGGCGGATCAGGTCGTGGTCGAGGGCGAATTCAGCTTCCAGGTCATCGAGGATGCTTTGTGCCAGTTCGGCGGCCTCGTAGGGCTGGTCGATATCGGCTTGCACCAGTGCGAACTGGTCGCCGCCCAGGCGGGCGAGCGTGCCCAGGCGGCCACTATGGGCGCGCAGGCGGTCGGCCAGGGCCAGCAAGAGTTTGTCGCCGGCCTGGTAGGTGAATTGCTCGTTGACGCTCTTGAAGTCATCCAGCCCAACGCATAACACCGCGACACGGCGTTGCCGGCGGCCAGCGTCCGTTAGGATCTTGTCCAGTTGCGCCTGCAACTTCTGGCGGTTCGGCAGGCCGGTCAGGAAGTCGTACTGGGCCATGCGCAACAGGCTGGACTCGGCCTCGTGGCGCAGGTGGGTATTGCGCTCAATGGATTCGAGCAATTGGTTGGCGGTGTTTATCCACTGCCCCAGTTCGTTGCGTTCATGACCCTTGAGCTGAGGGATCTTGTGCTCGCTGGGACGGTCCGGGTTGATCGAGGTCAGGTGCTCGATCATCCGCGACAGCGGTTTGGTGAGCATCCAGTGATACACCAGGTACAGCACCAGTCCCATGACCAGGGCGCGCAATACGCCCGAGATAAAGATGATGACCGAGCTGACCAGAAAACTTCGGCCATAGGTGGCGGTGTCGAGGGTGATGCTCAGGTCGCCGTAATATTCGCTGTAGGGGCCCTTGCCGACCAACGCAGTAGTAAAGGAGCGTTCCTGACCAAGAATCAGGTCGGTCAACCAGCGGCTGGGAGACTGCTGCAACGCGCGGCTTTTTTCCGCCAGCATGGTCTCGTTGGGGTGGCCGATAGAGGCCAGGCGCACAGCATCGTCCTGGAACAGACCTTCGATCACCTGCATGCCCATCTCGCGATCCAGGCTGTACACGGCCTGGGTCGAGGGGTCGCGAAACATGTCGAGGATGCGTTGGGCATCTTCCGCCACGGCCTGGCGCGTCTTGTAGGCATCAAAAACGATCTGCGCCACGCTCAGCGCCACACCCACGATCAATGCCGACAGCAGCACAACCCGTAGCAACTTCACCGACAAGCTGTTCTTGAGTTCCAGCTTCAAAGGGGCATTCCTTGTCTCATGCGGGTGGCCGTCAATATGCCATGAGTATTGGCAATCTGGTGATGGCAGTCAAAGGGACATTCGGGCTTGAGATTAATTGAGGGGAGCTGGATATGCGTGGGGGATACCTGCCTATGTCAGGACGTTTGAGACGTGGGCCGAGGGCCTGGCGTGGGCTGGATGCCTGGCAGAGAAGAAGGCGGAGCAGATCCGCCTTCTACTTGGCTTCGCTCTTAAAAATTGATCTTACCCTCCGGCTGTTGCTCTTCCCCTCCGACCTTTGATTGTTCACCCGCTATGTCTACGAGTTTGCCCGTCAAGTCCAGTGCGCTTTTCGCCAGGTCCATTCCCTTCTCAAGAAGACCGGATAACATTGGCACTGCACCCGCGGCCGTTGAAATAGGATCCATTGTCATTCTCCACATTGATTCAGGAGGTTTATTCCTCCTGGCGTTTGTGTGGTGAATAGTTACCGTTGGGTTCCGGGATTTCTGGCATGGCAATCAGGGCGCCCATGAAAAAGCCCGGCAATCGCCGGGCTCTTTTTACTGCAAGCGTCGCTTAGGCAGTGAAGGTCTTGCCTTCGAACTGCTCAGCCACGAACTTCCAGTTGACCAGGTTCCAGAACGCTTCTACATACTTTGGACGCACGTTGCGGTAGTCGATGTAGTAGGCGTGTTCCCAGACGTCGCAGGTCAGCAGCGGGGTGTCGCCGTTGGTCAGCGGGTTGCCGGCGCCGATAGTGCTGGCCAGGGCCAGGGAACCGTCAGCTTTTTTCACCAGCCAGCCCCAACCGGAACCGAAGGTGCCGACCGAAGTCTTGGTGAACTCTTCCTTGAACTTGTCGAACGAACCGAACGCAGCGTTGATGGCTTCAGCCAGTGCGCCGGTTGGTTGGCCGCCGGCGTTCGGCGCCAGGCAGTTCCAGTAGAAAGTGTGGTTCCAGACCTGAGCGGCGTTGTTGAAGATGCCGCCCGAGGAAGACTTGACGATCTCTTCCAGGGTCTTGCCTTCGAACTCGGTGCCAGGCACCAGGTTGTTCAGGTTCACGACATAGGTGTTGTGGTGCTTGTCGTGGTGGTACTCCAAGGTTTCCTTGGAGATGTGCGGCTGCAGGGCATCGTGTGCGTAGGGCAGCGGCGGCAATTCGAAAGCCATGATGATTCTCCTAATCAGGTCAGTTGCGGTGAGCGCACGGCCGATCACGGGCGGCCAAACATGCGCCGGGGAGTTTGTACTCTTTGCGGCGCAGGGGTCCGATCATAGCACCGGGGGTGCGGCATAACCACGCAACAACTGTGTGGGATAGAGGTTCCAGAGCGTTTTGGAATATTGCTCAGGCACGGATCAGTTGATAGGCCACCGAGAACATCATCGCGGCCACCAGCACGTCCAGCAGGCGCCAGGTGGCCGGGCGTGCCAACCAGGGTGCCAGCCATGCCGCGCCCAGCGCCAGGGTGGAGAACCACAGGAACGAGGCACTGGCTGCTCCGGCTACATAAGCACCCGGTTCGGTTTGTTGCGCGCCCAGGGAGCCGATCAGCAGGACGGTGTCCAGGTAGACATGGGGGTTGAGCAAGGTGACCGCCAAAGCGCTCAGCAGCACGGCGCGCATTGAGCGTGTCTTGAGGCTGTCGCTTTGGTCCAGGCTCTGTTTCGAGCAGGCCCTGCGTAGCGCGCATGCGCCGTACCAGAGCAAGAACGCTGCGCCGCCCCAGCGTGCCACCGCCAGCAGTATCGGGCTCTGCGCCAGCACGGTGGCCAGCCCGAATACCCCAGCGGCCACTAGCAGTGCGTCGCAGATCACACACAACGCCGCCACGGGTAAGTGATGTTCGCGGCGCAGGCTCTGCGCGAGTACGAATGCATTTTGGCTGCCGATTGCCATGATCAACCCGAGGGCCACCAGCAAACCGTTCATATAGCTTTGCCACATAGAGGGAGATCCTTGTTGATGCTCAAACGATGCTGGCTATGGTGCGGGTCGGGGCTGTATAAGAAAAACCAATATTGCTGATCGCTCATTAGAGAAACTGATGTTCGACTATAAATTGCTTTCCGCCTTGGCGGCGGTGGTGGAACAAGCCGGCTTTGAGCGCGGTGCCCAGGTGTTGGGGCTGTCGCAATCAGCCATCTCCCAACGCATCAAGCTATTGGAGGCGCGCGTCGGCCAGCCGGTGTTGATACGGGCCTCGCCGCCAACGCCCACCGATATCGGTCGGCGCCTGCTCAACCATGTGCAGCAGGTGCGTTTGCTGGAGCGTGACCTGCAAAGCCAGGTGCCGGCCCTGGACGAGGAGGGCATGCCTGAGCGCCTGCGCATTGCCCTGAATGCCGACAGCCTCGCCACTTGGTGGGCCGAGGCAGTCAGCGACTTCTGCGCCGAACAGCATGTGTTGCTGGACCTGGTGGTCGAAGACCAGACCGTGGGCCTCAAGCGCATGCGCGCCGGTGAAGTGGCGGCCTGCATTTGTGCCAGCGAGCGTCCTGTGGCCGGTGCTCGCAGCCTGTTGCTGGGCGCCATGCGTTATCGGGCGCTGGCCAGCCCGGCCTTTCTGGCGCGGCATTTTCCTGGAGGCGTGCGGGCCGACCAATTGGCGCGCACGCCTGCGCTGGTGTTCGGCCCGGATGATTTCCTGCAGCACCGCTACCTGGCGTCCCTGGGAGTGGACGGTGGTTTCGAACACCATCTATGCCCGTCATCCGAAGGCTTTATCCGCCTGACGGAAGCCGGCCTGGGCTGGGGCCTGGTGCCTGAATTGCAAGTGCGTGACCAGTTGGAAACCGGCGTGTTGGTCGAGTTATTGCCAGATAAGCCCATCGATGTGCCGCTGTACTGGCATCATTGGCGCAGTGGCGGGCAACTGTTGGGCTTGTTGACCGACCATCTGGCCGATGTGTGTGGTCATTGGTTGGTGCCGTTGGAGTGATGGCGCGCGTCAAGGCAAGAGCGATGAAAAACGAAAGAACACGGAGTACGACATGAAAATTCTGGTCACCGGCGCAAGCGGCTTCATTGGCGGGCGCTTTGCGCGCTTCGCCCTTGAACAAGGCCTGGACGTGCGGGTCAACGGGCGGCGCGCCGAGGGTGTGGAGCACCTGGTACGGCGCGGTGCCGAGTTTATCCAGGGTGACTTGAATGATGCCGACCTGGTGCGCGACCTGTGCCGCGATGTCGAAGCCGTGGTGCATTGCGCCGGCGCCGTCGGGCTGTGGGGCAAGTACCAGGACTTCCACCAGAACAATGTGCTGGTCACCGAAAACGTCGTCGAGGCCTGCCTGAAACAGCGCGTCGGGCGCCTGGTGCACCTGTCGTCGCCGTCTATCTACTTTGACGGTCGCGACCATCTGGGGCTCACCGAAGAACAAGTGCCCAAGCGTTTCAAGCATCCCTATGCCGCTACCAAGTACCTGGCCGAGCAGAAGGTGTTCGGCGCCCAGGAGTTCGGCCTGCAAGTGATAGCCCTGCGCCCACGCTTTGTCACCGGGGCCGGCGATATGAGCATCTTCCCGCGCTTGCTGAAAATGCAGCGCAAGAATCGTCTGGCGATCGTCGGCGACGGTTTGAACAAAGTCGACTTCACCAGCGTGCACAACCTCAACGAGGCGCTGCTCAGCAGTTTGCTCGCTACCGGCTCGGCCCTGGGCAAAGCCTACAACATCAGCAATGGCGCACCGGTGCCGATCTGGGATGTGGTGAACTACGTGATGCGGCAGATGGAACTGCCCCAAGTGACCCGCTATCGATCCTACGGTTTGTCCTACAGCGTGGCGGCGTTGAACGAGGCATTCTGCGCGATGTGGCCGGGGCGGCCGGAACCGGCGTTATCGCGTCTGGGCATGCAAGTGATGAATAAAAACTTCACCCTCGACATCAGTCGCGCCAGGCATTATCTCGACTACGAGCCCAAGGTCAGCCTGTGGGCCGCGCTCGACGAGTTCTGCAGTTGGTGGAAAGCCCAGGACCCGGGCCGCCAATAACCTCATAAGCAGCAACACTTCGGGAACCCAATTCCAGGTTCCGAGTCGATCCACGCGCCGGGAGTGCGGTTTATACTCCTGCCGCTCGGCTTTACAGCCAGCCATCTCATTGATTCAGGGTAGATTCATGCGTAACGATGCTAAAGACGACTTCGACAACGTTCCCAGCCTGCGGGCCGACCTTGGGGATGACGATGATTTCGTGCCGACCCCCGCCACGTCGGTGCGTTCGCGAACGACGCCCGTGGTCAAGGTCAAGAGCGCCAGCACTGGCCCGTTGTGGGCACTGGTCGGCGCGCTGTTGATCGCCTTTGCGGGCCTGGCCTGGTGGAGCTTCCAGCAGATTTCCCTGATGGGCCAGCAGTTGGTTGCCACCCAGGAAAGTTTTGCCCGCATCAGCGAGGAAGCGGCAGGACGGCTACAGGCGATTTCCGGCAAGGTCGTGGCCAGCGAAGCGAATGTGAACAACGGCAGCGAAGCCTTGAAGCTGCAGATCAAGCAACTGGAAGCCCAGTTGCAGGAGCAGGGCAAGCAACAGTTGGGCGTCGCCGGTCAAACCACCGAACTGGACAGCCGCCTGGCCCAGATGAGCGCCAGCAACACCGAGCTGACAGCGGCCAATACCAAGCTACAAGGCCAGGTGCAGGCCCTCACTGACGCGGTCACCAGCCTCACGGCAGCACAGGCCGAGATCAAGGGCCTGGCCACCGATGTGGCGGCCTTGAAGAAACAAGGCAACCCAAGCGCGGCCATCGCCCGCCTCGAGCAGGACGTGCTGGTGCTCAAGAGCGCTCAGGAAAACCAGCCGGCCAATATCGACGCGCCGACCAACAAGGAATTCGACGTGTTCCGCATCCAGACCACGCGCAATATCACCACTTTGCAGAGCCAGGTGCAGAACTTGAATCAGCGTCTCAATGCGCCTGCTGCGGCCACACCACTGGGTCAATGAACGCGAAATCGTCCTCTGTAGGAGCGAACAAGCTCGCTCCTACATGGATTGTCACCGCTCGGTGACATTTCTTCTCCCCTTCGTTACTTGCCCATCCCGCGCCCTTGTTTAGACTCCGGTCATCCCAAAAAAACAATAAGGGCCACCCATGACCACCCATCCACTGCCTGCCAGCAGTTGGCTGAATGCACCTGCCCATCACGCTTGGCTCGCCGCAGAAGGCCAGCGCCTGTTGGCGTTCGCCAAGGCATCGCGCCTGCCGGACGGGTTCGGCAACCTCGACGATAAAGGCCAGTTGCCGGCCAATGCCCGCGCCGAAACCATGAACACCGCGCGCATGACCCACAGCTTTGCCATGGCCCATGCCATGGGGTTGCCAGGTTATGCCGAGCTGGTGGCGCACGGTGTGGCAGCGCTCAGCGGCCCGCTGCGTGACAGTGAGCACGGTGGCTGGTTCGCCGCGCCCCGGGCGGCTGATGGCAACGCCGGCAAGGCCGCCTACCTGCACGCCTTCGTGGCCCTCGCCGCCAGCTCTGCCGTGGTGGCCGGCGCGCCGGGTGCGCACACATTAATGAACGACGCCGTCCATATCATCGACCAGTTCTTCTGGAGCGAAGAGGAGGGCGTCATGCTCGAATCCTTTGCCCGGGACTGGAGCGGCGTCGAAGCCTATCGTGGCGCCAACAGCAACATGCACGCCACCGAAGCTTTCCTGGCATTGGCCGATGTCAGTGGTGATACACGTTGGCTGGACCGTGCGCTGCGCATCGTCGAACGGGTGATCCACACCCACGCCGCTGGCAACCAGTTCATGGTCATCGAACATTTCGATGCGCACTGGAAGCCGTTGCTCGGTTACAACCAAGACAACCCTGCCGATGGCTTTCGCCCCTACGGCATCACCCCCGGCCATGGTTTCGAATGGGCGCGGTTGCTGCTGCACCTTGAAGCTGCGCGCCTTGAGGCCAGGCTCTCCACGCCGGGCTGGCTGGTGAGCGACGCCAAAGGCCTGTTCGCCAGTGCCTGCGAGTACGCCTGGGCGGTGGATGGTGCGCCGGGCCTTGTCTACACTTTGGATTGGAACCAGCGCCCGGTGGTACGCGAGCGCCTGCACTGGACCCATGCTGAAGCCAGCGCCGCCGCTCAGGCGCTGCTCAAACGTACCGGGGAGCCGCATTACGAAATCTGGTACCGACGTTTCTGGGAGTTTTGCGAAACCCACTTCATCGACCGGCTCCAGGGCAGTTGGCACCACGAACTCAGCCCGCACAACCAACCCAGCAGTAAAATCTGGGGCGGCAAACCTGACCTGTACCATGCCTGGCAAGCGGTCGTGCTGCCTGCACTGCCCTTGGCACCCAGCCTGGCCAGTGCATTGGGCAGCGGTTGTTATGTCACCAGATGGTGACATTTGTACGTCCCTTTGTTACCTGCGCCCCGAAAATCCATGTTTAAACTCCGTGCAGCGCAAGCTCTAGACTTGCATGCATAACAACAAGAAAAGGTACTCAGATGAACGCGATTAATCGCCTCGCCGTCGCTATTTCCATTGCCTCGTTGTTCCCCCTCAGTGCATTTGCCGCCGACTCCAAAGGTACGGTGGAAGTGGTGCATTGGTGGACCTCCGGCGGTGAAAAAGCGGCTGTGGATGTCCTGAAGGCCCAAGTTGAGAAAGACGGCTTTACCTGGAAAGACGGTGCTGTAGCAGGCGGCGGTGGCGCCACTGCCATGACTGTGCTCAAAAGCCGCGCGGTTGCTGGTAACCCGCCAGGCGTTGCCCAGATCAAAGGCCCCGATATCCAGGAATGGGCGTCGACTGGCCTGCTCGACACCGACGTGCTCAAAGACGTCGCCAAAGAAGAAAAATGGGATTCGCTGCTCGACAAGAAAGTCTCCGACACCGTGAAATACGACGGTGACTACGTGGCAGTGCCGGTGAATATCCACCGCGTGAACTGGCTGTGGATCAACCCGGAAGTCTTCAAGAAAGCCGGCATCACCAAGAACCCAACCACTCTCGAAGAATTCTATGCAGCGGGCGACAAGCTCAAGGCTGCAGGCTTCATTGCGCTCGCCCACGGCGGCCAGCCTTGGCAGGACAGCACCGTGTTCGAAGCGGTGGTGCTTTCGGTAATGGGCGCTGATGGCTACAAGAAAGCGCTGGTCGACCTGGATAACGGCGCACTGACCGGCCCGGAAATGGTCAAGGCCCTCACCGAGCTGAAGAAAGTCGCGACCTACATGGACGTCGACGGCAAGGGCCAGGACTGGAACCTGGAAGCTGGCAAGGTCATCAACGGCAAGGCCGGCATGCAGATCATGGGTGACTGGGCCAAGTCCGAGTGGACCGCCGCCAAGAAAGTCGCTGGCAAGGATTATGAGTGCGTAGCGTTCCCGGGCACTGATAAAGCCTTCACCTACAACATCGACTCCCTGGCGGTGTTCAAGCAGAAAGACAAAGGCACAGCTGCGGGTCAGCAGGACATCGCCAAAGTTGTGCTGGGTGAAAACTTCCAGAAGGTGTTCAGCATCAACAAGGGCTCGATCCCTGTGCGTAACGACATGCTGACCAAGATGGAATCCTACGGCTTTGATTCCTGCGCCCAGACCGCCGCCAAGGACTTCCTGGCCGACGCCAAGACTGGCGGCCTGCAGCCAAGCATGGCGCACAACATGGCCACCACCCTGGCGGTGCAAGGTGCGTTCTTTGATGTCGTGACCAACTTCATCAACGACCCGAAAGCCGACCCGGCCGACACGGCCAAGAAGCTTGGCGCGGCGATCAAGTCGGCCAAGTAACACCCTATGTAGGAACCCGGCTTGCTGTGGCGAGGGAGCTTGCTCCCGCTGGGGTGCGAAGCGCCCCCAAAGACAGCGTCTGCTTCGCAGCCGAGCGGGAGCAAGCTCCCTCGCCACAAAGGCGGGTTCCTGCAGGCTGTAGTCCTTTTTCCCTGTACTGGATTTTCCCATGAGTTCTGTTGCTGTGTTCAGCAAGGCCTCGCCATTCGATGTGCTGCAGCGCTGGCTCCCTAAACTGGTGCTGGCGCCGAGCATGTTCATCGTGCTGGTGGGCTTTTATGGCTACATCCTGTGGACGTTCGTGCTGTCGTTCACCACCTCGACCTTCCTGCCCAGCTACAAATGGGCGGGCCTGGCGCAGTATCAGCGGCTGTTCGATAACGACCGCTGGTGGGTGGCGAGCAAGAACCTGGCCGTGTTCGGCGGCATGTTCATCGGTATCACCCTGGTGATCGGCGTGCTGCTGGCGATCTTCCTCGACCAGAAAATCCGCCGCGAAGGCTTTATCCGCACCATTTACCTGTACCCGATGGCGCTCTCCATGATCGTCACCGGTACCGCCTGGAAATGGCTGCTCAACCCGGGCATGGGCCTGGACAAACTCCTGCGGGACTGGGGCTGGGAAGGCTTCCGTCTCGACTGGCTGATCGACCCGGACCGCGTGGTCTACTGCCTGGTGATCGCCGCTGTGTGGCAAGCCTCGGGCTTTATCATGGCGATGTTCCTCGCCGGCCTGCGCGGTGTTGATCAGTCGATCATCCGCGCTGCGCAGATCGATGGCGCAAGCCTGCCGCGTATCTACTGGAGCGTGGTGCTGCCGAGCCTGCGCCCGGTGTTCTTCAGTGCGGTGATGATCCTGGCGCACATTGCGATCAAGAGCTTCGACCTGGTGGCGGCAATGACCGCAGGCGGCCCGGGCTACTCGTCCGACCTGCCGGCTATGTTCATGTACTCGTTCACCTTCAGTCGCGGCCAGATGGGCATGGGTTCGGCCAGTGCAATCCTGATGCTCGGTGCGATCCTCGCGATCATTGTGCCGTACCTGTATTCCGAGCTGAGGACCAAGCGCAATGACTAGTCTCGCCACCAAACCTGCCATCAGCCTGAGCCGCATCGCGATCTACGCGGTGCTGATCCTGGCGGTGCTGCTGTACCTGGTGCCGCTGGTGGTGATGCTGCTCACCAGCTTCAAGACCCCGGAAGACATCAGCACCGGTAACCTGCTGAGCTGGCCCACCGTGGTCAGCGGCATCGGCTGGGTCAAGGCCTGGGCCACCGTGGATGGCTACTTCTGGAACTCGATCAAGATCACCGTTCCTGCTGTGCTCATCTCTACCGCCATTGGCGCCTTGAACGGCTACGTGCTGTCGTTCTGGCGCTTCCGGGGTTCGCAGCTGTTCTTCGGCCTGCTGCTGTTCGGCTGCTTCCTGCCGTTCCAGACTGTGTTGCTGCCCGCGTCGTTCACCCTCGGCAAGATGGGCCTGGCCAGCACCACCACCGGCCTGGTGTTTATCCACGTGGTCTACGGCCTGGCGTTCACCACGCTGTTCTTCCGTAACTATTACGTGAGCATCCCGGATGCGTTGATCAAGGCAGCACGCCTGGACGGAGCGGGTTTTTTCACCATCTTCCGCCGGATCATCCTGCCGATGTCGACGCCGATCATCATGGTCTGCCTGATCTGGCAGTTCACCCAGATCTGGAACGACTTCCTGTTCGGTGTGGTGTTCTCCAGCGGCGATTCCCAGCCCATCACGGTGGCGCTGAACAACCTGGTCAACACCAGTACCGGGGCCAAGGAATATAACGTGGATATGGCGGCGGCGATGATCGCCGGGCTGCCGACCCTGCTGGTCTATGTGATCGCAGGCAAGTATTTCGTGCGCGGCCTCACGGCCGGCGCGGTCAAGGGGTAATCATGGCTACGCTTGAACTTCGCAATGTAAACAAGACCTATGGCGCCGGCCTGCCCGACACCTTGAAGAACATCGAATTGTCGATCAAGGAAGGCGAGTTCCTCATCCTGGTCGGCCCGTCGGGCTGTGGTAAATCCACGCTGATGAACTGCATCGCCGGCCTTGAGACCATCACCGGCGGCGCGATCATGATCGGTGATCAAGACGTGAGCGGCATGAGCCCCAAGGACCGTGACATCGCCATGGTGTTCCAGTCCTACGCGCTGTACCCGACCATGAGCGTGCGCGAGAACATCGAGTTCGGCCTCAAGATCCGCAAGATGCCGCAAGCCGACATCGACGCTGAAGTGGCGCGCGTGGCCAAGTTGCTGCAGATCGAACACCTGCTCAACCGCAAGCCGGGCCAGTTGTCCGGTGGCCAGCAACAGCGCGTGGCCATGGGCCGTGCCCTGGCGCGTCGGCCGAAGATCTACCTGTTCGACGAACCGCTGTCCAACCTCGACGCCAAGCTGCGCGTCGAGATGCGTACCGAAATGAAGCTGATGCACCAGCGTCTGAAAACCACCACCGTCTATGTGACCCACGATCAGATCGAAGCGATGACCCTGGGCGATAAAGTGGCGGTGATGAAGGACGGCATCATCCAGCAATTCGGCACGCCGAAAGAAATTTACAACGACCCTGCCAACCTGTTTGTGGCAAGCTTTATCGGTTCACCACCGATGAACTTCGTTCCCATGCGCCTAAAACGCCAGAACGGTGGTCTGGTCGCGCTGCTCGACAGCGGCCAGGCCCGTTGCGAGCTGCCGTTGAGCATGAATGACGCAGGGCTTGAAGATCGCGATGTGATCCTCGGCCTGCGCCCGGAGCAGATTGTGCTGGCGGCGGGCGAGGGCAATGGCTCCTCAAGCATTCGTGCCGAAGTCCAGGTCACAGAGCCGACCGGCCCGGACACCCTGGTGTTTGTGCAGCTCAACGACACCAAGGTCTGCTGCCGTTTGGCGCCGGACGTGGCACCGCAAGTGGGCGAGACCCTGACCTTGCAGTTCGACCCGGCCAAGGTATTGCTGTTTGACGCCAAGACCGGTGAGCGGTTGGGCGCAGTGGCTTCATTGCCGGCACAGGGGCATGCCGACAATGTGACCCAGTTCAAGGGCCGTTAAGCAAGATAAGTGATTGTTTTAATTAAAAAATGTAACCCGCGTTAGATAAAAACAGTTTAATAACAATAAAGACGAGGATGTAGGGATGAAAAAGCAACACAACAACACCCGGCTGATCTGCCAACTGTCAGCGGCAGCAGCCCTTGTATTGTCCGCCAATGCGATGGCGGCCGATGCATTCAGCGCTGATTCCAAGTGGATGACCGGCGATTGGGGCGGCGAGCGTACCAAGCTGATCGAGCAAGGTATCGACATCAAGGCCGACTACGTGGGCGAGATGGGCTACAACGCCCACGGCGGCTACAACGACGACAAGACCGGTCGTTACTCCGACCAGTTCGGTCTGGGCGTGGCACTGGACCTGCAAAAACTGTGGGGCTGGGATAACACCCAGGCCAAGATCCAGTTGACCAACCGTAATGGCCAGAACATCTCCAATGACCGCATTGGCGACCCGCGTGCCGGCACCTTGAGTTCCTCGCAAGAAGTGTATGGCCGTGGCCACATGGTGCGTCTGACCCAGTTCTGGATTCAGCACCAGATGTTCGACAACAAGCTGGACGTGAAGCTCGGTTACTTCGGTGAAGGCGAAGACTTCAACACCTTCCCTTGCGACTTCCAGAACCTGTCGTTCTGCGGCTCGCAGGTCGGTAACTACGTCAATACCTGGTACAACTGGCCGGTCGCCCAGGCCGCTATCCGCGTGAAATACAACATTACGCCTGAGCTGTATGCGCAAATCGGTGCCTACAACCAGAACCCGTCGCAGTTGGAGCACGGCAACGGCTTCAAACTTAGCGGCAGTGGTACCAAGGGCACCGTGATTCCGGTGGAATTGGTCTGGTCGCCGAAGGTTAATAACCTGCCGGGCGAATACCGTGTGGGCTTCTATAAAAGTGCGGCCGATGCTCCGGATGTACGTGAAGACGTCAACGGTAACGATGCGGTCCTCAGCGGCGCCGACTTCCGTACCCGCAGCAGCAAGAAAGGCTACTGGTTCGTTGCGCAACAGCAACTCACCACCCATAACGGCGACGCTTCCCGTGGCCTGAACATTGCAGCCAACGCGACCTTCCATGACAAGGAAACCAACCTGGTCGACAACTACCAGTCGTTGATGCTCGTGTACAAAGGCCCATTCGACGCGCGTCCAAAAGATGACGTCGGCATTGGCGTCGCTCGCCTGCATGTCAACAATGATGTGAAGAAAAACTCTGAGCTGCTCAACGACGCCAGGGGCGTGAGCGACTACGACAATCCGCTGTACACGCCGATTCGTGAGACTGAGTACAACGTCGAACTCAACTATGGTTTCCACGTCACCAACTGGCTGACTGTGCGTCCGAACCTGCAGTACGTTGTCCAGCCTGGCGGCGTGGATAAAGTCGACAACGCGCTGGTAGCGGGCCTGAAAATTCAGTCTACGTTCTAACGCTGTTGCGATAAGCTCCTCTCTCTGTGCGCATTTGCGGGTAGCCATGGCTATCCGCTTTTTTTTGCGTGGCACTGTGATATTCGGGACCTGGGCACATGCACGAGCAACCCCTGCAACGCTTTTTCAAATCCCTGCGCGAGCGGCCTGTGTTCGCCTGGGAGCGCTTTCAGATGCGCGATGTATTGGTGATCGACCATCCGCTGTGCCAGGCGGTGTTCAGTCGCCAGGGTGCGCAATTGCTGCACTTTCAACCCACCGGCCAAAAGCCGTGGCTGTGGTGTGCCGCCAAATGGCCGCAAGTCGGGGCTATCCGTGGTGGCGTACCGGTGTGCTGGCCGTGGTATGGCCGTCACCCCAGCGAAAATGCCTGGCCTTCCCACGGTTGGGCCCGCTTGATCGACTGGAAACTGCTCGACAGCAGCACTGACGATGACGGCGTGCGCCTGCACTGGCAATTGCAGCTGTGCGACTGGCAGGTGGACTTGCACGCACACTTGGGCGAAACCCTGGAACTGCGCCTGAGCACCGAGCATCACGACGAGCTGCCGTGCCAGTTGAGCCATGCATTGCACGCTTACTGGCGTATTGGTCACGTTGACGAGGTAGCGCTGTCTGGGCTCGAAGGGGCGCAGGGTTATGACCAGCTCAATCGCCAGGTTTGCCAGCAGGAAGGTGAATTGCGGGTCGATGGCGGATGCCAGCGGGTGTTCCAGCATGAGGGCGAACTGCAGCTCAAGGACCACGCCTGGCAGCGTGAACTGTGCATCGATACCGGCGACAGCGCCGACACGGTGGTGTGGCACCCGGGGAGCCGGCCGCTGTTGGGCGTGAGCTTTAACGAAGCGTCGGGGTTTGTGTGCGTAGAGGCGGCGATGGCGGCGGCGAGCCTGGCGCCGGGGGAGAGGGTGCATTTGAGTTTGCAGGCCAGGGCAGGGGTTTAGCGGTGTGGCTGATGGCGCTATCGCAGGCAAGCCAGCTCCCACCTTTGGAATGCATTCCCCTGTGGGAGCTGGCTTGCCTGCGATAGCGCCGGTACTGCTGGAAGAGCTGCCTGCTAGTTGAACTCATCCCCCACCGGATACCGGCTGTCATTCAAGCTCTCTTTGATCTTGCGCAAATGCGGCTGGAAATCCACCCCGCGACGCAAGGTCATGCCGGTCGCCAGCACATCCAGCACCGTCAACTGGATAATCCGAGAAGTCATCGGCATGTAGATATCCGTGTCTTCCGGCAGCGGGATGTTCAGGCTCACCGTACTGGCTTTGGCCAGCGGCGAGTTTTCGGCGGTGACGCCCAGCACCGACGCACCGTTTTCCCGAGCGATACGCGCAACTTCCACCAGTTCGCGGGTACGGCCGGTGTAGGAAATGATCACGAACAGCTCACCGGTGTGCGCCACCGAGGCGATCATGCGTTGCATCAGCACGTCGGCATGGGCGGTCACCGCCAGGTTGAAGCGGAAGAACTTGTGCAACGCATCCATGGCCACGGGAGCCGAAGCGCCGAGGCCAAAGAAGTGGATCTGCCGTGCCTGGATCAACAAGTCCACGGCCTTGCTGATCAGCGCCGGGTCCAGGGCCTGGCACGCACTGTCCAAGGAGGCAATGGCGCTGCCAAAGATCTTCTGGGTGTAGGCCTCGGGGTTATCATCGGCCTCCACGGCGCGGCTGACATACGCGGCGCCACTGGCCAGGCTTTGCGCCAACTGCAATTTGAGTTCAGGGTAACCGCTGACACCGAATGAACGGCAGAAGCGGTTGACCGTCGGTTCACTGACCGAGGCGGCCTGGGCGAGGGCGGCGATCGAGAAGCGTGTGGCCTGCTGCGGGTTGAGCAGGATCACTTCAGCGACTTTGCGCTCGGCCTTGTTCAATTCTTCGAGGCGGTTCCGGATCTGTTCCAGAAGATTTCGCACGCGGTCCATTCAGTCTTTCCTTCGGGCGACGATGCAAATAAAAAGGCGGTAACCAATCGATGAGTGGCTTTTCGCGGTGGCCTATCCTACTGAGGGTAGCTGAACACCACCACTCGCAATGCGTATTTCGGGAAAATGTTGTGGTTATTACTACATTTTTCCTTGAGTGATGCCTTGAAAAAAGGTATTTGTAGCTTAACTTGATAAAAGAACAAACATCATGCCTTCGATAACCGTGGAACCCTGCACCTTTGCCCTGTTTGGCGCCTTGGGTGATCTGGCGCTGCGCAAGTTATTTCCTGCCCTTTATCAACTCGATGGCGCCGGGTTGCTGCACGACGACACACGCATCCTGGCCCTGGCCCGTGAAGCCGGCTCCGAGCAGCAACACCTGGCCCATATCGAAAAAGAATTGCGTAAATACGTCGGCAAGGAGCTCGACGAAGCCGTGGCCCAGCGTTTCCTCGCGCGCCTTTCGTATGTGCATGTTGACTTCATGAAGGCTGACGACTACGTCGCCCTGGCCGAAAAAGCCGGCAGCGAGCAACGCCTGATTGCCTACTTCGCCACCCCGGCGGCGGTGTACGGCGCGATCTGCGAAAACCTGTCCAAGGTCGGCCTGGCGGAAAATACCCGCGTAGTGCTGGAAAAACCCATCGGTTCGGACCTGGAGTCGTCGCGCAAGGTCAACGACGCCGTGGCGCAGTTCTTTCCGGAAAACCGCACCTATCGCATCGACCACTACCTGGGCAAAGAGACGGTGCAGAACCTGATCGCCCTGCGTTTCGCCAACAGCCTGTTCGAAACCCAGTGGAATCAGAACTACATCTCCCACGTGGAAATCACCGTGGCCGAGCAGGTTGGCATCGAAGGCCGTTGGGGTTATTTCGACAAGGCTGGCCAGCTGCGCGACATGATCCAGAACCACCTGTTGCAGCTGCTGTGCCTGATTGCCATGGACCCGCCGGCCGACCTGTCCGCCGACAGCATCCGTGACGAGAAGGTCAAGGTGCTCAAGGCCCTGGCGCCGATCAGCCCCGAAGGCCTGACCACCCAAGTAGTCCGTGGCCAGTACATCGCCGGCTACAGCGCTGGTAAAGCCGTGCCGGGTTACCTGGAAGAAGACAATTCCAACACCCAGAGCGACACCGAAACCTTCGTCGCCCTGCGTGCTGATATCCGCAACTGGCGTTGGGCCGGGGTGCCGTTCTACCTGCGTACCGGCAAGCGCATGCCGCAAAAGCTGTCGCAGATCGTCATCCATTTCAAGGAACCATCCCACTATATCTTCGCCCCCGAGCAGCGCTTGCAGATCAGCAACAAGCTGATCATCCGCCTGCAGCCGGACGAAGGTATTTCCCTGCGTGTGATGACCAAGGAGCAGGGCCTGGACAAAGGCATGCAACTGCGCAGCGGGCCACTGCAATTGAATTTTTCCGACACCTATCGCAGCGCACGCATCCCCGATGCCTACGAGCGATTGTTGCTGGAAGTGATGCGCGGCAATCAGAACCTGTTTGTTCGCAAAGATGAAATCGAAGCCGCGTGGAAGTGGTGTGACCAGTTGATCGCCGGGTGGAAAAAATCCGGTGATGCGCCCAAGCCGTATGCGGCGGGGTCCTGGGGGCCGATGAGCTCCATTGCACTGATCACGCGGGATGGGAGGTCGTGGTATGGCGATATCTGAATTGAAACTGCCTCAGGGCGTCACTGCCCATGAGTACCGTACGCCTGCGCTGCTGGCCGATGGCCTGGCCAATGACGTGGCTGAACAACTGCGCTCGGCCATCAGTGCCCGTGGCGAGGCGACGTTGGTGGTGTCCGGTGGCCGCAGCCCCGTGGCGTTTTTCCAGAACCTGGCCAAGCAGGGCCTGGACTGGTCCAAGGTCACCATCACCCTTGCCGATGAACGCTGGGTGCCGGTCGAACATGCCGACAGCAATGCTGGCCTGTTGAAGCAACACTTGCTGCAAGGTCCGGCGGCCAAGGCGAAGTTCTTGAGCCTGTACAGCCCCGCTGCCAATCTTGAAGACGCTGCCGAGCAGGCCGATCGCCTGCTGGGCGAGTTGCCAGCCATTGATGTGCTGGTGCTGGGCATGGGCGATGACGGCCACACCGCATCGCTGTTCCCCAACAGCCCTAACCTGAGCGAAGCGCTTAAGGCCGACGGTACCCGCCGTTGCTGGCCGATGCTGGCGCCCACTGTGCCGCACCAGCGCCTGACCATGAGTCGTGCGCTGCTGGCCACGGCCAGCTACACCGTGCTGTCGATTTCCGGCAGTTCGAAATTGACTACCTTGAGCGCCGCCCTGGCCAGCGACGATGTTGCTGCCATGCCGATTCGCGCGTTTTTGCAACCTACTCTAGAGATTTACTGGTGCCCATGAGCCAAGGATCAGCCGCTATGAAAAGCCCTCAACCGACCGTGTCCATGGCGGATAAAGTTGCCTTGATCGACAGCCTCTGCGCCAAGGCGCGGATCCTGCCGGTGATCACCATCGCCCGCGAGCAGGACATCCTGCCGTTGGCCGACGCCCTGGCCGCTGGCGGTTTGACCGCGCTGGAAGTGACCCTGCGTTCCGAGTTCGGCCTCAAGGCCATTCAGGTCTTGCGCGAGCAACGTCCTGAACTGTGCACGGGTGCCGGTACCGTGCTCGATCGTCACATGCTCGAAGCGGCAGAAGTGGCAGGCTCGCAATTTATCGTCACCCCCGGCATCACCCGTGACTTGCTGGAAGCCTCGGTGCACAGCCCGATCCCGCTGCTGCCGGGCATCAGCAATGCCTCCGGCATCATGGAAGGCTACGGCCTGGGTTATCGCCGCTTCAAGCTGTTCCCGGCTGAAGTCAGCGGTGGTGTTGCTGCCATCAAGGCTCTCGGTGGCCCGTTCGGCGAAGTCAAATTCTGCCCGACTGGCGGTGTTGGTCCGGCCAACATCAAGAGCTACATGGCGTTGAAAAACGTGATGTGCGTGGGCGGCAGCTGGATGCTGGATCCGGAGTGGGTCAAGAACGGCGACTGGGCGCGTATCCAGGAAGTCACTGCCCAGGCGCTGGCGCTGCTGGACTGAACTGATTTATCGAATCGTTGTTGCTGTGCTTAACGGCATTTTTGCGGCGCACTTGGTCGGTGTGCCGCTTTTTTTTGCCTGTAAAAAAACCTCAAGCACATCGCCGCTCTGAAGGTGGGAGCTGGCTTGCCTGCGATAGCCATTTATCAGTTAGCCCATCTTTGGCTGATACACCGTTATCGCAGGCAAGCCAGCTCCCACAGTTTTAATCGGTGTTTAGTTTGGTGATCGCGTGGACTAGCGCATTGATGTCCGCCGCCGACGTCACCAGCCCCGGCGTCACCCGGATACAGGTGCCAAACGCTGCCCCCGTGCGCGTAGTGGTGAACAGGCCGTGCTCCTTGAGCAACCTGTCCACCATCATCTGCTGATCACGCCCGATGAACTTGAAGGCTGTGATTCCGCAGTACAGTCGCGGGTCATCCGAGGTCAGCACTTCAATCCCCGGCAGCGGCCGTACCTGGTTTACCCACAGGTTGCGCAGGTAATTGACGCGTGCGCCCTTGGCCGCAGCGCCACCCAACTGTCGATGCTCTTCAAACACCAGGGGCAAGGTCATCAGCGCCGGAAAGTTCGGCGTGCTGTAGGACGTACGCGCTCGCACATCGGTGGCTGGGTAGTGAAACTCGCCCATATCCGGGTCGATATCGGCCAGGCGCTCCGGTGCGATGTACAAAAAGCCCAGGGTCAACGGCGCGCCGATCCACTTGTGCAGGTTGAAGCCTGCGAACTGAATGCCCAGTTCGGCCAGGTTGAATTCGATCTGGCCCAAGGCGTGGGCGCCGTCGAGGATCACGTCGATTGCGCGTTCGCGCGCGGCCTTGGCAATGGCCGCAACCGGCATGACCAGGCCCGTACGGTGGGTCACATGGGTCAAGGCCATTAATTTCAGACGCGGGTACTGCACAAACGCATCGTGATAAGTCTGCACCAAGCTGTCGACACTGGCCGGGTGGGTGTGGGCCACCTCTATCACTTCCACGCCGCGAGTCGCTGCCAGCCAGCGCATGGCGCCTTTGACCGTGTCGTATTCCAGGTCGCTGATCAGCACCTGGTCGCCGGGTTGCAGGCGGTTGTAGTTGCGGATCAGTGACTGCAAGGCTTCGGTAGCGTTACGGGTGAAAGCGACCGATTCGGGGTCGACAGCAATCAAGCCGGCCAACTGGCGGCGTATCTCGTTGTTTTCACCCTGTTCAAAACGCTGGCGCACATGCACAGAGTTGCTGCGGTTGATAAAGCTGATGTACTCAAGGTACTGAGCCTGTACCGCCCGGCTCATGCGCCCGAAGTAGCCGTTTTCCAGGTTGATCGGGCCGGGCTCGTATTCATAGCGCTGGGCGATGGCCTGCCAGTGCGGTTCGTTATCAGCATTCCTTGGCATGGCGAATCTCTTAGTGACGGGGGGCAGGTTTACCGTGTTTGGCGCGCAGCGGTTCGAGCAATTCGGACAGGCCGTTGTGGTCGATTTCCTGCATCAAGGCCAGTAAGCCGCCCAGTTCCCCGTGGGGGAAACCTTCACGGGCGAACCAATTCAGGTAAGGCCCAGGCAGGTCGGCAATGATCCGGCCTTTGTATTTGCCAAAGGGCATTTGGCGGGTGATCAGCAGTTCGAGTTTTTCGGGATTCATGAGCGTCGTAGGGTTGAGGCCAGGCTTTCGAAAATACAGGCATTCTGCATGAAGGCCAAATGACAGATCATGCAAATAACCAACATACAGATGGTTCAATAATTCTTAACCTGTTGAAAATAAACACAAAAATAATTTTTCTAAACCTGGCACGGGCGCTGCAATAACCAAGGCAACCTTCTAACCCGTACAAGGAATTGAAAAATGACTGATATCAACAAAGAATCGATCTCCGTACTGAACGACCTGATTGAGACCAGCATCGACGGCCAAAAGGGTTTCAAGGAATGCGCTGAAGACATCAAGCATCCAGAACTCAAGGCCCTGTTTGCAAAGCGCTCCGCTGATTGCGCGACAGCCGCCGCTGAACTGAAAACCGCTGTGCGTGCCTTGGGTGGCGATCCTGAAGATTCCGGCAGCATGGCCGGCGCCCTACACCGTGGCTGGGTAGACGTGAAGTCGATGGTCACTGGCAAGGACGAAGAGGCCGTATTGAACGAAGCCGAGCGCGGTGAAGACCACGCACTGAAGGCTTACAAGGACGCGATCGAGAAGATCAACAAGCACAACCTGGTGGGCATTCGTGACTTGGTTGAGCGTCAGTACCACGGTGTACAGCGCAACCACGACCAGGTAAAAGCCCTGCGTAACCAGGCTCGCGCTCAGTCGTAAGACCTGAGGTAAGACCTACGCTGGACCTAGTGTGGGAGCGGGCTTGCTCGCGAAAGCGGTGGATCAGTCACTGTTGTATTGGCTGATACACCGCATTCGCGGGCGAGCCCGCTCCCACATTTTTTTATGCAAAGGCTGGAATGTAGATCAGCCGATGCTGATTGGCGGCAGCTCGGTCAGGGTCACGACTTGCTGTTTGCGCGGCGCCAGAATCTCCGCCTCGCCATCGACTACCAACTCATCACGCTGGTTGAACACCCGAGTGGCAATGCGCACGCGAAACTTCGGCAGTTTCTCGAGGATTTCCAAGCGCACGGTCAGGGTGTCGCCGATCTTCACCGGTTTCTGGAAGGTCATTTGCTGGCCGATATAGATCGTGCCCGGCCCAGGCAGCTCGCAGGCCACTGCCGCGCTGATCAGCGCGCCGCTGAACATGCCGTGGGCAATCCGCTCCTTGAACATGGTCGCCTTGGCGTATTCAGCGTCCAGGTGCACCGGGTTGTGGTCACCCGACATGGCGGCGAACAGCTGGATATCGCGCTCTTCGACGGTTTTGCTGAAGCTGGCAGTCTGGCCCACTTCAAGCGCTTCGTACGGGGTGTTGGTTACCTGGGTCATCTCAAGGTGCATCCTGTGGCTTAACGGTAATTAATCGGCTGATTTTAAAGCAAAAACTATTCGCAGCGGGTGGGCCTGCGCAACGCCAGCGCCTGGTCGAGCCAGGCCAATAGGTCGGCGGTGACTTCATCACGGTTGGTTTCGTTGAATACTTCATGGCGCGCCTGGGGGTAAAGCGTCAATTGCACGTCCTGGCAACCGGCCTCACGCAGGGCGTGGGCCAGGTGCTTGAGACGTTTGCCTTCACTCACCGGATCACGATCGCCGCCAATCACCAGGATCGGCAGGCCGGGATCAATCTGCGCCAGGTTGGAGACTTTGCTGATCTGCTGCAAGCCGCCCAACAGGTCGATCCACAGTTGATTGGTGCAACGAAAGCCACAGAGTGGGTCGTTGATGTAGTTGTCCACTTCAACCGGGTCGCGGCTGAGCCAGTCAAACGCGGTGCGATTGGGTTTGAAGGCTTTGTTGAATGAGCCGAACGACAAGAAGTCGATCAACGCACTGCGCCCTCGCAGGCCTTGGCGTGCACGTTCGATGCGCGCAATGATTTGCGCTGCACGGTAGAGGGCCACCGGCTGGAAATTCGAGCCGCTGAGTACTGCGCCATGCAAGCTGGCGCTGTGATGCAGTAAGTACGCCTGGGAGATATAGCTGCCCATGCTGTGGCCCAGCAAGATGATCGGCAGCCCGGCATGCTGTTGGCCGATGTGCTGATTAAGGCTGGCCAGATCGCCCACGACTTTGTTCCAGCCATCCGTTTCAGCATATAGCCCAACGGTGCCGGCCTCGGCGGTACGGCCATGCCCACGCTGGTCCAGCGCATATACGCCATACCCTGCGCCACACAACGCTTGCGCCAGGCGCGCATAGCGACCGCCGTGCTCGGCCATGCCATGGGAAATCATCACCACGGCCCTGGGCGGGCCGTCGGGCATCCATTGGTTGACGTACAGACGGGTGTGGTCGTTCGCGGTCAGCCAGAAGGTGCTGTGGTTCATGGCGGCTTCCTTTGCTCAGGGTGGTTGCATTGTATAGCTCATCCGGCGTGGGGCGGGGTATCTGCCTACGCCTTAGGTACAAGATTCATACAATCAATGACACAGTTCAGCGTCTTGCCTGTTTGGCCATAGCTGCTAACTTCCCCAAAGCTCCGCTTCTTATTGCTGCACATCTGCATGGCAGCGGCCGGACACACTCAGGTAAAGAGGACAAGAATAATGCAACCTGATTTCTGGAATGACAAACGCGCGCCGGGAGTCCCCAATGCCATCGACCTCAGCACCTACAAGTCGGTGATCGAGGTCTTCGAGCGTTCCTGCAAGACCTTTGCCGACCGTCCGGCATTCAGCAGCATGGGCATTACCCTCACCTACGCCGAGCTTGAGCGCCAGAGTGCGGCGTTTGCCGGTTACCTGCAGCAGCACACCGACCTCAAGCCCGGCGAGCGCATCGCGGTGCAGCTGCCCAACGTGCTGCATTACCCGGTTGCGGTGTTCGGCGCACTGCGCGCCGGGCTGATCGTGGTCAACACCAACCCGCTTTATACGCCGCGCGAGATGCGCCATCAGTTCAAGGATGCCGGTGTGCGGGCGCTGGTCTACCTCAACCTGTTCGGTTCACGTGTGCAGGAGGTGTGCACCGACACGGAGATCGACTACCTGATCGAAGCCAGGATGGGCGATTTCATGCCCGCCGCCAAAGGCTGGCTGGTCAACACCGTGGTCGACAAAGTCAAGAAGATGGTCCCGGCCTACCACCTGCCGCGGGCGGTTTCGTTCAAGCGCGCCCTGCGCATGGGCGCGGGCCTTGGAGTGACGCGCCATCCGGTGACCCTGGACGACGTCGCCGTGCTGCAATACACCGGCGGCACCACTGGGCTGGCCAAGGGCGCGATGCTCACTCACGGCAACCTGGTGGCGAACATGCAGCAAGTGCGGGCGTGCATGTCGCAACTGGGCGACGACGGCCATCCGCTGATCAAGGAAGGGCAGGAGGTGATGATTGCACCGCTGCCGCTGTACCACATCTATGCATTCACGGCCAATTGCATGTGCATGATGGTCTCCGGTAACCACAACGTGCTGATCACCAACCCACGGGACATCGGCGGGTTTATCAAGGAGCTCAAACAGTGGCAGTTCTCCGGCCTGTTGGGGCTCAACACACTGTTTGTGGCGCTGATGGACCACCCGGATTTCAAGACCCTGGATTTCTCCCACCTGAAGATTACCAACTCCGGCGGCACCGCCCTGGTCAAGGCCACGGCGGAACGCTGGAAAGCGGTGACCGGCTGCGCCATCGGCGAAGGCTACGGCCTCACCGAAACCTCGCCAGTGGCCAGTACCAACCCCTACGGCGGCCTGTCACGCCTGGGTACCGTGGGCATCCCGGTGCCGGGTACGGCGATGAAGGTCGTGGATGACCTGGGGCAAGAACTGCCGTTGGGCGAGCGCGGCGAGCTGTGCATCCAGGGCCCGCAAGTGATGAAGGGCTACTGGCAGCAACCGGCCGCCACCGCCGAAACCCTGGACGCCGATGGCTGGTTGAAGACCGGTGACATTGCGGTGATCGACACCGATGGCTACATCAGTATTGTGGATCGCAAGAAGGATTTGATCATCGTCTCGGGTTTCAACGTGTACCCCAACGAAATCGAAGACGTGATCATGGCCCACCCGGCCGTGGCCAACTGCGCCGTGATCGGCGTGCCGGACGAGCGCACGGGGGAGGCGGTGAAGCTGTTCGTGGTGGCACGGGCCCAGGGGGTGAGCCTCGAGGAACTGAAGGCGTACTGCAAGGCCAACTTCACGGGGTACAAGGTGCCCAAGCATATTGTGTTGAGAGAGTCGTTGCCGATGACGCCGGTGGGGAAAATTCTGCGCCGGGAGCTGCGCGACATCGCTTGAATTGAAATAGGGTACAAAAATGTGGGAGCTGCTTTGCCCGTGATAGCAGTGTTTCAGTCGCCTGTTGAATTGACTGATCCCCCGCTATCGCAGGCAAGCCAGCTCCCACACTGTATTTTACGGCCTTGAGAGCCTGTTCTAGAGCCATTTCTGGTGTTATAGACTTTTTGCTCTAAAAGTGACCATTGAATGTTCTTGAGTCATGTTTATGACTGTAGGGCCCTCTTTTGGCTCTAGGCGGCCCTTGGCAAAGCTGCTACTCTCGGCGCGCTTTGTGACTTCTAGGCCTGCTTGAAAGCGCCAGACTCACCTAAAAACATACACCAATAATAATCGCATCAAATGCGATGATGAATTCGCGTCGCTGAGGAGTGGGCTTCCATGAATGAAGACTTTTGGAAGGATAAGTACCCCGCCGGGATTGCTGCACAGATCAATCCAGACGAGTATCCGAATATTCAGGCGGTACTGAAGCAGTCCTGCCAGCGCTTCGCCAACAAACCGGCTTTCAGCAACCTGGGCAAGACAATCACCTACGGTGAACTGTACGAATTGTCCGGCGCATTCGCCGCGTATCTGCAACAGCATACCGATTTGAAGCCCGGCGATCGAATCGCCGTGCAACTGCCCAACGTTCTGCAATACCCCGTCGCTGTATTCGGTGCGATCCGCGCCGGCCTGATCGTGGTCAACACCAACCCGCTGTACACCGCGCGGGAGATGGAACACCAATTCAATGATTCGGGGGCCAAGGCCCTGGTTTGCCTGGCCAACATGGCGCACCTGGCTGAAAAAGTCGTGCCCAAGACCGCCGTCAAGCACGTGATCGTCACCGAAGTTGCCGACCTGCTCTCGCCGTTCAAGCGCGTGCTGATCAACAGCGTGATCAAGTACGTGAAGAAAATGGTCCCGGCCTATCATCTGCCCCAGGCCATCAAGTTCAACGACGTACTCGCCAAGGGCCATGGCCAGCCGGTCAACGATGCCAGCCCGGCCAGCGGCGATGTGGCCGTGTTGCAATACACCGGCGGTACCACCGGCGTGGCCAAGGGCGCGATGCTGACCCACCGCAACCTCGTCGCCAACATGCTGCAATGCAAGGCGCTGATGGGCTCCAACCTCAATGAAGGCTGCGAGATCCTGATCACGCCGCTGCCGCTCTACCACATCTATGCCTTCACCTTTCATTGCATGGCGATGATGCTGATCGGCAACCACAACATCCTGATCAGCAACCCGCGCGACCTGCCGGCGATGGTCAAGGAACTGTCGAAGTGGAAGTTCAGCGGCTTCGTCGGCCTCAACACCCTGTTCGTGGCACTGTGCAACAACGAAGGTTTCCGCAAGCTGGACTTCTCTGCGCTGAAGGTCACCCTATCGGGCGGCATGGCGTTGCAACTGGCTGCGGCGGAGCGTTGGAAGGCCGTGACCGGCTGCGCGATCTGCGAAGGCTACGGCATGACCGAAACCAGCCCAGTGGCTACGGTGAACCCGATCCAGCATATCCAGATCGGCACCATCGGCATTCCGGTGCCTTCCACCGCGTGTAAAGTCATCGCCGACGACGGTACCGAGCTTGCACTGGGCGAAACTGGCGAGCTGTGTGTGAAAGGTCCGCAAGTGATGAAGGGCTACTGGCAGCGCCAGGAAGCTACCGACGAGATGCTTGACAGCGAGGGTTGGCTGAAGACCGGCGACATCGCGATCATCCAGCCAGACGGCTACATGCGTATCGTCGACCGCAAGAAAGACATGATTCTGGTCTCCGGCTTCAACGTCTACCCCAACGAGCTGGAAGACGTGCTGGCGGGCCTGCCGGGTGTGCTGCAGTGTGCGGCTATCGGCGTACCGGATGAAAAATCCGGCGAGCACATCAAGTTGTTCATCGTGGTCAAGCCAGGGGCTACCCTGACCAAGGACCAGGTGATGGAGCACATGCGCGCCAACGTCACCGGCTACAAGGTGCCCAAGGCCGTGGAGTTCCGTGATGCGCTGCCGACCACCAACGTGGGCAAGATCCTGCGGCGTGAATTGCGTGATGAAGAACTGAAGAAACTCGGTCTTAAAAAGTAACCCATAAAAAACCCCGCCGATGCGGGGTTTTTTATGAGGGCGCTGGCGAAACACTTACCCCCTGTGGGAGCTGGCTTGCCTGCGACAGCGCTACAGCAGCCACTGCTGTATCGCCTGACTCACTGCCATCGCGGGCAAGCCCGCTCCCACAGGGTTGCCGGGCTTACAGCGCGAACTGCGCGAAGCTCACACCCGCACCGGCGGGGCGTACGTCCTTCAAGAACGAGTCCTTATCCGCGCTTAGCTCCAGGGTAATCTCCGGCTTGCGCTTGCCCGCATTGCGTACCACCAGCCCTTCGAGTTTTTCACGCAGGAACACGGTCGGCACCTTCAGGTGCAGCAACTGGTCGGTGTCGGCGTTGTGCATCAACAGGTGGATCCACTCGTACTGGCCCACGGCAATACGCCCCACCGGCAGGTCGAACCACCAGATGTTGCGTTTGCGGTCCAGGTCGGTGAAGTGGCAGTTGTTGACGCCGAGTACGGCACCGCCCAGTTCCTGGTTTCTGCGGGCAATGGCCTGTGCTTTATTGAGTTTCATAACCTTCCTACGGGATCTGTTATTCAGCGTTGCAGCCTGAATGTGCCGGGCATTCTCGTGGGTTGGCTGCAAAACATAAAGCCAAACCTGCCGCTTTCGATGAAATGCTTGCGCAAAAATAATTGAAACTCTGCCGTTGCGCTTCAGGTCAACCGCTACGTAGTGACCAAAAACCATTTGATTGTTATCAGGAGTAATACCATGAGCAGCACTTCCGATAAGGTAAAGGGCTTGGCGAACGAAGCTGTCGGTAACATCAAGCAAGGCGTCGGTAAAGTCACAGACAATGACAAACTGCGTGCTGAAGGCGTGATCCAAGAGAAAAAAGGCGAAGCTCAGCAAGCAGTGGGCAAGACCAAGGACGCAGTGAAAAAAGCCACTGAGTAACATGTCCTGGCGGGCAGCCCCCAGCAGCCCGACGGCCATCCACGGATGGCCGTTTTTGTATCCGGTGCTGCAACTAAACTTTCGAAATTGTTTCAAAGTCGCCAAATGGGCTACTTTGATGTAGAAAACGGCCCCTGAGTCGCCCACGAACTCAACCTCTTTTGCGGCGAAAGGAGACGCTATGCTTTTTCCAGTACTCGATGGTCTCAAGCTGCACAAGGTGCTGGTACGCACCATCAAGGAGTTCGTCGATGACGAGATGCCTACCTACGCCTCGGCACTGGCCTACCAGATGCTGTTCTCTTTGTTTCCGTTCCTGCTTTTCCTCATTGCCCTGATCGGCTTCCTGCACTTGCCCGACTTCTTCAGTTGGCTGCGCCTGCAATCGGAGCTGGTGTTGCCTCCCCAGGCGCTGGAACAGGTCAACCCGGTGATCGATCAGTTGCAGCAGTCCAAGGGCGGCTTGCTCTCGGTGGGTATCGTTATCGCCCTGTGGACGGCCTCTGCGGGCGTGCGCCTGATGATGAGCGCCATGAACGCCGCCTACGATGTGGTTGAAGGTCGGCCGATCTGGAAGCGATTCCCGCTGTCGATTTTCTACACCGTGGGTATCGCCGGCATGCTGCTGGCGGCCGCCGCGCTGATGGTGCTGGGCCCGCAAGTCATGGAGTGGCTGGCCGGGCAGATCGGCATGCAGGAATTCGTGGTCACGCTGTGGACCATCCTGCGCTGGCCGCTGATTGTGATCTTGCTGATGTTCGCCGTGGCCCTCATGTACTACGTGATGCCGGACGTCGAGCAGGAATTTCGCTTTATCACCCCCGGCTCCGTCTTGGCCGTGGTGGTATGGATCGTCGCCTCCCTGGGCTTTGGCTACTACGTCAAGACCTTCGCGGACTACAACGCCATGTATGGCAGTATCGGTGCGATCATTGTCTTGCTCCTGTATTTCTACATCTCTGCCGCCGTACTGCTGCTGGGCGCGGAGATGAACGCGGTGATCGAGCATATGTCTGCCGAGGGCAAGGACCCCGGTGAGAAGGAAATAGGCGAGCCGGGCCACACCGATGAAAAACAACACGTCTCAGGCCTAGGCCGGGACCACTCCAAGCCCATGACCGAGCCTGAACAATGATCCGTGAAATCCTGAAAATGGGCGACGAGCGCCTGCTGCGTATCGCCCCGCCGGTGCCGCCGGAAATGTTCGACAGCTCGGAGTTGTGGCAACTGATCGACGATATGTTCCAGACCATGGAGCACGTGGGCGGCGTTGGCCTGGCGGCGCCGCAGATTGGCGTGGACCTGCAACTGGTGATCTTCGGTTTCGAGGCCAGCGAACGCTACCCGGACGCGCCGCCTGTGCCGCAGACCATCTTGATCAACCCCCTGATCACACCGCTCAGCCCGGTGCAGGAAGAGGGCTATGAAGGTTGCCTGTCAGTGCCCGGCCTGCGCGGCGCCGTGAACCGTTACCAGCAGATCCGCTACGAAGGGTTCGACCCCAAAGGCGAGCCGATCGTACGTTTTGCCGACGGCTTCCATGCGCGGGTGGTGCAGCATGAGTGCGACCATTTGATCGGCAGGCTGTACCCCTCGCGGATTACCGACTTCAGCAAATTCGGGTTTATTGAAGTGATGTTCCCGGAGCTGGACCCAACGGCTGACGAATAGCCCCTCTGAGCCCACAGTTCAACTGTGGGAGCTGGCTTGCCTGCGATAGCGGTGGGCCAGCTACCTTATTTGTAGCTGATACACCTC
>NZ_JBWKRA010000034.1:0-41029 GCF_059419065.1 Pseudomonas sp. GW821-FHT07B01 | reverse complement strand
TCAAACGGCAAGATCCCATCCAGCGCGCCGTCAGTAAGGGTGAGCAATTCCTCACCGGTAACCATCGACACCGGGCAACCATGGGTGACCGTTTTATCCGCAGGCGCCGCCGCATCGCCCTTCGGATTCGACGCCACCGCCGGCACATCATCCACACGCTCTTTCTGCGTCAGCACCGCGTTCTGTCGCGCCCGCCAGCGCATCTGCACCGTGCCTTGCTTCAGCCCTCCCACCACCCCGCGAACCGCCACCGCTTTGTAGCGGTCCACCGCCCGCATGAACGTTGTGAGGATCGTCAGCACACCGGTCACGAAACCCACGGCTGACTGAAGAATCCCTGCGCCGTACTTGACCAGGCGCATACTCAAATACGCCACGCCCGCTGCCGGCAGCGCGATGGTCAACACCACGCCAATCACCAGGTCAATCAGCAGCGATACCATAAAACCGGCGGCCGCTTGCGCAACTTCACTAGGCGGTAACGCCTCCAGCCAGATCATGGCGGTGCGCAGTAACAGGTACAGCGCCGCCTCATCACTGGCCAGCAACATCGCCTGTTCCATGACCTTGGGCGCATCGGTGGCGATTTGCGCCAACCTGGCCGCCTCGCTACCCAGGTGCTCGACGTACTTGAGCGGGTCTTCAAGAATCGCCTGCACCTGCTTGATGCTGTCCCACACGTCACGGATCGCTGCCCAACTGCCGGCGAGCACGCCGTTGCCTATTGCGCTGGCCGGGGATTGCTGCCAATGCGGCTTGAAGCCTTGCCACTGCTCGCGCAGCCATTGCTCCAGATCCGCAGTCAGCCCGGCATAGGAAGCAAACAAGGCATCGACTTGCTGCGCTGAAACACCGCTCTGAACCCTTACCTGATAGCGCCCGCCGGCGGCGCATTCGTGGAAACCGTCGCCGTGCTCGTCGAGCAGGATGACCCTGGAGCTGCCGTCATCCAGCCCGATCACTTCAACCGGAATATTGCCGATCGCCACGTCGTACGCTGACTCGAACCTGCTCTGGATCTTCAGCACACCCCCTGCCGGACAGCGGGCCACGGTGGAAAAGTCCGCATCGCCAAGACCGACCGACTGCTGTGCATCCCCAACCCGCAACACCCGATCCATACCCAGCAACGAAGGCATGTCCGCTGCATGACTGACCGTATCCAGCGCACGCGAATACCAGGCGCCCATCTGCTGGCGGTACTCCACCAGGCTCTGATGGAAACCATCCAGCTCGTGTTCGATAAAGGTAATTTTGGCTGCTTGGGTCATCCGCAGCGGCTCCCCACGAGGGGCGGCCAGGTAACCAAGGCACTAACAGGAAAAACCATCTGCAATCCCTCGCACTGTTTGATCAGTCGAGGGACTTTGCAGCGGTGGAAAGCGGAGGGGAGTAGAGCTTATCCGGCAGTTACGTGGGACGTTTCAGCAACCTTGTCGCGCAGTACCAGGCTGCACAGCGCCGGCAGAAACAACAGCGTCAACACCGTGCCCACCAGCACACCGCCAATCAGCACATAAGCCAGCGACGACCAGAACACAGACAACGTCAACGGAATAAACGCCAACGCCGCCGCCAGTGCCGTAAGGATCACCGGCCGCGCGCGCCGCACCGTGGCTTCGATGATGGCCTCGCGAATTGCCATGCCGTGGTCCTGGTTCTGGCGGATCTGGTCGGTGAAGATCAGCGTATTGCGCATCAGAATGCCGCCGATGCCAATCAGGCCCAGGATCGCGTTGAAGCCGAACGGCTGGTTGAACAGCAACAAAGTCGGCACTGCACCAATCAGGCCCAAAGGCGCGGTAGCGAACACCATGAACATCACGCCGAACGAGCGCACCTGGAACATGATCACCGTGAGGGTCAGCAGGATCATGATCGGAAACAGCGCCGCCAGGGCCACGTTGGCCTTGGCGCTTTCCTCAACCGGCCCGCCGATGTCGATTTTGTACCCGCTGGGCAGTTTGGCGATCAGTGGCTGCAGGTCTTTGTACACGGCCATTTCCACATCGGGCGGTTGTACGCCGTCGATGATGTCGGCGCGTACCTCCACGGTGGTGGCGCGGTCGCGGCGCTTGAGGATCGGCTCTTCCATTACCGCCTGGAAATGCCCGACCTGGGCCAGCGGCACCGACGTACCGGCGCTGTTGGTCAGCGTCATGTTGTTGAGGTTGGCCAGGTCTTCGCGTTGGCTGCCTTGGGCGCGGGCCACCACTGAGACGGTGCGGTTGCCTTCGCGGACTTCGGTGATCGGGTTGCCGCTGAGCAGGGCGTTGAGTTGGGACTTGACCTCGTCGGGGGTAAAACCCAGCAAGCGCAAGCGATCCTGGTCCAGCACCAGGCGATATCCGCTGGCACGCTCGCCCCATTCAAGGAAGGTGTCTCTGGTCAGCGTGTTGCCGGCCACGACCTGACGCACGTCTTCAGACAGCCCGCGCAGCACATTCAGGTCCGGCCCGGAGACGCGAAACACCACCGGGAACGGCACCGGCGGGCCGAAGACGAGCTGCGTGACCCGTACCCGCGCCGACGGAAATTCGCCTGCCGCAATGCGCTCGCGCATCCGCAGTTTCAGCGCGTCGCGGGCGTGAGAGTCCGGGGTTTGCACGATCAACTTGGCGAACGCCGGGTCCGGCATTTCAGGGTTCAACGACAGGAAAAACCGCGGTGCACCGCCGCCCACATAGGTGTCGACCATACTGGTCTGCGGCTCTTGCAACAGCGCCTTCTCCACCTGCGCCGCCACGGCTTCGGTGCTTTTGAACGCGCTGCCGGGTGGCATATACACTTCCAGAATCAGCTCCGAGCGGTCGGAGTCCGGGAAGAACTGTTTCTTCACCACCGCCATACCCAGGCCGCACACCACGAACGCGGCCACCACCAGCCCGGTCACCAGCCAGCGCCCGCGCACGCAGGCCTCCACCAGGCTGCGCAGTGTCTGGTAGTAGCGCCCGGCATAAATCGCATCATGCCCGCCGGGCACTGGCTTGATCTGCGGCAACAACTTCACGCCCAGGTAAGGCGTGAACACCACGGCCACTAGCCAGGATGAAATCAGGGCGAAACCCACGATCCAGAAGATATTGCCGGCGTATTCACCCGCCCCGGAACGCGCAAACCCAACCGGCAGAAAACCGATGATGGTGACCAGGGTGCCGGTCAGCATCGGCGCCGCTGTTGAGCTCCAGGCGTAGGTGGCCGCGTGGATGCGGTCAAAGCCTTCTTCGAGTTTGACCACCATCATCTCGATGGCAATGATCGCGTCGTCCACCAACAGGCCCAGGGAGATAATCAATGCGCCGAGGGTCACGCGGTCGAATTCACGGCCGGTGACCAGCATGATCACGAACACGATCGACAGCGTAAGCGGCACAGCCGCCGCCACCACCAGCCCCACGCGAAAGCCCAGGGCCAGCAGGCTGATCAGCATCACCACGGCCAGGGCGACGAAGAATTTGAGCATGAACTCATTCACCGCCAGGCTGATGTTTTTCGCCTGGTCGGAGACCTTGGCGAAATTCACGCCCAGGGGCAGGTCGGCCTGGATCCGCGCTTCTTCGGCTTGCAGGCTCTTGTCCAATTCCAGGCCGTTCCAGTGCTTCTCCATGATCACGCCCAGCATCAACGCCGGGTCGCCCTGATGGCGGATGCGATAACTGGGCGGGTCTTCATAACCGCGGCTCACGGTGGCCACATCGGCGATGCGCAATACGCGGCCATTGACTTGCAGGGGCACGTTCTCGATCAAGGCCAGGCTGTCGAACGCGCCGTCGATGCGGATATAAGCGCGGGCGCCCGCCGTTTCGACGAAGCCTGAGGGCGCCACGGCGTTTTGTGCGGCGAGGGCGGCGAAGATCTGTTCGGGCTTGATGCCCAGGGTTGCCAGGCGTTCATAGGAAAACTCCACAAACACGCGCTGGGCCTGCTCGCCAAGGATATTGACCTTCTTCACCCCCGGCAGGTTGAGCAAACCCTGGCGCAGTTCCTCGGCCATTTGCACCTGTTGACGGTGGGGCAGGTGTTCGGCTTCCAGGGCGTACAGCGCAAAGTACACGTCGGAATATTCATCGTTGAAAAACGGCCCGATCACGCCCTTGGGCAGGCGCGTGGCTTCGTCGCTGAGTTTTTTGCGGGTCTGGTAGAACAGCTCCTGAATCTCGCTCGGGCGCGTGGACTCCAGGAAGGTCATGCGCATCGACACAAAGCCTGGCTGGGCGATGGTCTCGACGCGATCGTAGTAGTCCAGTTCCTGCAGGCGCTTTTCCAGGCGGTCGGCTACTTGCTCCTGCATCTCCTGGGCGGTGGCGCCGGGCCAGGCGGCGGTGATGGTCATGACCTTGACGGTAAACGAAGGGTCTTCTGCGCGCCCCAGCTTGCCGAACGCGAAGACCCCGGCAACGAGGATCGCAATCAGCAAGAACAAGGTGACGGCGCGGTGCTTGACGGCCAGTTCGGAGAGGTTGATCCCGCGCATACTCATTGATCCTGCTTACGGTTGAGGGCCAGGGCCTGGGCGGGCAGCAAGCGCACCGTGTCGCCGCTGTGCAACAGGTGAGCGCCGAGGGCGACGATGGTTTGGCCGGGTGTTACGCCGCTGTCGAGCAAGGCGTCTTCCTGGCCGAGGCTGGCGACCTTCACCGGGGCAAAGCTGATCTTTTGATCATCGCCAATCAGCCATACGCCCGTGCCTTGCCCCGCATCCTGCAAGGCGCCAATCGGCACGCGGGTTTGCAGGGGCTGGCCGTTGCCTTGCAGGCGCACGGTGATGGTGGAACCGAGGGCGAAACGCTCGACCGAACCCTGCAGCACGTAACGTGCGCGGTAGGTGCGGGTGACCGGGTCGGCGCTGGCGGACAGTTCGCGCAGGGTGGCGGTCACGGCCTGGTCCGCTGCGCCAAAGGGAAACGCCAGGGCTTTTTGCGCGGCCAGGTCACGCCGGTTCTCCGGCAGGTTGACGATGGCTTCGCGGGCGCCGTCATGGGCCAGGCGCGCCACGATTTGCCCTTCGGCCACCACTTGGCCGCGATCGGCCAGCACGTCGGTGATGATGCCGTCGCCATCGGCCTTGAGGACCGAATAAGTGCGACGGTTTTCGATCTGGCTGGCGTCCGATTGCGCCGCGGCCAGTTCGGCCTGGGCGACGCGCAGGTTGGTGGCCGACTGGTCGAAGATCTGCCGCGACACCGCGCCGGTGCTGGCCAGGCGCTGGTAACGGTTTTCATCGTCACGGCGCTGGCGCAGTTGGGCCTGGGCGGCGTTGACGCGGTTCTTGGCCGAGCGCAGCGCCAGTTCGAAGTCGCCGATGTCCAGCACCAACAGGGTGTCACCACGGGAGACGTGCTGGCCGGGGTCGACCTTGCGCTCGATCACCTTGCCGCTGACCCGAAAGCCCAGGTCACTTTCAGTGCGTGCCGCCACCACGCCGGTATAAGCGCTTTGCTGGGTGCCGGCTGCTTCGACCTTGACGGCCAGCACCGGGCGCGATGTGGGCGCCTGGGCGGCGCTGTCGGCCTTGCTGTTACAACCACTGAGGACCACCAGCAGAGCCAGGGGCGTGAGAAGGCGCAGGGGGAGAGGGGGCATGACGAACTCCAGGGTGACCATAGGGCAAAAAATTATGGACATAATTTTTTGTTCATATTATGGTCGAAATATAAATTAATCCAGCCCCCGGATATTCCCCATGGCAAACGCCCCGGCACCCTCACGCAGCTTGCTGTTCTTGCTGGTTGCCCTCACCGCATTGGGTGAAGTCTCGACGCAACTGATCATCCCCGGCCTGGGTGCCATCGAGCACGCGCTGCAGGCGCCGCAAGGCTCGGCACTGATGGCGCTGTCGGCGTTCGTTGCTGCGTTTGGCCTGGGGCAGCTACTGTTCGGGCCGCTGTCGGATCGCATCGGCCGGCGGCCAGTCTTGATCGGGGGCCTGGCGCTCTACGTAGTGGCGACGCTGGCGATGCTGCTGGTCACCGACATCCAGCAGTTTATCGCCGCTCGGGTGTTGCAAGGCCTGGGCGCGTGCGCCGCGCTGGTACTAGCGCGCACCGTGGTGCGCGATGTGTGGAAAGCCGAGGCAGGCCCGGCCCTGGCGCTGACGATGATCGGCATGTTGTATGCCATCGTCGTTGCGCCGATAGCAGGGGGCTTGCTGATCAAATTACTGGGGTGGCGTGCGCCCATCGCCCTGGCGTTGGTGATCGGCAGCCTGGTGTTATTGCTGGCGCTGCTGTTCTTTCGCGAGAGCAATCATCACCTCGATCCCAGGGCCGCACACTGGCGCACCCTCGGCGGGCAGTATCTGGATCTGCTCAAGGGGCGCCAGTACCGTGCTTACGCGGTGGCCCTGGCGTGTACCTATGGCGCGATGTTTGCGGTGATCGCGGGTTCATCGGCGGTGTTTATCAATCTGCTGGGGTTCAGCAGCCTTGAGTACGGGCTCAACTTCGGGCTGATTGTGTCGATGCTGATCGTCGGCTCCACTTATACCCGGCGTAACATTCAGCGCTTGGGGCCGCAGCGCATTGTGGCGATGGGTGTGACGATGGTGGCGGTGGG
This sequence comes from Pseudomonas sp. GW821-FHT07B01, assembly GCF_059419065.1. Classification (NCBI taxonomy): domain Bacteria; kingdom Pseudomonadati; phylum Pseudomonadota; class Gammaproteobacteria; order Pseudomonadales; family Pseudomonadaceae; genus Pseudomonas; species Pseudomonas sp. GW821-FHT07B01. Next base: position 34,474 of record NZ_JBWKRA010000034.1, on the reverse strand, counting down.
CGGGGTGGCAGCCCTGGCGATTTACCTGGTGTTCGGGTTGTCGGTAGTAGGGCTGGATATTCCCATCGCCCTGGTCACGCTCGGCGGCGGCCTGGTGCTGCCCGGTTCCGTTACCGGGGCCGTGATGCCCAATGCGCACCGTGCAGGTTTAGCCGCCGGGCTCATGGGATTTGCACAGATGTTCGGCGCCACGTGCAGCGGGTTGTTGCTGAGCCAGTTACGCGATGGCAGTGCCGCGCCGATGATCATTATCCAGGCCGGGTTTGCACTGTCGGCACTGGTTGCCTTTCAACTGCTGCGCCAACGCCAGGTTAAAACGCTGTCCTATATATAGAACGATCAGGGCCATTTTTACCGGCTAGTGCTCAAGGGTGAGGCGATTTAAGGTGTACTCACTTTGGAGGTACACCATGAAAAAGCTGATTGGTATCTACACCAGCCCCCGCGCCCACTGGGTCGGCGACGGCTTTCCGGTACGCACGCTGTTTTCCTACGACACCATGGGCAAGCACATCAGCCCATTCCTGTTGCTGGATCACGCAGGTCCAGCCGAATTCACCCCGACTGAACAACGCCGCGGCGTCGGCCAGCACCCGCATCGCGGTTTTGAAACCGTGACCATCGTCTACGACGGCGAAGTCGAGCACCGCGATTCTACCGGTGCCGGCGGCAAAATCGGCCCGGGCGATGTGCAATGGATGACCGCAGCCAAAGGGATCCTGCACGAAGAGTTTCACTCCCAAGACTTCGCCCGTAGTGGCGGCGCACTGGAGATGGTGCAACTGTGGGTCAACCTGCCGGCCAAGGATAAAATGGCGGATGCCGGTTACCAGACCATCGTCGATGGCGACATTCCGGTGCTGCCATTGGCAAACGACGCCGGCCACCTGCGCCTGATTGCCGGGGAATTTGCCGGTACTCAAGGCCCGGCCCGCACCTTCACGCCGATAGACGTATGGGACTTGCGCCTCAACGCCGGTAAACCGGTCACGCTGGACCTGCACGCCGGGCGTAACACCGCCTTGGTGGTGCTCAGCGGCACGTTGTTGATCAATGGCGAGGAGGTCGCACGCCAGGGGCAATTGGCGCTGTTCGAGCGCGACGGTAAGCAACTGACCCTGGAGTCCAACGACGACGCCAAGGTGCTGCTGCTCAGCGGCGAACCCATCGACGAGCCCATCGTCGGCCACGGTCCGTTCGTGATGAACACCGAGCAGGAGATTCACCAGGCATTTGCCGACTTCCAGTCGGGCAAATTCGGGCAAATGCACGCCTGACGGTTCACCGCCACCTCCTGTGGGAGCTGGCTTGCCTGCGATAGCATCACCCTGGTGTAGCTGATACACCGCGGTGTTTGCATCGCAGGCAAGCCAGCTCCTACATTTTGTTTCCAGGTTTCTGATTTCATGCGATCTTCTCGGCATTCGCCCTGGAGTCGCCTGGATGCCCTCATTTATCGCTGATCACCCGATGTTGTGCGCCATGGCGTTGATCCTGATCGACATCGCCGTGTGGCGCCTTATTTCCCCCAACCTGGCTAACTGGAAACTCGCAGCGCGGCTGGTGATTTTCGCGGTATTCAGTGCCGTGTTGTTCAACGACGGCATGAACCCCATGCAAGCGGCGCCCTATGCCGATGACACCACCTTGCACCTGGCCGCCACGGCGCTGCAGATCGGCTGGTGGTTGTTCGCCGCGCGCACCCTCACGGTGTTGCTCGGCGCGGTGATGATGCAGCGGGTCGGCCATACCGGGCGTTTGTTGCAGGACCTGATGGGCGCGGTGATTTTCCTGATCGCGATCATCGCCGCCATGGCCTATGTGCTCGACCTGCCGGTCAAGGGCGTATTGGCCACCTCCGGCGCGGTGGCGATCATCGTCGGCCTGGCCTTGCAAAGCACCCTGAGCGATGTGTTTTCCGGGATCGTCCTCAATACCACCAAGCCTTACCAGATCGATGACTGGATCTCCATCGACGGCACCGAAGGCCGTGTCACCGATATCGACTGGCGCGCCACGCGCCTGCAAACCTCTCAGGGCAGCCTGGCGGTGATCCCCAACTCCCTGGCGGCCAAGGCCAAGATCATCAACTTCTCGCGTCCGGCGGACATGTTCGGCCTGGCGGTCAGCCTGCAAGTCAGCCCCCATGCGCGCCCGCAAACCGTGATCGAAGCGCTGGAGCGTGCGATGCAGGGCTGCCGGCCGTTGCTGGCCCAGCCGGCGCCCAGCGTCGCGTTCAAAGCGTCCACCGGCAGTGGCGTGGAATATGAGATCAGCGGCTTTGTGCCGGCCATGGGCCTCAAGCGCGAAACCCGCAACCAGCTTTACGACCTGGCCTACCGGCATTTGCAGGCGGCGGGCGTGGGGCTGTTGTCCGCCACCGAAGGCAGCACGCCGCCTGCGGTGTCTGGCGCCCGCGCCTTGCTGGAGCGCTCGTCGATCTTCTCGACCTTGCGCCAGGAAGAAAAAGACACCTTCAGCCAGAACATGACCCTGCACACCTACCGCGCCGGTGAGATGATCCTGGCGGCGGGGGAGGTCAGCGATCACCTGTTCATCATCGAGTCCGGCGTGGTCTCGGTGCTGTTGATCAAGGACGGGCACAAGTTCGAGGCTGGGCGCATGGGCCCTGGTGAGGTGATCGGTGAGTCCGGCATCCTCTCCGACCAGGCGGCGCTGGCGGATTTTTCGGCCAAGACCTACTGCACGCTCTACCGCATTGAAAATGAATACCTCAAGCCGTGCCTGGACGCACGGCATGATATCGGCGAAGCCATGAAGGCGCTCCTGGATTTCCGCCGCCATGCCGCCCAGGCCCTGACCGAAGACGCGCCCGTGGTACCGGTCAAGAAGGGCTTCATCCAGTGGCTGAGGAACCGCGGCCTGTAGATTGGTCACCTGTTCTTCGCCCGGATTGGCTATTTCTCCAGAACGCTGCGCTGACTACTCTGCGCACCTATCCCAACGTTCTGGAGATTCACCATGCAAACCCGTACCGATTTCTATACCGCCTCCCCGGACGCCATGAAAGCCATGCTCGCCCTGGAAGCGGCGGTGGGCAAACTCTCCATCGAACTGCCACTGCTGGAACTGGTGCGCTTGCGCGTATCGCAGATCAACGGCTGCGCGTTCTGCCTCGACATGCACACCGCCGATGCGCGCAAGGGCGGCGAGACCGAACGGCGCCTGTACACCGTGTCGGCCTGGCGTGAAACGCCATTTTTCACCCCACGTGAACGCGCCGCGCTGGCCTGGGCCGAAAGCCTGACGCTGCTCAGCCACACCCACGCCCCCGACGAAGACTTCAACGCCCTGGCTGCGCAGTTCAGCCCCCAGGAACAAGTGGACCTGAGCGTCGCCATCGCCACCATCAACAGCTGGAACCGCCTGGCGGTGGGCTTTCGCAAGATGCCCAAGTAACGATCGGAGAGTAGCCGTTTTTTGTGGCGAGGGAGCTTGCTCCCGCTCGACAGCGAAGCTGGAGCCGGATTTTGGGGGGCGCTTCGCACCCCAGCGGGAGCAAGCTCCCTCGCCACAGAGTCGGGGGTTCAGAAATTCACTGAAGCACTCAGGCGCGCCGTCAGCGGTGCGCCCTGGAACAGGTAGTCATCGCCCATGTATTCGCCGGCGTCGCGCCAGTAGCGCTTGTCGAACAGGTTATCGACGCTCAGGCGAAACACGGTCTCGTAGCCATCGACCTTGGTGGTGTAGCGGCTACCGACGTTGACCACCGCGTAGTCGCCCACTTCCACGTTGCCGGTGCGATTGGCGGACTTCTTGGCGCTGTATTGCACGCCGCCCAATACCGCCAGGCCGTTGACCCAGGGCAGGGCGTAGTCGGCGTAAAGACTGGCGCGCAGCTTGGGCACGTTGATCGCCTGATGGCCTTCGTATTCCTGCGTGCCGCTGCCGCTCACCCGCGCTCGGATCGCGGCCACGCTGGTGGCGATCTGCAGACGGTCGGTGGCCCAGCCGTTGGCGGACAATTCAATGCCGGTGTTTTTTTGCTGGCCCTGCTGCACGTAGTTGAACGTGCCACCTTCGGGCTTGGCGTATTGGTAAGCCTGGCGCGTCTGGAACACAGCGGCGGCGAAGCTGATACGGCGCCAGTCGTATTTCACTCCGGCTTCGATCTGGCGCGAGACGGTGGGGGCGAGTGTTTCATCGGCATTGTTTGCAAACCACGGCGCGGTGCCGCCCAGGGACAGGCCCTTGCTGTAGCTGGTGTACAGCGAAACGTTGTCCACTGGCTTGTAGATCAACGAGGCCTGGGGCAGGAACACGTACTGTTGGGTGTGGCGTGTCTGGTTGCCAGTGACGCTGTCGAAGGCTTTTTCGTCCAGGCGCACTTCACGGCCGCCGAGGATGGTTTGCCAGTGCTCGTTGAAGCGGATGCGGTCGGTGACGAACAGCCCGTACTGGCGGCTGTCGAGGTTGCGGTGGCTGTCGTTCAAGGGCTTGTCGGTCGGGGGAAAGCTCGGCACCTCTTCGTTGATATTGGCGGTGCCGATGAATTCGTTGACCGACTTGCGTTTGTCGATCACTCGGCGAAACGCGCTGCTGCCAAAGGTCAGTTCATGGCCGATGCCGGCAGTGTCGAAGAGGCCGGTCATGGCCGCCTGGATTTCGTCGTCGCGGCGAGTGTCGTCCGGGCTGCGGTAGTCGTAGACGTCGTAATTGCCTTCGGGGCTGAAGTAGTTCGGCACGCTGGCGGCACTGCAACTGGCCGAACCATAGCAACCCCAGGCAAACGAGCTGTAGTCATCAATCACCACCTTGCTACGCGCCGCGCTGACACTGCCTTTCCACTGATCGCTGAAACGGTACTCGAACTTGCCGTTGAGGTTCAGCGAATCAATCCCGACCTGCTTGCCGCCCGTCTGGTGCCCCAACAGCTTCTTCGGTGAAGCACCGTGGGGCACTTCGGTGCCCCCCAGCAGTTGATTCCCCGGTACCGAACGCTGTTGCTTGTTCTGGTATTCGGCGTCCAGTTGCAGCACGGCGTCGGGGCTGATGTTCCAGTCAAAGGCCAGGGACACGAAATCGCGCTGGCCGTTGGCGTGTTCCACATAGGAATTGAGGTCTTCATGGGCGACGTTGGCACGCAGGCCGAACTGCTGCTCGCTGCCAAACCAGCCGCCGACATCGGTGGCGATATAACCGCTGCCGCGATCATCGGTGGACACCGTCACCGAGCGCACATCCTGGGGGCGTTTGGTCACGTAGTTGATCACCCCGCTGGGCTCGGAAATGCCGCTCTGCAAACCCGCCAGGCCCTTGAGCACTTCCACCTGCTGCTTGTTCTCCAGCGCGACGTTCTGCTCGCCGGTGATGGTGCGCCCATTGATCTTGTAACTGCTGGCCGCGTTCAGCGAAAAGCCACGCACCACGAAATTCTCGTAATAACCGATGGGCGCGTAACTGTCGCCCACTGAGGCATCGTTGCGCAGCACTTCACTGAGCAAGCGTGCCTGCTGGTCCTTGATCAGCGCGGCGTTGATCACGGTGATCGAGGCGGGGGTGTCCAACAGCGGCGCTTCATCAAAGCCGCCCACCGACGCGGTTTCACTGCGGTAGCCCGACTCATCCTGGCCCTGGACCTTTACCGTCGGCAACTCGATCTCGGCGGCCAGGCTGCTGCCGATGCCGCCACTGAGCAACAGGCCGAGGGCGAAACGTGAAGTGACGACGGGGCGAAAACGCAAAACCATGGGGCAAGGCCTTAAAGCGCTGGGCGGGGGGCGCCTAAGCTAGGCATAAGTGCGGGCTTTTACAAGCTTTCGCGCAAGGTTCGCACGGCGAGACAACCCGTCTCAGCTCCGATGCCGATCCCGTTGCGTCTCGACAGCCAGGCGCCGGCTTGCGATAGACAAGGCTCCCCTCATCGTTTCAGGAGATTGTCATGGGTATCGCAGGTAAAGTCGCGCTGGTCACCGGCGCCGGGCAGGGCATAGGCCGGGCTATTGCCATGCGCCTTGCACAGGACGGCGCCGATGTCGCGTTGGTGGACATTGACGGCGCCAAGCTCAACGCCGTGGCCGCCGAAATCGTCGCCACCGGCCGCAAAGCCTCTGTGTTCATCGCTGATGTATCCAGGCGCGAACAGGTGACGGCTGCGGTAGAGCATGCCCACCAGACGCTGGGCGGTTTCGACATCATCGTCAATAACGCCGGAGTGGCGCAGATCGACTCATTGCTCGATGTCAGCCCGCAGCAGGTCGAGCGCACCCTGGATATCAACGTCAAGGGCGTGCTGTGGGGGATCCAGGCGGCCGCCAACAAATTCAAGGCGCTCAAGCACAAGGGCAAGATCATCAATGCTTGTTCAATCGCAGGGCATGAAGGCTTTGCGTTGTTAGGAGTCTACTCGGCGAGCAAATTCGCGGTGCGCGCCTTGACCCAGGCGGCGGCCAAGGAACTGGCGAGCGCGGGGATCACGGTAAACGCCTATTGCCCCGGTGTGGTGGGCACCGATATGTGGGTTGAGATCGACAAGCGCATGGCCGAGATTACCGGGGCGCAGGTGGGGGCAACCTACAAGCAGTACGTGGATGGGATTGCCTTGGGCCGTGCGCAAACGCCGGAGGATGTGGCGGGGTTTGTGGCATTTCTGGCAGGCCCGGACGCAGACTATATGACCGGGCAGGCGCCGTTGATCGACGGTGGCCTGGTCTACCGCTGACAGCGTGGGTCGACTCGCCTGCGTGGGAGTCGACCCCTTGTATCAGTGGGTTTTGCCGGGCATATCAATACCCAGCTGGTTCACGCGTCGGTACAGGGTTGCCCTTGAAATCCCCAGGGCCTGTGCTGCAGGTGAGGGTTTCCAGCGATGGCGAATCAACGCATCCAGAACCATTTGACGCTCGGGGCTGGCGCTCTGTTCGGCCAGCCCTTGAGGCTGCTCGCCCCGGATATCAATCGGCAAATCCGCCACTTGCAGCGTAGTGCCTTCGCACACCGCACAGGCGTACGCCAGCACATGCCGCAGTTGCCGCACATTGCCCGGCCACGCATAACCCAGCAGCAATTGCAGTGCGGCCTGGCCGATGCCCAACGACACGCCACTGTTACGCCCCTCTTGCTCCAACAGCCGATTGATCAGGGCCAGCTTATCGGTGCGTTCGCGCAACGGCGGCAGGCAGAAGCGCGCACAACCCAGGCGAAAGTACAGGTCTTCACGGAATCGGCCCGCGCTGACCAGCGCCGCCAAATCGCGGTGGCTGGCGCAGATCACCTGAATGTTCACCACGCGGGTTTTCGCTGCGCCCAACGGCGCGACTTCACCCTCGGCCAGCACCCGCAGCAACCGTGTCTGCAACGCCAGCGGCATATCGCCGATTTCGTCGAGGAACAACGTACCGCCGTCGGCTTGCAGTAGCAGCCCGCTCATGCCTTTGCTGGAGGCTCCGGTGAAGGCACCGGGGGAATAGCCGAACAGCTCGCTTTCTATCAGACTTTCGGGAATCGCCGCGCAGTTCACCGCCACAAACGGCCCGTCCCGGCGCGCGCTGTGCTCGTGCAACTGGCGGGCGAAGACTTCTTTGCCGACGCCGGTTTCACCTTGCACCAGCACGGGCAGGTTGCGGTCCTTGACCCGCGCAGCCAAGCGCAGGTGCTCCTGGATCCGCGGGTCGACTTGAGTCTCTGGCAGCGCCCGAACCGAGGAGCGTCGGGGTGCATTGACCCTCACGTGTACCGCGTCGGGCTTGCCCCGCCAGTGCAACTGCCGGGTTGACTGATCAGTGGCTGCGCGCAATGCATCCACGTCGAACACTTCGCCGATATGCTCAGGCAGCTGGCCAAAGCGCAAGCGCAGGGCTTGACGCGCCTTGCTGTTCAAGGCGTGCAGACGTCCGTCCTGGTCCCAGGCCAGCAGCAGGTCGGGTTGGCTGTCGACAAAGCCTGGAGTGCTATGGGCTTGTAACACCCAGTGCTGCCGGGCGCTGTGCATGAAAAAAGCGTTTTCGATGGCCTGGGCGCTCTGCGCCACCATCTGCCGTATCAGGTGCTGGCTGCCGCGGTCATCCGGCGACTTGAGCGCCGAGACATCCAGCACACCCAACAGGTGGCCCTGCGGGTCGAAGATGGGCGCGGCGGAACACGTCAGGCCGATAAACGCTGCGCGAAAGTGATCACGCTTGTGCACCGTCACCGCTGTTTTACTGGTCAGCACCGTGGCCACGCCGCAGGTGCCTTCCTCGGCTTCCGACCAGCAGGTGCCCAGGTAAAGGCCGGCCTTGCGGCAGTCGGTACGAATGTTCGCATCGACACGGTGATCGATGGTCTGGCCCTGAGCGTCGGTGAGCATCACGCAGTAGTCGGCATGGCGCACGCGATGGTGCAACTGTGCGACTTCTTCGCCGGCGATGCGCATGAACAGCTCGGCGCGCTCGCGGCATTCCTTGAGCAAGGGTTCGCTGAGGATACGTGGACCTTGCAGGGAGCCGGGGTCCAGGCGGTGTTGCTCCATGGACCGCCGCCACGAATCGAAGATCAGCGACGGCACGGGCGCCTGGGGCAGGCGCTCGGCATTGCGGACCACGCGACTGACACAGTCGACATGCTCCCTGGAGTTCATGGCGAGCATAAAGCCTCCGGTTCTCAAGCTTTGTTGTTATGCGCGTCATTAAGCGCGCATGTGCGCCGACGGACAAGGGCACCCTGACCAACGCCTGCATTGAGACGCTGCGTCTCATGCCGCTGAGACTCAAGGGTCGAACTGCGTGGTTGCGTCTCACATTTAGTCGACCACTTGCCTGGGCATCGCTGTGTGGCACGGCTCTGGATCAAGGCTTTGCCAGGTTTTCTCGACGGTTGGCACAAGCTGTGCTGAACAGCTTGGCACTGGCCGCAGCCAGTTTTTTGTGCGTCGAGACAACCTGGAGAACAACAAGATGTCCACCCACCTGTGCACCGATCAGTTACTGCATGCCTACACCGTGATGCGCACCATCCGCGATTTCGAAGAACGCCTGCATGTGGAGTTCGCCACCGGCGAGATCCCCGGTTTCGTTCACCTGTATGCCGGTCAGGAAGCCTGCGCCGCTGGCGTCATGGCGCACCTCAATGATGATGATTGCATCGCGTCCAACCACCGCGGCCACGGACACTGCATCGCCAAGGGCGTCGACGTGTTCGGCATGATGGCCGAAATCTATGGCAAGAAAACCGGCGTGTGCGGCGGCAAGGGCGGCTCCATGCACATCGCCGACCAAGAGAAAGGCATGCTCGGCGCCAACGGCATTGTCGGTGCCGGCGCACCGTTGGCCGCGGGGGCTGCGCTGGCTGCCAAGCTCAAGGGGAGCCAGGGCGTGGCAGTGGCGTTTTTTGGCGACGGTGGCTCCAACGAAGGTGCCGTGTTCGAAGCGATGAACCTGGCGTCGATCATGCAGCTGCCGTGTCTGTTTGTCGCCGAAAACAACGGTTATGCCGAGGCCACTGGCGCCGGTTGGTCGGTGGCCTGCAAAGACATCGCCGAGCGCGCCGCCGGGTTTGGTATGCCGGGGGTGATCGTCGACGGCAATGATTTTTTCGCGGTGCATGAAGCGCTCGGCGTTGCTGTGGAGCGGGCGCGCCAAGGCGACGGGCCAACGCTGGTCGAGGTCAAGCTCAGCCGTTTCTATGGGCACTTCGAGGGCGATGCGCAAACCTATCGCGGCGCTGACGAAGTGAAAAACCTGCGTGAAAACGCCGATTGCCTGGCCTTGTTCCGTCAGCGCTGCCATGCCGAAGGCTGGCTGGATGCAGCGCAGTTCGAGCGCATCGACGGTGAAGTGGCGCAATTGATCGAAGACGCCGTACGCCTGGCCAAAACCGATCCCAAACCCCAGGCCGCCGACCTGCTAAGCGACGTTTACGTGGCCTACCGCTGATACCAACCCTATAAAAACAAGACGTGGAGAGAATCTAATGGCTCGTAAAATCAGCTATCAGCAGGCGATCAATGAGGCCTTGGCTCAAGAGATGGGCCGTGACCAGAGCGTATTCATCATCGGTCAGGATGTGGCCGGTGGCACCGGTTCCCCCGGTGAGCAGGACGCATGGGGCGGCGTGCTTGGCGTGACCAAGGGCTTGCACCCGCAATTTCCCGGGCGCGTGCTGGACGCACCGTTGTCTGAGGTCGGCTACGTGGGCATGGCGGTGGGCGCCGCTACCCGTGGCATGCGCCCAGTGTGCGAATTGATGTTCGTCGACTTCATCGGCTGCTGCCTGGACCAGTTGCTCAACCAGGCTGCCAAGTTCCGCTATATGTTCGGTGGCAAAACCACTACACCGCTGGTGATCCGTGCTATGTACGGCGCCGGTTTGCGGGCGGCTGCCCAGCATTCGCAAATGCTCACCTCCATGTGGACGCATATCCCCGGCCTCAAGGTGGTATGCCCGGCCACGCCCTACGACGCCAAGGGCATGTTGATCCAGGCAATCCGCGACAATGACCCGGTGATTTTCCTTGAGCACAAAATGCTCTACGGCATGCAGGGCGACGTACCGCAAGAGCTGTACACGGTCCCGTTTGGCGAAGCCAACTTTGTGCGTGAGGGCAAGGATGTGACGCTGGTGACCTACGGCCGCATGCTGCATATCGCCCTGGAGGCTGCGGCCAACCTGGCGCGTCAAGGCATTGATTGTGAAGTGCTGGACCTGCGCACCACCAGCCCGCTGGATGAAGACAGCATCCTTGAAAGCGTCGAGAAAACCGGGCGCCTGGTGGTGATCGACGAATCCAACCCACGCTGCTCGGTCGCCACCGACATCAGTGCCCTGGTGGCCCAGCGGGGGTTCGCTTTCCTGCGCGCTCCCATCGAGATGGTCACCGCGCCGCACACCCCGGTGCCGTTTTCCGATGCACTGGAAGACCTGTACATCCCCAACGCCGCGAAGATCGAGGCCGCCGTGATGAAGATCGCCGACAAGAGGACCGCCGCATGATTCATACCCTGACCATGCCCAAATGGGGCCTGTCGATGACCGAGGGCCGCATCGATGTCTGGCTCAAACAACCCGGCGACCGAGTGGAAAAGGGCGAGGAAGTGCTGGACGTGGAGACCGACAAGATCTCCAGCAGTGTCGAGGCGCCTTTTAGCGGCGTGCTGCGTCGGGTACTGGCGCTCAGTGATGAAACCCTGCCGGTGGGCGCTCTACTGGGAATTGTGGTGGAGGGCGAGGCGACAGAGGCTCAGATCGATAGCGTGATCGAAAGCTTCAACGCCGGGTTCGTCTCCAGTGCCGCCGAAGCCGAAGAGGCCGGCCCCAGCGCACAAAAAGTCGAGGTAGGCGGGCGCTTGCTGCGTTATCTGGACATGGGCGAGGGCGGCACGCCGCTGGTGTTGGTGCACGGCTTCGGGGGCGATCTGAACAACTGGCTGTTCAATCAACCGGCCCTGGCCGCCGAACGCCGGGTGATTGCCCTGGACCTTCCAGGCCACGGGGAGTCGGGCAAGTCTCTGCAAACGGGAGACGCTGCCGAACTCAGTCACGCCGTACTGGCATTGCTCGACCATCTCGCGCTCGACCGTGTGCATTTGGCCGGCCACTCCATGGGTGGGCTGGTGACCCTCACCGTCGCCAGCCTGGCGCCTGCACGTATCGCCTCCATCACCTTGATCGCCAGCGCCGGTCTGGGTGCCGATATCAACGGCGATTACCTGCGAGGTTTTGTCGAAGCCAACAACCGTAACGCGCTCAAGCCGCCATTGACTCAACTGTTCAGTAACCCTGCGTTGGTGACGCGGCAGATGCTGGAGGACATGCTCAAATTCAAGCGCCTGGAAGGGGTGGATCAAGCGTTGCGCCAGCTCGATCACAAGCTGTTCGATGGCGGGCGGCAGATGCTGGATCTTCGCAGCGAGGTGGGCCGCCAGCCGAGCCTGGTGATCTGGGGCAGTGACGATGCGATCATCCCGGCAAGCCACGCCCAAGGGCTGCAGGCTCAGGTGCATGTATTGCCGGGGCAGGGGCATATGGTGCAGCTGGAGGCGGCGGAGCAGGTCAATCAACTGATCTCCACCTTTTTGAAAGCGCAGCCCTGATTGAGGTTCAAGGGAGGGACGGTTTGGCCTGTCCCTCCCACAAGGTCAAGGGTGTTTTTTCAGCTGGAGCGTTTCAGGGTTTCGCTGGGCAGCTCCTGAAAAAGCGCCCGGTAGCTGTTTGAAAACCGCCCCAAATGCCAGAACGACCAATTCATCGCGACCTCGGCCACCGTGGTGTCGGTCGTGCTCAGTAACTCCCGCCGCGCCCCGTTCAAGCGGCGCAACCGCAACCACTGCGCCGGGCTCATCCCTGTGTAGGTCTTGAACCCTTGCTGCAATTGGCGCAACGGCACCCCCGCAATCTGCGCCAGTTCCAACAGGTTGGCGGTTTCATCCGGCGCATCCGCCGCCCATTCGCCGATGCGCGCCATCAATTGGCGTTCTTCGCTGCGCTTTTGCAGTGAACTGCCGTCCAGGCACACGCAGGCGTTGTCGAGGATAAACAGGCAGTCGTCGAGCAGTTGCTGGGTGAGGGCATCGCGGCTGATGGGGTCGGTCAGTGCCGACAGGCGCGTAAGGGTGCCGCTCAGCCAGCGAGTGAACAGCGCATTTTGCCGACAGGTCAGCGGTGCCATGAACAAGCCTTCGAGTTTGGCTATATCCAGGCCCTGGCGCTGGACGAACTGCGGGCCGAACACCACGGCCACTTCGCGGTAGTTGACCGGGGTGATCCAGGTGTTGCGGCTTTCGCCATTGAGCAGGTACAGCGCGTTGTCACTGGCGTCGAAACAGAACGCCAGGGCGCCGGCAGGTGCGTTGAAATGCTGCTCCACCCGGGTGTTCATGCACTCTTCGTACACCTGCACCCCGTGCAGGTCGAGGTAGCGCACCCGCCCGGCAAAATGCCCGGGGGACATCTGCTGGTACTGCTGCACCCAGCCGGGTGTCGCACTGCATTGGGCGGCCACATCGCCGGTGGCGAAGGCCTGTACGCGCAAAGCGGTTGCCTGTGTCATGGTGATCCGTGCGCACTCTATTGGTGCGTTGTGCCGCGTGCAAAGTGGATAGATGCCGTTTCAAGGCTGGCCCAAGATAGACCTCAATGCGCTGGGAGTACAACCCGGCGTCGCATCCCACCCAAGACGAGGTCCTTATGAACGCCCCCTTCGATCAGCTGTCCACCTGGCTGAAAGAACACAAGATTACCGAAGTCGAATGCGTGATCAGTGACTTGACTGGCATCGCACGCGGCAAGATTGCACCCACCAACAAGTTCCTGCATGAGCGAGGCATGCGCCTGCCGGAAAGTGTGTTGCTGCAAACGGTAACCGGGGACTTTGTCGACGACGATATCTATTACGACCTGCTGGACCCGGCCGATATCGACATGATTTGCCGCCCGGTCGCCAACGCCACTTACGTAGTGCCGTGGGCCATCGAGCCCACCGCCATCGTGATCCACGACACCTTCGACAAGCAGGGCAACCCCATCGAACTGTCGCCGCGCAATGTGTTGAAGAAAGTCCTGCAGCTCTACACCGACCAAGGCTGGCAGCCGATTGTCGCGCCGGAAATGGAGTTCTACCTGACCCAGCGCTGCGAAGATCCGGACCTGCCATTGAAAACTCCCATCGGCCGCTCGGGCCGCGCCGAAACCGGGCGCCAGTCGTTTTCCATCGATGCCGCCAACGAATTCGACCCGCTGTTCGAAGATGTCTATGACTGGTGCGAAGCCCAGGGCCTGGACCTCGACACCCTGATCCACGAAGACGGCCCGGCGCAGATGGAAATCAACTTTCGCCATGGCGACGCCCTGGACCTGGCCGACCAGATCACGGTGTTCAAGCGCACCTTGCGCGAGGCCGCCCTCAAGCACAACGTCGCCGCCACCTTCATGGCCAAGCCGGTGGCCGACGAGCCCGGCAGCGCCATGCACCTGCACCAGAGCGTGGTCGAAATCGCCACCGGCAAACCGGTGTTCGTCGATGCCGACGGCAACATGAGCCCGTTGTTCCTGCATCACATCGGCGGCCTGCAGAAGTACATCCCCAAGCTGCTGCCGATGTTTGCACCCAACGTGAACTCGTTTCGGCGTTTTTTGCCGGACACCTCGGCGCCGGTCAACGTCGAATGGGGCGAAGAGAACCGCACCGTCGGCCTGCGCGTACCCACTTCCAGCCCGGAGGCGATGCGCGTGGAAAACCGCCTGCCGGGCGCCGATGCCAATCCTTACCTGGCGATTGCTGCCAGCTTGTTGTGTGGCTACCTGGGCATGATCGAGCACATCGAACCCAGTGCCCCGGTGGAAGGCCGCGCCTATGAACGCCGCAACCTGCGCCTGCCGTTCACCCTCGAAGATGCGCTGGCGCGCATGGAGGATTGCGACACGGTCAAGCAGTACCTGGGCGAAAAATTCGTGCGCGGCTACGTCGCGGTCAAGCGCGCCGAACATGAGAATTTCAAGCGGGTGATCAGTTCCTGGGAGCGTGAGTTCCTGCTGTTGAGCGTCTGAAAACAAGCATAAGAGGGGTGACGATATGCGTCTTGTGAACAAGCTTCTTCCACTGGCCCTGGTCGCGGCGTTCAGCGGTGCCGGTCAGGCGGCGCCGACGGTGAGTGTCTACAACTGGACCGATTACATTGGCGAGACCACCTTGGCGGATTTCCAGGCCAAGACCGGCATCAAGGTGATCTACGATGTGTTCGACTCCAACGAAACCCTGGAGGGCAAGTTGCTGGCCGGGCGCACCGGGTATGACGTGGTGGTGCCGTCCAACCACTTCCTGGCGCGCCAGGTGAAGGCCGGCGCGTTCCTCAAGCTTGACCGCGCGCAGTTGCCCAACTTCAAGAACCTGGACCCCAAGCTGCTGAAGTTACTGGAACAGAACGACCCCGGTAATGCGCACTCGGTGCCGTACCTGTGGGGCACCAATGGCATTGGCTACAACGTCGACAAGGTCAAGCAAGTGCTGGGCATCGACCGCATCGACTCGTGGGCCGTGCTGTTTGAACCGGAAAATATCAAGAAGCTGCATGAGTGCGGCGTGGCCTTCCTCGATTCAGCGGATGAGCTGTTCCCGGCGATCCTCAACTACATGGGCAAGGACCCACGCAGCGAGAATGCCGAGGACTACAAGCAGGCCGAAGCCAAGCTGCTGACGCTGCGGCCGTACATCACCTATTTCCACTCTTCCAAGTACATCTCGGACCTGGCCAACGGCAATATCTGCGTGGCCTTCGGTTATTCCGGCGATGTGTTCCAGGCCGCCAACCGCGCCAAGGAAGCCAAGAACGGGGTGAACATTGCGTACTCGATCCCCAAGGAAGGCTCTAACCTGTGGTTCGACCTGTTGGCGATTCCGGCCGATGCGAGCAACCCTAAAGAAGCCCATGCGTTCATCAACGACCTGCTTGAGCCTGAGGTGATTGCCAAGGTCAGCACCTCGGTGGGCTATGCCAACGCCAACCCGGCCGCCAAGCCGTTCATGCCTGCGGAGCTGGTGAACAATCCTGAGGTGTACCCGCCCCAGGACGTACTCGACAAACTCTATATCTCCACCACGCCTACCCCGGCGACCATGCGCGTGATGACCCGCGCCTGGAGCAAAGTGAAGTCCAACCGATGATGCAGTCCAATGAACATGCCCCGTCCTATTACCGCGCTTCGGCGAATGCCATGGTGCAGCGGCCCGCACTTGAGGCAGACCTGAGCGCCGATGTGTGTGTGATCGGCGGCGGTTTCACCGGGGTCAACACCGCCATTGAACTGGCCCAGCGCGGGCTTTCGGTGGTGCTGCTGGAAGCGCGCTGCATCGGTTGGGGCGCCAGCGGGCGCAACGGTGGGCAATTGATCCGTGGCATTGGCCATGATGTCTCCGGGTTTGCCAAATACGTGGGCGAGGAGGGCGTGCGCTATATGGAGCGGGCCGGTATCGACTCGGTCGCCCTGGTGGGCCAGCGCATTGCCGAGCACGGCATCGACTGTGACCTGCGCTGGGGCTTTTGCGAACTCGCCAATACTCCGGCGCAGTTCGCGGCGTTCAAGGGCGAACAGGCGCACCTGGCGGCCGTGGGGTATGCCCATGAAACGCGGCTGGTCGGCCCACAAGACATGGCACAGGTGGTGGGCTCTGCTATGTATGCCGGCGGCCTGGTCGACATGGGTTCCGGGCATCTGCACCCGCTCAACCTGATATTGGGTGAAGCGCAGGCGGCCGAGGCCCTCGGGGTGCGTATCTTTGAGTACAGCCCGGTGCTGGAGCTGATCCATGGCGAGACGGTGCGGGTGCGCTGCACAGGCGGCAGCGTGCGCGCAGCCAACCTGGTGCTGGCATGCAATGCCCATCTTGAGGAGCTGGAGCCGCGCTTGAGCGGCAAGGTACTGCCGGCGGGCAGCTACATCATCGCCACCGAGCCTCTGCCTGAGCCCGTGGCCCAGCAGTTGATCCCACAGAACCTGGCGCTGTGCGACCAGAAAGTCGGCCTGGATTACTACCGGCTGACCGCCGACCGGCGCCTGTTGTTCGGTGGTGCCTGCCACTACTCGGGGCGCGACCCCCAGGACATCGCCGCGTACATGCGCCCGAAAATGCTCAAGGTGTTCCCGCAGTTGGCCAACACGGCTATCGAGTTCCAGTGGGGCGGCAAGATCGGCATTACTGCCAACCGTTTTCCCCAGGTCGGGCGCCTCAAGCAGTACCCCAACGTGTTCTATGCGCAAGGCTATTCCGGTCACGGCTTGAACGTGACGCACTGGTGCGCACGGTTGCTGGCCGAAGGGATACACGCGGGTGCAAGCCAGGGCCTGGATATTTTCAGCCAGGTGCCGCACATGACCTTTCCCGGTGGCAAGGCGCTGCGCTCGCCACTGCTGGCGTTGGGGATGTTGTGGTATCGGTTGCGCGACGCACTCTGATTCCTGACCCAATGTGGGAGGGGGCTTGCCCGCGAAGGCGGTGTGTCAGTCACTGAATCTTCAACTGAACCACCGCTATCGCAGGCAAGCCAGCTCCCACACTGGTTCTGCGTTGTCCACAAAATCATCACCCGGCATAGATACCCTGTGGGACGTCAGTCAGATAGCCTCGGGTTCGGTCAGCACTTTGCGAAAGGTTTCCACCAGCGGCCTCAAGTTGACGCGGTGCCAGGCCGCCCACAGCGGTGTGGTGTAGGCCAGCCACTGCAGTTCGCGCAATACCACGCCCGGTGGAGCGTTGCGGCTCAGGCCCTTTTGCACCATCGCCACCCCTAGCCCCGACGCGACCAGGCCCAATGCAGTAAAGGGCTCGCTGGCTTCCATAGGAATCTGCGGGGTGAAACCGGCACGGATACAGGCGGCGACGAAATCATCGGCCGGGTTGGCGCCAGGTTTGCGCTGCACGCCGATCCATTGTTGGTCGGCCAGGTGCTCGGGTAACAGTTCATGTTGTTGAACCAGCGGATGCTGTTCGGGCAGGGCCAGCAGCATCGGGTCATCGAGGACTTGCCAGGCGGTCAGGTCCGGGTCGTCGGCGGCAGGTGGTTCGCTCACCAGGGCGATGTCCAGGCTGCGTTGGCGCAAACCTTCCAGTTGTTCCAGGGAGGGCAGGTTATACAGCTTGATGTGAACGGCGGGCCTATCGTCGCGCAGTATGCGCAAGGCATTGGGCAGGACACCGGCGTGCATGGCGTTCTCGATATAACCGATGCACAAACCGCCTTCTTCGCCGCGGCCCAGGCGCTTGCCCAGGGACTCCAGGCGGTTGGCGTGGGTCAGCAGGGCCTTGGTTTCGGCCAGGAACGTCTGGCCGTCGCGGGTCAGGCGGATGCGCTGCTGGCTGCGCTCGAACAGGGTCAGGCCCAGGCGTTCCTCGAGCTGGGCGATCTGCCGACTCAGGGGCGATTGGGAAATGTGCAAGCGCTCGGCGGCGCGGCCGACGTGTTCTTCTTCGGCCACCACTTCGAAGTAGCGCAACTGGCGTAGATCAATCATGTAAGACCTGCAAGGACTCAAGTTGGTCGCAGTATGTCTTGGACGGTCTGATCTGCGCAATCTAGCATCTGCTCAACGGTCACAGCGACCTCGCACCGATTGAGGAACCACCATGAGCTTGAAAGACACACTGCCCGGCGTACTGGGCTTTGGCACCGCCCCCTTGGGCAATATGTTTCGCGCTATCCCCGAAGAAGAAGCCCAGGCCACCGTCGAGGCCGCCTGGAGCCGCGGCGTGCGTTACTTCGATACCGCGCCGTTCTACGGCTCGGGCCTGTCGGAAATCCGCTTGGGCCAGGCCCTGTCCAACTATCACCGCGACGACTACGTGCTCAGCACCAAGGTTGGCCGGGTAATTCTCGATGAAGTCGAAGAAACCGCCCGTGACCTTGGGGAAAAAAGCGGCGTATTCGAACACGGCCGGCCCAATAAAATAATCAATGACTACAGCGCCGACGCCACCCTGCGCTCCATTGAAGACAGCCTGACACGCCTGCAAACCGATCGCCTGGACATCGTGTGGGTTCACGACATCGCCCAGGATTTTTACGGCGACCAATGGCTGGAATACTTCAACCAGGCCCGCACTGGTGCCTTCAAAGTACTCACCCGTTTGCGCGAGCAAGGAGTGATCAAGGCCTGGGGGCTGGGCGTCAATCGTGTCGAGCCTTGCGAGTTGACCCTGGACCTGGCCGAAGCCCAGCCCGACGGCTTTCTGCTGGCGGGTCGCTATACGCTGCTGGACCACGACCGCGCCTTGCAGCGCCTGATGGACGCAGCCCACGCCCAGCAGGTCGAGATCGTCGTCGGTGGCCCGTACAGCTCCGGCATCCTCGCTGGCGGTGCGCACTTTGAATACCAGCAAGCCGGTCCGGCGATCATTGCCAAGGTCGAGCACATCAAGGCGATTGCCCAGGCGTTTGGCGTCAGTATCAAGGCCGCTGCGCTACAGTTTTCACTGGCGCATCCGGCGGTGGCGGCGGTGATTCCCGGTGCCAGTCGTCCGGGGCGGATTGCCGAAGACGTCGCGGCGTTGTCTGAACAGATTCCAGCAGCCTTCTGGCAGGCGTTGCGCGAGGCCCGCTTGATCTCGGACCGTGCACCTTTGCCTCTCTCACGTTAAGGAGCTTGAGCATGAAGATTGATGTAAGCGGCAAAGTGGCTATTGTCAGCGGCAGCACCGCCGGTATCGGCCTGGGCATCAGCCAGGCCCTGGCGCAATCCGGTGCCACGGTGGTGGTGATCGGGCGTGATGCAGGCAAGGTGGACGACGCCTTGGCGAGCATTCGCCAGGCGGTTCCCGCTGCTCAACTGCGTGGTGTGGTGGCCGACCTCGGCACCGTTGAAGGCGCACAGAAACTCTTCGCCGCCGAACCCCGCGCCGACATTCTGGTCAACAACCTGGGCATCTTCGACGCGGTGGATTTCTTCGACGCGCCGGACAGTGAGTGGGCGCGCTTCTATGAGGTCAATGTGATCTCCGGTGTGCGCCTGGCGCGGCATTATGTGCCGGGTATGGTCGAGCAGGGCTGGGGCCGGGTGATCTTCGTGTCGTCGGAGTCTGGCGTGGCGACGCCGGCCGACATGATCAACTACGGGGTGACCAAAAGCGCCAACCTGGCGGTGTCCCACGGCCTGGCCAAGCGCCTGGCGGGTACTGGGGTGACGGTGAATGCTATCTTGCCGGGGCCGACCTTTACCGATGGCCTGGAACACATGCTCAAGGACGCTACGGCCGAATCCGGGCGCAGTGCCCGCGAGGAAGCGGATGTGTTTGTGCGCCATGCGCGGCCCACCTCGATCATCCAGCGCGCGGCCAATGTGGATGAAGTGGCGAACCTGGTGGCGTACATTGCTTCACCGCTGTCTTCAGCGACGACCGGTGCCGCGCTGCGGGTCGACGGTGGCGTTGTCGACAGCATGGCAATCTGATTTTTTCCTGACTGGAGTATTGATCGTGGCAACAGCGTCTTCTGTGATTGAAATTGCGGTGTCGGCCGACCAGGTCTGGCAACTGATTGGCGGCTTCAACAGCCTGCCCGACTGGCTGCCTTTGATTGCCAAGAGCGAGCCGAGCGAGGGTGGTCGTGTGCGTCACCTGACCGCCGCTGACGGCGGCACGATTGTCGAGCGCTTGCAGACTTTCGACAACGTGGCGCGCACCTACAGCTACACCATTGAAGCGTCGCCGTTTCCGGTGAGTGCCTACCTGTCGACCTTGCAGGTTGAAGCGTTGACGGACACCTCGGCGAAAGTGACCTGGTCCGGCGTGTTCACGCCGGCAGCGGGTACCACCGATGCGCAAGTCGAGGAATTGTTTGCCGGTATTTACGAAGGCGGGCTTGAGGCGCTGCGCGGTAACTTCTAAAGATTGTGGTGAGGGAGCTTGCTCCCGCTGGACTGCGTAGCAGTCCCACAAAGAGCGGGGCCGCTTCGCTCCCCAGCGGGAGCAAGCTCCCTCGCCACAGGGTTGGGTTTTAGCCTATATGGAGCAAGGCTGCCGCGACAGCCTCTGCCGGCGTCATCTGCGCCGTATCCAGCCTGAACGGTGGTACCTCCCAGCGTTCATACTCATGTGCCTGTACCGATTCCCAGGTCGGTGGCACCAGCCCGGGAATATCGCCCACACGCCCTTCGACTCGACGCCGATGCGCCTGCTGATCGGTACACACCACCTCGATATTGATCAGTGCCACGCCGGCCGCTGTCGCCACCGCTTGCCAGGCATCGCGGCTTTCCTTCACCGGGTTCACACAATCGGCGATCACCCGCTGTCCCAGGCGCAGGTTACTCAGCGCCAGCGCATTCGCCACACCGTAGCCGCTGGCCCCCACATCGCCCACCAACACCGCAGCCTCCCGCAGCGCCTGCTCAATCACATCGATACGCAGGTAAACCGCGCCCAACTGTCGCGCCAGCTCCCTGGCAATCGTGGTCTTGCCACTGCCAGGCAAGCCGCTGAATACAATAAGCATGACCCATCAACCCCATATGTAGGAGCGAGCTTGCTCGCGAAAAACGCCAACAAAACGCGTACTGCCTGAATAAACGCGGTGCCTGTGAGTTTTTCGCGAGCAAGCTCGCTCCTACAGTGGTATTAGAACCGCGTGATTCATTTCACCCACAGGAGCGCCCATGACCCTGCCGTTCGTGAAGATGCACGCCCACGGCGACGACTTCATTATCATCGACCGCCGTGGCGAGGATAACCCCGTTAATGCGCAGATTGCCCGCCACCTGGGTAACCGCCGCACCGGCATCGGTTTCAATCAACTGGCGGTGGTGCTCGACTGTGAGCAGGCCGCCGCGCGCGTTCAGTTCTGGAACCCGGACGGAACACGCCTGCAAACCTGCGGCAGCGCGACTCGTGGCGTGGCCGATCGCCTGATGCATGAGGCAGGCGCCGAGACCATCGTGCTGCTTAGCGACCGCGGTTTACTGACATGCACACGTGCTGATGGGCAGCGGGTGTCGGTGGACATGGGCGCACCCTCGCTGGGCTGGGCGTCGGTACCCTTGGCCAAGGCGATGGACACCTGCGTGTTGCCTATCGACGGCCAGCCGGCAGCGTGCAGCATGGGCAACCCGCATTGCACGTTTTTTGTAGAGGATGTGACTGCGCTCGATATTGAGGCCATGGGCTCGACCCTGGAAGTTCACCCGCTGTTTCCGGCCAGGACCAATGTGCATTTCGTGCAAGTGCTGGACCGCGGCCATATCCGCCTGCGTATCTGGGAGCGTGGCGGCGGTGTGCCGCTGGGGTCCGGTTCATGCTGTTGCGGGGCGGTCGTCAACGGCATCCGGCGAGGGCTGCTCGATGAGCGTGTGGAGGTCCAGTGCGACGGCGGCGCAGTCACGGTGCAATGGGACGGGCAGGGCGGGGTGATATTGACCGGCGGTGTCGAGCCGATCATGCAGGGCACCGCGTACCTGTACTAGAACTTCACGGTAAACGTGGTACCGGCGCTCGCACAGGAACTCACCGCCACGTCGCCGCCATGTACTTTGGCCAGTTCGCGCACGATATACAGGCCCAGGCCTACGCTGCGCACGTCGCTGCCCTGGTCGGTGCCGCGGGTCATGGGTTCGAACAATCCGGCCAGCAGGGTTTGGGGAATCGCCGGGCCGTGGTTGTGCACCGCGACCGCGCAGGTGTTGTCGCCCAGGCGTGAGGTGATGGTAATCGGCTGCAGCAAGTCGCCATAGGCCACGCTGTTGGCCACCAGGTTACCGATCATCTGTTGCACACGGTCGGCGTCCAGGCACGCGTCGCCCTGGCCCTCGGCGTGATGCACCAGCGTGGCCTTGGGGAAGGCCACCCGCAGTTCGTCGACGCTGCGATGAATAACGCCATGCAGGTCCAGCGGTTGCGGCTTGATGGTAATGCCCTGGCCGACCCGGGCCTGGGTGAAGTCCAGCAGGTCGGCAATCATGCGATGGGCGCGTTCGGATGACTGGCCGATATGCCCCAGTAGCTGGCGCTCCTTGGCCGTGCGCTCGCCGCGCTGGAGAAAGTCGGCGGCCATGCGGATCGCCGTCAGAGGGTTTTTCAGGTCGTGGCTGACAATCGCCACCATCTGTTCGGCAAACAACGCCCGGCGCTGGGCAATGGCGTAGGCCTCGCTTAGCTCGGCCTGGGCCTGTTGCAGGGCCAGTTCCGTGGCGGTTTTTTCCTGCAGCAGGGCTTCGGCCTGCTTGCGCGCATTGAGCAGTTCGCGCTCGTACTTGTCACGGTCGGTGGTGCCGAACAGCGCCAGGTCATACACCACGCCGTCCGGCTGCTGGCGCTGGTTGGCATTGAGCAAGACCGTGACTTTGTGCCCGTTGCAATGGCGGATGTCGAGTTTCACCTCGGTGACGCTACCGTGCATGCGCAGCATTGGCGCCAGGTGCGTCTGGTAGAAAATCCGCCCGCCCATGGCCAGCAGGTCCTGGAAACGCCGGCCCAGCAGCTGGGCCGCAGTGAAGCCCAGCCAATCGCACAAGCGCGGGTTGACGTGCAGGATCGTGCCATCTTCCTGGGTCACCGCCAGGGCACAGGCCGCGCTGTCAAACAGCGGGTCAACGGGCATCGGCAGCCGCCCAAGGGGCCAGGAACCGGTCCATCGCCGCGGCACACGCCTGGGGGGCGCTCATATGCGGGCAATGGCCGACATTCTCGACCAGGCAATAAGTGCTGTTAGGTAACACGGTGTGCAGGTATTCACCCACGGCCACGGGGGCGATCAGGTCGTCGGTCGATTGCAGGATCAGCACCGGGGTGGTCAGGCCGAACACATCCTGGCGGTTATCCGACAGGAAGGTCACGCGGGCGAACTGCTTGGCGATGTCCGGCTCGGTGCGACAGAAGCTGTCGGTGAGCGCCTCGCTCAGGTGCGGCTGCGTCGGGGCGCCCATGATCACCGGGGCCATGGCGCTGGACCAGCCCAGGTAGTTGCTGTCGAGGGTGTCGAGCAGGTCGTCGATGTCGTCGCGCTTGAAACCGCCGACATATTCCTCGGTATCGATATAGCGCGGCGATGGGCCAATCATCACGTGCGCGGCAATGCGCTGCGGGATGAAACGGTCGGCGAGGGTGCCGATCATCGCGCTGACCGAGTGGCCCACCAGAATCACCGGGCCTTGGGCGTAGGCGTCGATAATCTCGTTCAGGTCATGGGCATAGCCATCCAGGCGGCTGTATTTGGCTTTGTCGAACGCACTCACGTCCGACAGGCCGGCGCCGACCAGGTCATACAGCACCACGCGAAAGCGCTCGAAAAAGTGCGGTGCCAAGGCATTCCACATAGCCTGGTTGCAACCAAAGCCGTGGGAAAACACCAGCGTCGAGGGACCGTTGCCCATCACATGTACATTGTTGCGGTGACGTAGGTCCATGGAGTTCTCGTGGATGGCTAATTGCTATGCAGCGTAGTGGGCAGTTTAGATAGTCGCAGGCCCTGGGTCACGCGTTTGCGTGCAGATAAGGTAAAGTCGGCGCCTTCAGGGAGAGACTTCAGGTAACCATACATGATCGTGCTTGTGCGGCAATCGGTGTTCAGCCTACTGGCCCTGGTATTTTCCAGCCTGTTTATCACCGCGCATGCGGACACCTCGCCGATTGGGGTTGCCCTTGATCAGCGGGTCATTGACCTGACCAATACCCTCGATTCGGGCACCGTGCTGCGCCTCAAGCAACAACTCGCCGACCTTGAACAACGCAAAGGCGCGCAAGTGGCGGTATTGCTGGTGCCAACCACCGGCAGCGCCGATATCGAAGGCTACGCCAACCAACTGTTTCGTGCCTGGAAACTGGGACGCAAGGACGTCAACGACGGCATCCTGCTGGTGGTGGCCAAGGACGACCGCAAGGTACGTATCGAGGTGGGCTACGGCCTGGAAGGCATCGTCACCGACCTGCTGGCCCATCGCATCATTGAAGAGCGGATCACGCCTGCGTTTCGTCAGGGCGCCTTTGCCGGTGGCATCGAGCAAGGCGTGAACGCGCTGGTCGTATTGGTGGACGGCGGCGACCTGCCTGAAATGGCCGGGCCGGGGCTTAACCCTCAATTTATCGCAATATTGGCGGCGTTTATCCTGGGGGCGCTCGCAGGTGTATTGATCGCTGCTGGCACGTTGCACTGGCGCAGGGCCTCGATCGTCGCAGTAGCTGCCACGCTGTTGTTGGCTCTGCTGGCGGGCGGTCGGGATTGGCCGATGTTTCTGTTTGTAGTGCCGCTGACGTTGTTGATCGGCGGCGCTATATTTGGCGCGTTGTGGCAGGCACGTACGCTGTTTTACGGCGTGATCGGGCTGCTGGCTTATATCCTAGGGTTGGTGGTGGCAAGCCAGTACGTGGACGTCAGTTTCATCCATTGGCTGCTGTGGCCATTGGGCGTCTTGGTGGTGCTGGGCTTGTACCTGGTGCTGCTGCTGATCATGAGGGAGACCTGGCGCACCAGCCGCGCGGGCTTTGCCGTACGACTGCTGGCGGCAGTGGCCGTGTATGGCGTAGCGGGGTGGGTGCTGGACGGTGATCGCGATGCCTGGTTGCTGGCATTTCCTATCGCATCGTTTGTTGCGCTGATTATCTTTGGCAAGGTCGGCGAAGGTTCTGGCTCTGGCGGCGGGTCCAGCTCAAGTTCCAGCGGCTCCAGCTCCAGCAGCAGCTCGTCGGGCGGTGGGGGTTCCAGTGGCGGCGGTGGGGCTTCCGGGAGTTGGTAAGCCATTCAACGGATGTGCCCCCACTTTAAATCTGGAAGCTGGGTGTTTTTAGTGTTGGGGGACGATTTTTATCTGATGTAAGGATTTTATTTTGTGAGAGAGTTGCCAGGAATAGAGGAACTTGCCTATTTGTTATCTAAGGCCCGAAGTGCTTCAGAAGTAGACCGGGTCTGGATGTCGACTGGCTTGAAAGAGAATGTCACTGCGATAGTTGCCTTGGAAGATTATGCGCGGGCAAATATTCCAAACGCTGTAAAAAAATACGCGAAAGGCGATGATGCGGTACTGGTTCCCTATTTTTCGGGCGGGGAAGTCTATTTCTTAAATGATAAGATCCTGTTTTCCTATTGTCAGCAAGGGCGTGCGGACTTTAAAGTCGATTATAGTTTGATGTTTGATACTAATATGGCCTCGTACGTGAATGCGTTGATGCGCGGGCGCTCGTTAAAAACCATGCACCACAGAGTGGTCGCTTTTGTCGATGATATTTTGAATGATGATCTGAACTTTGATTATTTTTACTATATGGCGGAGAACGTAAAAGAGGTGAAAAATATTCACCAGTGCGCTGCGTATTCACCGTTGAGGTTTTGGAAGACTTTAAGTAAGAAGTTCAGGAGTAACTTAGTCAGTCTGCAGCTTTTTAGAAGCATCGATTGCGCTGAATACAAACGCACCTCTAATCCTAAACCCAGGTTCAGCCACCGAGAGGCCACCCGCAGGGCGATTAATTTCAGCCACAGCTATTACGCTTCTGAAGAAGGGCGAGCGCAGGTTCTGAATTTTGCGTTGATGCAACGTGTCATCTTGTTGCAAGTGATTGGGATGGTGAAGATTCAATTATCATCCAATAAGTCGGCGAAATATAAGATTGCCGAATTTTTTGATTATGTTAATGACGTGGTTGGCGTTTATTTGGACCGTGAGGCGATTGTTGCACATAAGTATTTTGTTGAACCTCGGTTGATTTCGATGCTGGAAAAAATAAAAAAAAGCCAAAAGGCGCCCAAAAGGCTATTGAAAAAACTGGACAATATTGCTTGGGATATGGCGGCGCCACGGCTCATGGAGACACTCATCATGTCTCAAGGTATGGGCGACTTTTTTATACCCATGTTTATAAGCTTCGATGGTGGGTTGAAACAGGTGTTGAAAGCCTACGAAGTAAAAGGCGTTGTGTTTGATAGTCGCCGTGGCGGGTTGATTCCGTTGCCGCGGGTCAATACCGAGGAGTATTTCAAAGAGCATGGATGTGCTGACGCACTCTTAAAAATCAGTGAAAAAAGGAATGAGCGGTCCGACAAACCCACAACGAACAGAGACAGCGTGCATCAGTTGATCAAACGTGAATATGGTGTGCTGAGAAAACTGCTATCACCGCGAGGTCGGTGAGGGGTGGCAGGGTGCTTGTTTGTGGTAAACCTGAGGCATCTCAACCCAGGCTACAGGCGCCCAATGCCTGCAGTCACCATTCGTCAAGCCACCGCTGAAGACGCCCCGTGCATTGGCATGTTGGGTATGCAAGTTTTCCTCGACACTTACGCCACCCATGGTATTCGCAACGCGATTGCCACTGAGGCATTGCAAGCTTTTGTGCCTTGGAAGTTACGACAGCTTAGGCAGGAAGCAGTCGGTTGCAGTGTTACGTCTTGCGGGGGCAACAAGTGAAGTCGCGCAGGTTTTTGGCTGCTTCACGATGAGAACCGCTTGCGTGGCCTCTGGGCCCGATGGCCTTTGTCAGACAGCCATCACCATTTCATGCCATGCCATCCCCCCGTGATCCGACGGTGAAGGACGCACATAGGTGTAGCCCATTTGTTGGTACAGCGGTACATGCTGCTTCTTGCACATCAGGTGGATGGTCTGCTTGCCCATCGTTCTCATGCGGCGCACGAATTCGTCCATGAGCTTTTTTGCATAGCCTTTACCTTGCTGGGCCGGGTCGACCACCACCGACATGATCACCACATTCGGCGCGTCGGCCGAATGGCCCACCAACTCCTTGAAGGCTTCGTCCGACATCACCACCTCATGGGCGCAGCCAGAATTGATGAACCCAACCACTTCGCCATCCGTTTCCAGGATTAAAAACCCCTGGGGATACTGCGCGATGCGCGTGGCAATCTTCGCAAGCGTGGCGGCTTCATCGCCTTCGTAGGCGCTGGTTTCGATTTCAAAGCAGCGTGCGGCGTCGGTGGGCTGGGCGTTGCGCAAGGTGAGGGAGGGCATGGGCGGTTCCAGGGATGTTCAGTGAAGGCCACATCATAGAGAAACATTTGTACCTTTGGCACCGCTAGGCCATTGGCCCTGAAAGCTGAAACGGGAGGTTCAACTTTAATGCGACGCTGGACCTGTGGCGACGGCCCCACATCCCGCGCTCCAATGTGGGAGCTGGCTTGCCTGCGACGGCGTCCTGACAGCCGACACACCGCTCCCTGACGTCCCGCGATCAACCTGTAGATACTCTGTTTACGGTCAAGCTTTTTGGGTGTGTTTACCGCTAAAAAGCTTGGCTGTACTGAAGTTTTCGCCTGCCCGCATGCAGGCCCATAGTCCGGTCAGGTATTTGCGCATGACTGCGACAATAGCCTGCATCTTCCTCTTTCCTCGAGCCACCAAGGCTTCGTAAAACGCTTTCACGTTTGGGTCGCAACGTATGGCGGTCAGCGCAGGCATGTACATCGCTGAGCGCAAATAGGCATTGCCGCCCTTACTTATCCGGCCGGGTTTATCAATGCTGGTGCCTGATTGCGTGAGTCGGACATCGAGTCCGGCATGGCGGCTGACCTGCGCTGACTTGAGCGTTACCGGTAAGGTCGTCAGTTCAGCCAGCGCCGCAAATACTGAGATCTCACCCATGCCAGGGGCGGCGATCATGTGGGCGAACTGGGCGCTCAACGTTGGGCAGTTGTCGATCAATGCACGACCCGCTAGTCGGAAACGCTCGATTCGTTTGTCAAAGGCTTTGATGGCTTCTTCTTCGTCCTCAATCAGCATCAGAAGAGTTGTTTGAGTGGCTTTTAGTGCATGCAGCTCGTTTTTGGCGCGGGTGCGATGACCCGTCAAACGATTGAGGTGGCGACCGATAGCGCGCAGCTCAAGTTGTATTGACGTGGGCGGCGTCTACAACCTTGGGCTCATGCGTTCGCCGTACTCAGCTAATAACTGGGCATCGATTGCGTCCGTTTTGCTGTTTTTCAGCATCACTTTTGCAAAGTTGTGAAAACTCTTCGGATTGATAACCGAGACTGGCAAACCCGCCGCAGCGAGCTCCATGGCCAAGTCCAGGTAGTAGATTCCTGTGGCTTCCATCACCACAGACATAGGCTTGAGCTCAAGCAATTTGCCGACAGCAGCTTTGCGCCCCGCCGGTGTCTGGTCGATATTGCACTGACCTGCAAAGCGGCCGCCATTGCGCCAGCCCATCGCTGTAGTGCGAGATCCCACATCCAAGCCGACGTGCATGTTCATGCTTTCAACTCCAAGAGAACTGAGTTAAAAATGCTTCCTGGTTCCCCTGACCTCGAACTTCATGCCACTGCAACCTTGTAATGCGAAGTCCGACTCGTCGGCTTCTCGATACTCTTCGTGGTGGGCAATGAGGCGGGGGGACCTCTCTACAGACAAGGTCAGGAGCAAGTCCTGCCTTAAGGAGCGATCGGTCTCCCCCAGAAACACATCTTCGTATGTCGCACCAGCGAGCTTAGATCTCATTTATGCTGGTGTGTGGGGAACATACAAGGAGCGAGCTTGCTCGCGAAAAGCGTCAACAATAACGCGTGCTTCCTGAATAAACGCGGCGCCTGTGAGTTTTTCGCGAGCAAGCTCGCTCCTACACGTTGTGACGGGTAGGGCAGGCGCGACCGAGCGTCGGTATCAAACCCCACCCACCAACTTGCCCCCGTCCATCCGGCGCTTATACGCACTGTCCCGACTCGCCAACCAGAAGTACAACGGTGACGTCACGGCCAGCCCCACCACCCACGACAAGTCCGCGCCGTTGATGTGCTGCGAAATCGGCCCCACGTACAGCGGCGTGTTCATGAACGGAATCTGCACCGCGATCCCCACCGCATAGGCCAGCAGCGCCTGCGGGTTGTACTTGCCGTAGATGCCACCATCTACACGGAAGATCGAGGCGATGTCGTATTGGCCTTTATGAATGGCGTAGAAGTCGATCAGGTTGATCGCCGTCCAGGGCACCAGCACCACGAGCAGCACCAGCACCATGTCGACGAAGTGACCGATGAAGTCTTGGGAAGCAAACACCGCCGCAATCGAACAGGCGGCCAGCACGATGATGGAGATCACGGCACGGCTTTTCGCGGTCGGGATCCAGCGGTAGGCGAAGGTCTGTACCAGGGTGATGATCGACAGCACCGCGCCGTACAGGTTGAGGGCGTTGTGGCTGATCACGCTGAGCAGGAACAGTACCAGCATCAACGGGCCGATGGCGCCGGTGGCGAGTTTGACGGCGTCCATGGTGTCCATGCCTACCGGCGTGGCGAGCACTGCCACGGCGCCGAAGATGAACGCCAGGCTCGACCCCAGGGCCGAGCCCAGATAGGTGGTCCAGAAGGTGGCAGCCACCGGCACGTCGGCTGGCAGGTAGCGTGAGTAGTCCGACACGTACGGCGCAAAGGCGATCTGCCACAGCGCGGCCAGGGAAACGGTGGCCAGCCAACCCGAGATGTTGAAGCTGCCACGGGTGAGGAAATCCGTGGTCTGTACATGGGTGAAGATGTAGCCAAAGCCCAGCACGATGCCGGCGCCCAGTACCCAGGTGCCGATGCGGTTGAGTACGTGGATGAAGCGATAGCCGATGATGCCGATGATCCCGGAACCGATGGCGCCGATGACGATGCCCACCGGCACAGGCACGGCGTCCACCACGCCATGCAGGGATTTACCGGCCAGCACAATGTTGGAGGCGAAGAAGCCTATGTACATCACCCCGGCAATCACCACCACCAGCAACGCGCCGAGGGAGCCGAACTGAGCACGGCTCTGGATCATCTGCGGGATGCCCATCTGTGGGCCCTGGGCTGAGTGCAATGCCATCAACACACCGCCGACCAAATGGCCGACAAGGATGGCGACAATGCCCCACACTAGGTTGAGGTGGAACAGTTGCACACCCAGTGCGCCAGTGACGATCGGCAACGGCGCAATGTTGCCGCCGAACCACAGGGTGAACAGGTCTCTTACCTTTCCATGGCGATCTTCCGGGGGCACGTATCCAATCGTGTGTTTTTCGATGAGCGGGGCGGAGGATGTTGCAGTGGTGACCATGACGAGCTCCAAGGCAAGGTGAGTACGTGGACGTACTTCGCTATGCGCTGCACGGGCGGCGCTTTGTTGTTGGAGTGATCATCTGTAATGGGCGCAGGCAGGTAAATTAGTAAGTTTGTTGCTATAGACCTTAAAAAAAATATCTCACGTGGTTTTATGCTCCGGTATGTTGCATGGGCTTCAATGGCTTGAAAAACCGGTGTATCTGCGCACCTGTTTGGGGCGAAAACCCACGTTTATGGAGGTGCCGATGGCTGCTTACAACCTGCGCCAGCTCAGATATTTTGTGACCACGGCCGAATGCGGCAGCGTCGCCGAGGCATCACGCAAGCTGTATATCGCCCAGCCGTCGGTGTCCACGGCGATCAAACAGCTGGAAGACAGCTTTGGCGTGCAGCTGTTTATCCGCCACCACGCCCAGGGCGTTTCCCTTACGCCCAGTGGCGCGCGCTTTTATCGCAAGGCTTTGGAGCTGTTGCGGGTGGCCCATGAGTTCGAGCAGAACGCCCTGGCGGATAATGACGTGGTGGCCGGGCAGATCGACATCGGCTGCTTTGAAACCGTGGCGCCGTTGTACCTGCCACGCTTGATCGCTGGCTTCAAGGCGCGCTGGCCAGGGGTGGAGATCCGCATCCGCGATGGCGAGCAGCAAGAACTGGTGCAGGCGCTGACCGCAGGCAGTATCGACGTGGCGATGTTGTTTGAGCACGACCTGGGCGGCACTATCGAGACCACGCCACTGATGCCGCCCCAACAGCCCTATGCGTTGCTGCCGGCCGATCACCGCTTCGCCCAGCAGGCCAGGGTGTCCTTGGCCGACCTAGTGCTGGAGCCAATGATTTTGCTGGACGTGTTGCCCAGCCGTACCTACTTCGTGAGCATCTTCGAAGAGCGCGGGCTGACCCCGAATATCGTATTCAGCTCGCCCTCCATCGAAATGGTGCGGGGCATGGTGGGGCGCGGGTTCGGGTTCTCGATCCTGGTGACCAAACCCTTCAGCGAGTACACCTATGATGGGCAGAAGGTGGTGTGCATTCCCTTGGCTGAAACGGTCACGGGGTCCGGGCTGTCGGCCGTGTGGTTGCGTCGTGCACCGCTGACCAAGCCGGTGCAATTGTTTGTCGACTATTGCCGTGAAGAACTTGCGCGGTTACTGGCGTGACTGCGAACCAGCCCCGCGCGCTTATGCGGGTCAGTTTTCAGCCAACTGGAGCTGTTGCTTGGCCAGCTTCACCACATTGTCCAGGGTAAACCCGAACTTCTCCTGCAACTTTGCCAGCGGTGCCGAGGCCCCAAAACTGTTCATCACCACCTTGGCGCCGGTCTGCCCGACATAGCGGTCCCAGCCCAAGGGACCTGCCTGTTCCACCACTACGCGGGCTTTCACCGCGGGCGGCAGCACACTGTCGCGGTAGGCTTGATCCTGGTCTTCAAACAGCTCCCAACTGGGCATCGATACCACGCTGGCGGCAATGCCTTCACCTTTGAGCTGCTCATAGGCGGCTACCGCCAGGCTGACTTCGCTGCCTGTTCCTATCAGGATGACCTCAGGCTCTTGCGCACTGGCCAGCACGTAGGCACCTTTGGCCGCACCGCAGGCCGCCGCGTACTGGGTGCGATCCAGGGTGGGCAGCGGCTGGCGTGACAGCACGACACAGCTGGGCCGATGAGTCTGGGCCAAGGCGACTTTCCACAATTCCAGCGTTTCATTGGCATCGCCCGGGCGCAAGGTCAACAGCCCCGGCGTGGCCCGCAGTTGGGTGAGGTGTTCGATAGGCTGATGTGTCGGTCCATCCTCGCCGACGCCGATGGAGTCATGGGTAAACACGAAGATCACGGGTAATTCCATGATCGCCGCCAGGCGGATCGGCGGTTTCATGTAATCGCTGAATACCAGGAAGGTCGAGGTATACGGGCGCAGGTAGGACAGCGCCATGCCGTTGGCGATTGCGCCCATGGCGTGTTCGCGGATACCGAAGTGCAGGTTGCGCCCGCTGTAATCATCCGCGCTGAAACGCCCGGCGTCGTCGAAGGTGAGGTTGGTCTTGGTCGAGGGCGACAAATCCGCCGAGCCGCCCAGCAGCCAGGGGATCTGTTGGGCGAAGGCATTCAACACTTCGCCGCCTGAGGCACGGCTGGCGACGCCTTTGGCATCGGCGGCAAAGTCTGGCAGGTGCGCTTGCCATTGCTCGGGCATTTCCCCGGCGCGCATGCGTTGCAGTTCATCGGCCCGTTGCGGCTCGAGGGAGGCCAGGGTCTGGTTCCATTCGGCGTACAACGGCTCGGCACGTTCGTAAAGGGCATCGCGCAACACTGTGCGAGCCTCTTGCGGCACCAGGAAGCTCGAATCCTGCGGCCAGCCATAGGCGGCCTTGGTCAGGCGAATTTCATCGTCCCCCAACGGCTCGCCATGGGCAGCAGCGGTATTGTGTTTGTGCGGTGAGCCGTAGCCGATCACGCTGTCCACGACGATCAAGGTGGGCGCGCCGGTGTTGGCCTTGAAGGTTTCCAGCGCCACGCTCAAGGCCTGCAAGTCATTGGCGTCGGTGACATGCACGGTGTGCCAGCCATACGCCTGGAAGCGTTGGATCACGTCTTCACTGAACGCCAGCTCAGTGTGGCCCTCGATGCTGATGGTGTTGTTGTCATAGATCCAGCACAGGTTATCGAGCTTCAAGTGCCCGGCCAGGGACGCGGCTTCGCTGCTGATGCCTTCCATCATGTCGCCGTCACCGCACAGGGTGTAGACGTCGTAGTCAAACAGCACCTGGCCGTCGCGGTTGAAGCGCTGAGCCAGCCAACGCTCAGCCATGGCCATGCCCACGCTGTTGGCGCAGCCCTGGCCCAACGGGCCCGTGGTGGTTTCTACGCCTGTGGTCATGCGGTACTCGGGGTGGCCAGGGGTCTTGGAGCCCATCTGCCGGAACTGCTTGATATCCTCGAGGCTGACGGCCGGTTGGCCGGAACGCTTGCCGTGGGCGTCGATCTCTACCACGCCGGCCAGGTGCAATAGCGAATACAGCAACATCGAGGCATGCCCCACCGACAACACAAAACGGTCACGGTTGGGCCAGTCGGGATGTTCGGGGTGATAACGCAGGAAGCGACTCCACAGTGTGTACCCCACGGGCGCCAGGCCCATGGGCGTGCCAGGGTGACCCGAATTGGCCTTCTGCACGGCATCCATGGCCAGGGTGCGTAGGGTATTGATGCATTGGGTGTCGGCAGCAGTGGCAACGTGACTCATAAAACCGTTCTCCCTGGGGTGGCGATCTACAGTGGAGGGCGGGGCGGGGCAAAGGTTTGATCCCATCGCTTGCGCCGCGACGAACGGGTCGTTCTTGACTTCAAACATGACAAGTCTTGTTGGAATGGGCTAGCTTCAAGGGCGTAGACCATCGATCAATCTGTGGAGGTACGCCATGCCAGTGAAACACGACCTGTATCAGGACTTGGGATTGAGCAAGGAAGTTGTTCACGAACGCAGGGCGCAGGACAAACGGTTGGATGCGCTGCTCACTCAATACGACGACGCCGACGCTGAGGTGCTAAAAGCGGAAAAAGCCAGTGCCAGCGATGAGGATGTGGAAAAGCTGAAGAAGAAACGGCTATTGGTCAAAGACGAAATCGCGCAGCGGCTGGCGTAAGCAAACCCGCAACCTGTGGCGAGGGAGCTTGCTCCCGCTGGGGTGCGAAGCGCCCCCATTGGCGGCGGCTGCGCAGCCGAGCGGGAGCAAGCTCCCTCGCCACACACACGGAATGTGCACATTTGTTCAGAATTGTCTGGAGGACAAGTGCCGTTTCACTCCTTATGATGCGCACCGTCCACTCGGCTCTGGGGCTTGTTGCGACGCAAGGATTGCGTTGTTTGAGCCGGGTGGGCATCCTCAGAATTCATGCAACACAGGGCCGAATCGGTCGGCTGCAAATGCTGCCCGTGGGAGCTGGTTTGCCTGCGATGGCGGCCTGACAGTCAACACAGTTGGACCGTGTACATATCCATTCCTGCGGTAACGGCCACTTAGGGTTCCGCTTTTAC
>NZ_JBWKRA010000033.1:0-45276 GCF_059419065.1 Pseudomonas sp. GW821-FHT07B01 | reverse complement strand
GTAGGTCATCGTCAAGATTAAATTCCGAAACCCCAATTGCGAAAGCAGTTGGGGTTTTGTTTTGGGCGCTCGAAAATCTGGTGGGGCGTCGATCATGACTGATATCCAGCCTTTCTATGCAATGACCCTGCGCATGGCTATCATGCGTGCCTCATTCTGTGGCGATATGTGCATGCTGACGTTGTTGAAACTTCTGAAAGATGGTCGCTTTCATTCTGGAGAAGCGCTTGGTGCCGCCCTAGGCGTCAGTCGCAGTGCCGTGTGGAAGCAGCTTCAGCATCTTGAGGCAGAATTGAATCTCCCCATTCATAAGGTCCGGGGACGCGGATATAGATTGGCTGCGCCATTGATGTTTTTGAATGCGCAGGAAATTTCTCAGAGGGCGGCTTCCTTGGCTTGGCCCGTTCACATTTTCGACTCCATTGACTCCACTAATGCTGAGGCTTTACGTCTTGTCGATGCGGGCAGTGCGGCTCCTTTTATTGTGCTAGCGGAGCAGCAGACGGCTGGTAGGGGGCGACGAGGCCGCAAATGGGTCAGTCCATTTGCGCAAAACGTTTACTACAGCCTTGTATTGCGTGTTGAGGGCGGCCTGCGGCAACTGGAAGGGCTGAGTCTGGTGGTGGGGCTGGCAGTCCTGCAGGCTCTGCGTGAGTCGGGCGTGGAGGGCGCAGCTTTGAAGTGGCCAAACGACGTCCTGGTTGGGCACAAGAAAGTCTCAGGCATCTTGCTTGAGTTGGTGGGAGATCCCGCAGATATCTGTCACGTTGTGCTAGGGATAGGTATCAATGTGAATATGCAGAAGGCTGTAGAGGTTGATCAGCAGTGGACCTCGATGCAGCTCGAGACGGGCTCTTCTGTTGATCGCAATCACCTGGTGGCGCGACTGGGCTTGCAACTACAAGCCTACCTAGACCGACACAAGGCTGCGGGTTTTGCCGGGCTGCAAGCAGAATGGGAGCAGCATCACGCGTGGCAAGGGAAGAGTGTGTCGCTTATTGCGGGCGTCAATCAGATTGATGGGGTTGTGCTCGGTGTGGATTGTCAGGGCGCGTTGCGTTTGGATGTCGGTGGCGTTGAGAAAATATACAGCGGTGGTGAGCTAAGCCTGAGGTTGCGTGATGATTCTTGAGCTCGACTGTGGAAATAGCTTTATCAAGTGGCGTGTTCTTGAGTCGAGTGATGCAAGTGTCCGCGCCGAAGGCATCGCAGGTTCGGATATTGCGCTTATCGACAGTTTGGTGGCTTTGCCTGGTCTATTGCTCACGCGTTGTCGGTTGGTGAGTGTTCGCGCGCTTGAGGAGACCGATAAGTTGATAGCCGCGTTGGTAGGGGCATTTGGCGTTGCTGTTTCCTGTGCCACCTCTGCTCGAGAAATGAGCGGAGTGCGCAACGGCTACGAAGACTTCCAGCGCCTAGGAATGGATCGATGGCTGGCCATGCTAGGCGCGTTCAAGTTGGCGTCAGGTGCATGCCTGGTACTCGATTTTGGTACGGCGGCGACCGCAGATTTTATCGGTCCGGACGGTGAGCACCTGGGTGGTTTTATTTGTCCGGGTATGCCGCTTATGCGTAATCAACTGCGAACCCATACTCGCAAGATACGCTATGACGACGCGGCCGCTGAGCGGGCGCTGGAGCGTCTCTCTCCAGGTCGCACGACCGTAGAGGCCGTCGAGCGTGGTTGTACGCTCATGCTTAGAGGTTTCGTGCTGACTCAGCTCGAGTTGGCGCGAGGCTATTGGGGGGAGGATTTCACGGTCTTCCTCACTGGAGGCGATGCCGACCTGGTCAGGGATGCTGCGCCTCAGGCTCGGCTGGTCCCGGACCTGGTGTTTGTTGGTTTGGCGATGGCGTGTCCTTTGTCTTGAGGTGATTATGCGCTGGCTGTTTTTACTTTTACTGGTTCTCAATGTTTTTTATTACGTCTGGCATCAGCAAGAGGCGCCATTGCGGGCCAAGGATGTCACGCCCTTGAATCTCCATCGAGGAGCGCAGCAAGATATTCGCCTCTTGAGTGAGTCGGCAGATGCGGTTGCTCGGCGTGATCGAGCGAGGTCGGCGGAGGCGCAGAATACCTGCTTGTACATCGGTGGTTTCTCGGATCGACGCCAGGCCTCTTCTCTTGAGCAGAGGCTCACGAGCCTGGATATAAAGGTCACGGTCCAGTTGCTGAATGCACAGAGCGCCTCGGGTTATTGGTTGCGTGTGGCCCCTGAAAGCCGTCGCCTGGCTGACGATCTGCCCTTTGAAAGCCTTGCTAATGAATTCAATGAGTTAAAACATAAAATAATGCTGTGCGAAGGCATTGCAACTCTCGAATAGTTTGCATAGAATGGCGCCCGCTTCGCAGTGAAGACCTTTAAGGGCTACAGTGCGAAGCTACCGTCAATGCAGCTAACCTCATAATTTAAATGAGAAAATGCTTGACAGAAGGTCGGCGTGATGTAAAATGCCGGCTCGCTTAGGAGGGGTTCCCGAGCGGCCAAAGGGATCAGACTGTAAATCTGACGTCTACGACTTCGAAGGTTCGAATCCTTCCCCCTCCACCATTTTTAGCGTGAGCTGCAAGCTCCGCGGGTATAGTTTAGTGGTAGAACCTCAGCCTTCCAAGCTGATGATGCGGGTTCGATTCCCGCTACCCGCTCCAAGTTTGCAGGTTGTGCAAGGTGTTTCGCTCTTGTAGCTCAGTTGGTAGAGCACACCCTTGGTAAGGGTGAGGTCAGCGGTTCAAATCCGCTCAAGAGCTCCATATGACAAGGCAGATATGAAAATATCTGCCTTTGTTTTAACAGCTGCCTCGGCTTGAATGTTGTTCGATGTTTCAGGTCTTGTGGGGTTGGTTGTTGTAAAGTCTTTTTCAGGCCTGCATAATGGTCGGCCTGATTTTGTTTTAGGTCAGTAGCTCAATTGGCAGAGCGACGGTCTCCAAAACCGTAGGTTGGGGGTTCGATTCCCTCCTGACCTGCCAGATTCACGTGGTGTGTCTGGCTTTCTTTTCACAGGATCTTCATAGATGACTCCTAAGGCTGAAGCTCAAAGCTCTCGTTTCGATCTAGTAAAGTGGCTCGCTGTAGTCGCCTTGGTGGTCGTAGGCGTTGTTGGCAATCAGTACTATTCTGCTTCGCCGATCCTGTACCGTGTACTCGCTTTGCTTGCCCTCGCTGCTGTAGCTGCCTTTGTAGGCCTGCAGACTGCCAAAGGCAAGTCCTTCGCGGTATTGGTTAAGGAAGCTCGCACCGAAATCCGTAAAGTCGTTTGGCCGACTCGCCAAGAAACCACTCAGACCACATTGATTGTCGTGGCTGTTGTTCTGGTTATGGCGTTGCTGTTGTGGGGGCTTGATTCCCTGCTCGGCTGGCTTGTTTCCTTGATTGTTGGCTAAGGGTGTCCCGTGGCTAAGCGTTGGTACGTTGTGCATGCTTACTCGGGTTACGAGAAGCATGTTATGCGCTCTTTGCTGGAGCGCGTAAAGCTGGCAGGCATGGAAGATGGCTTCGGCGAAATTCTGGTTCCCACTGAAGAAGTGGTTGAAATGCGGAATGGGCAGAAGCGCAAAAGCGAACGCAAGTTCTTCCCTGGCTACGTGCTGGTACAAATGGACATGAACGAAGGTACTTGGCACTTGGTCAAGGATACCCCTCGCGTCATGGGCTTTATTGGCGGTACTGCCGACAAGCCTGCTCCGATCACCGACAAAGAGGCGGAAGCAATTCTGCGTCGTGTTGCTGACGGTAGCGACAAGCCCAAGCCGAAGACATTGTTCGAGCCGGGTGAGGTTGTTCGCGTTACAGACGGTCCGTTCGCTGATTTTAACGGTACGGTCGAAGAAGTTAACTACGAAAAGAGCCGGATCCAAGTGGCAGTGCTCATTTTCGGTCGCTCTACCCCGGTAGAGTTGGAGTTCAGCCAGGTCGAAAAGGTCTAGCTGGGCAAGCATCCCAACCCCGCAGCCTAGGCTGTGGGGTTTTGTCGTCACTGGGATAAACGCGCAAGTAACCGGGGAGCCTTTCGAGGCGTTTGAACCCGTAATTGGAGTGCCTCATGGCCAAGAAGATTACCGCTTACATCAAGCTGCAAGTGAAGGCCGCTCAGGCCAACCCTAGCCCACCCGTCGGTCCAGCTCTGGGTCAGCACGGCGTGAACATCATGGAATTCTGCAAGGCCTTCAACGCCCGTACTCAGGGTCTTGAGCCAGGTCTGCCGACTCCAGTGATCATCACTGTATACAGCGACCGTAGCTTCACCTTCGAAACCAAGTCGACCCCGGCTTCGGTTTTGCTGAAGAAAGCTGCCGGTCTGACCAGCGGTTCCGCTCGTCCTAACACCGTTAAGGTTGGCACCGTAACCCGTGCTCAGCTGGAAGAAATCGCGAAAACCAAAAACGCGGATCTGACTGCAGCTGATATGGATGCAGCCGTGCGTACCATCGCCGGTTCTGCTCGTAGCATGGGCCTTAACGTGGAGGGTGTGTAATGGCTAAGCTGACCAAGCGCCAAAAGGCTATCGCCGGCAAAATCGAAGCGGGCAAGTCCTACAACTTCGTAGACGCTGCTGCCCTGCTGACCGAGCTGTCGACTGTCAAGTTCAGCGAGTCTGTTGACGTTGCTGTGAACCTGGGCGTTGACCCACGTAAATCCGACCAGGTCGTTCGTAGCGCTACTGTGCTGCCACACGGTACTGGCAAGACTGTACGTGTTGCCGTCTTCACCCAGGGGCCAGCTGCTGAAGCTGCTCTGGCCGCCGGTGCTGATCGCGTTGGCATGGATGACCTGGCTGCCGAAATGAAAGGCGGCGACCTGAACTATGACGTCGTAATTGCTTCCCCGGATGCAATGCGCGTTGTAGGTCAGTTGGGTCAGATCCTCGGTCCACGTGGCCTGATGCCTAACCCTAAAGTCGGCACCGTAACTCCAGACGTAGCTACCGCGGTTAAAAACGCCAAGGCTGGTCAGGTTCGTTATCGCACCGACAAAAACGGCATCATTCACACCTCCGTTGGCAAAGTCGGCTTCGATGCCGTCAAGCTGAAGGAAAACGTTGAAGCCCTGATCGCTGATCTGAAGCGTATCAAGCCTGCTTCTTCGAAAGGTATCTACGTCAAGCGCGTTACCCTGAGCACCACTATGGGCCCAGGCCTGGTCATCGACCAAGGCTCGCTGGACGTATAAGACATAAATTGGCGCAAGTAATTGCGCCAATTGAAAGATTGGGGTCCCTGCCTGGCGGGGGCTATCCAAGACCGTAGGCGACGCAAGTCTTAAACCAACAAGCCTACGCAGATGGTGCTCCCGGTTCCTTACCGAATCAGACACCAAAACGACATCAGGCCTAGGCCAGATGAAACGGTAACAAGCAGGAGTTAAACCCGTGGCAATTAATCTCGAAGACAAGAAGGCCATCGTCGCTGAAGTCAACGAGGCTGCCAAAGCTGCTCTGTCCGCTGTCGTGGCTGATGCCCGTGGTGTGACAGTAGGCGCTATGACCGGACTCCGTAAAGAGGCTCGTGAAGCTGGCGTATACGTACGTGTTGTACGTAACACCCTGCTCAAGCGCGCCGTTGCTGACACTGAATACAGTGTTCTCAACGACGTGTTCACCGGCCCGACTCTGATCGCGTTCTCTAAAGATCATCCAGGCGCTGCTGCCCGTTTGTTCAAAGAATTCGCCAAGAGTCAGGATAAGTTCGAGATCAAGGCAGCTGCGTTCGAGGGCAAGTTCCTCGCAGCTAACCAAATCGACGTACTGGCAACACTGCCGACCCGTAACGAAGCTATTTCGCAGCTGATGAGCGTGATTCAAGGCGCTACCAGCAAGCTGGCTCGTACTCTGGCTGCAGTTCGCGAGCAAAAAGAAGCTGCCGCAGCCTAAGGCTGAGCAAATTCTCTCGCGTATTTTTGTTTATTTCGATGGCCGCGTAGGCCGTCCCCCAATTCAGGAAATACAGCAATGTCTATCTCCCAAGACGATATCCTCAACGCCGTAGCTGAAATGTCGGTTCTGCAGGTTGTTGAGCTGATCAAAGCTTTCGAAGAAAAATTCGGCGTTTCCGCTGCCGCTGCTTCCGCTGGCCCAGCTGTTGCTGCTGTCGCTGCTGAAGAGCAAACCGAATTCAACGTCATGCTGCTGGAAGCTGGCGAGAAGAAAGTAAACGTGATCAAGGCAGTACGTGAACTGACCGGTCTGGGCCTGAAAGAAGCCAAGGCTGTAGTTGACGGCGCTCCTGCCCAGGTTCTGGAAGCTGTGTCGAAAGACGCCGCTGACAAAGCCAAAGCTACTCTGGAAGAAGCAGGCGCTAAAGTCGAGCTG
The DNA here is from genome assembly GCF_059419065.1 of Pseudomonas sp. GW821-FHT07B01. Taxonomy (NCBI): domain Bacteria; kingdom Pseudomonadati; phylum Pseudomonadota; class Gammaproteobacteria; order Pseudomonadales; family Pseudomonadaceae; genus Pseudomonas; species Pseudomonas sp. GW821-FHT07B01. The sequence goes on along the minus strand of NZ_JBWKRA010000033.1, from coordinate 38,967 downwards.
AAGTAAGCATCGACCTTGCGTCTCCAGCCCAAGCGTTAAGCTGAAGGCTGATGGCTGGTGGCTCTTGCCACCGGCCTTTTTCCGTTCTTGGCTGTCGACTCGGTCGCCGCCATTAACGCGCTGTAGCCACCCGAAGCGGTGGTGCAAACCATGGGGTTTGCAAGATTTTCTGGCTGCTCCCGTCGGAGGGGCCAAACAAGCAGGTGACCAAGCTGGGGAACGCTGATGGCTTACTCATATACTGAGAAAAAACGTATCCGCAAGGACTTTAGCAAGTTGCCGGACGTCATGGATGTCCCGTACCTTCTGGCTATCCAGCTGGATTCGTATCGTGAATTCTTGCAGGCGGGAGCGACCAAAGATCAGTTCCGCGACGTGGGCCTGCATGCGGCCTTCAAATCCGTTTTCCCGATCATCAGCTACTCCGGCAATGCTGCGCTGGAGTACGTCGGTTATCGCCTGGGCGAACCGGCATTTGATGTCAAAGAATGCGTGTTGCGTGGCGTTACGTACGCCGTACCTTTGCGGGTAAAAGTCCGTCTGATCATTTTCGACAAAGAATCGTCGAACAAAGCGATCAAGGACATCAAAGAGCAAGAAGTCTACATGGGCGAAATCCCACTGATGACTGAAAACGGTACCTTCGTAATCAACGGTACCGAGCGTGTAATCGTTTCCCAGCTGCACCGTTCCCCGGGCGTGTTCTTCGACCACGACCGCGGCAAGACGCACAGCTCCGGCAAACTCCTGTACTCCGCGCGGATCATTCCGTACCGCGGTTCGTGGTTGGACTTCGAGTTCGACCCGAAAGACTGCGTGTTCGTGCGTATCGACCGTCGTCGCAAGCTGCCGGCCTCGGTATTGCTGCGCGCGCTCGGCTACACCACTGAGCAAGTGCTGGATGCTTTCTATACCACCAACGTATTCAGCCTGAAGGATGAAACCCTCAAGCTGGAGCTGATCGCTTCGCGTCTGCGTGGTGAAATTGCTGTACTGGACATCCAGGACGAAAAAGGCAAGGTCATCGTTGAGGCTGGCCGTCGTATCACTGCGCGCCACATCAACCAGATCGAAAAAGCCGGTATCAAAGAGCTGGAAGTGCCACTGGACTACGTCTTGGGTCGCACTACCGCCAAGGTCATCGTTCACCCGGCTACAGGCGAAATCCTGGCTGAGTGCAACACCGAGCTGAACACCGAGATCCTGGCCAAGATCGCCAAGGCCCAGGTTGTTCGCATCGAGACCCTGTACACCAACGATATCGACTGCGGTCCGTTCATCTCCGACACACTGAAGATCGACTCCACCAGCAACCAATTGGAAGCACTGGTCGAGATCTATCGCATGATGCGTCCTGGTGAGCCACCAACCAAAGACGCTGCCGAAACCCTGTTCAACAACCTGTTCTTCAGCCCTGAGCGCTATGACCTGTCTGCGGTCGGCCGGATGAAGTTCAACCGTCGTATCGGTCGTACCGAGATCGAAGGTTCGGGCGTGCTGTGCAAGGAAGACATCGTCGCGGTATTGAAGACCCTGGTCGACATCCGTAACGGCAAAGGCATCGTCGACGACATCGACCACCTGGGTAACCGTCGTGTTCGCTGCGTAGGTGAAATGGCCGAGAACCAGTTCCGCGTTGGCCTGGTACGTGTTGAGCGTGCGGTCAAAGAGCGTCTGTCGATGGCTGAAAGCGAAGGCCTGATGCCGCAAGACCTGATCAACGCCAAGCCAGTGGCTGCGGCGGTGAAAGAGTTCTTCGGTTCCAGCCAGCTTTCGCAGTTCATGGACCAGAACAACCCGCTCTCCGAGATCACCCACAAGCGCCGTGTTTCTGCACTGGGCCCGGGCGGTCTGACCCGTGAGCGCGCTGGCTTTGAAGTCCGTGACGTACACCCGACGCACTACGGTCGTGTTTGCCCGATCGAAACGCCGGAAGGTCCGAACATCGGTCTGATCAACTCCCTGGCTGCCTATGCGCGCACCAACCAGTACGGCTTCCTCGAAAGCCCGTACCGTGTGGTGAAAGACGCCTTGGTCACCGACGAGATCGTATTCCTGTCCGCCATCGAAGAAGCTGATCACGTGATCGCTCAGGCTTCGGCCACGATGAACGACAAGAAAGTCCTGGTCGACGAGCTGGTAGCTGTTCGTCACTTGAACGAGTTCACCGTCAAGGCGCCGGAAGACGTCACCTTGATGGACGTTTCTCCGAAGCAGGTAGTTTCGGTTGCAGCGTCGCTGATCCCGTTCCTGGAACACGATGACGCCAACCGTGCGTTGATGGGTTCCAACATGCAGCGTCAAGCTGTACCGACCCTGCGTGCTGACAAGCCGCTGGTAGGTACCGGCATGGAGCGCAACGTAGCACGTGACTCCGGCGTTTGCGTCGTGGCTCGTCGTGGCGGCGTGATCGACTCCGTTGATGCCAGCCGTATCGTGGTTCGTGTTGCCGATGACGAAGTAGAAACTGGCGAAGCCGGTGTCGACATCTACAACCTGACCAAATACACCCGTTCGAACCAGAACACCTGCATCAACCAGCGTCCGCTGGTGAGCAAGGGTGATCGCGTTCAGCGTAGCGACATCATGGCTGACGGCCCGTCCACCGACATGGGTGAACTGGCTCTCGGCCAGAACATGCGCATCGCGTTCATGGCATGGAACGGCTTCAACTTCGAAGACTCCATCTGCCTGTCCGAGCGTGTGGTTCAAGAAGACCGCTTCACCACGATCCACATCCAGGAACTGACCTGTGTGGCGCGTGATACCAAGCTTGGGCCTGAGGAGATCACTGCAGACATCCCGAACGTGGGTGAAGCTGCACTGAACAAGCTGGACGAAGCCGGTATCGTTTATGTAGGTGCTGAAGTTGGCGCTGGCGACATCCTGGTCGGTAAGGTCACTCCGAAAGGTGAGACTCAACTGACGCCGGAAGAGAAGCTGCTGCGTGCCATCTTCGGTGAAAAAGCCAGCGACGTTAAAGACACCTCCCTGCGTGTACCTACCGGTACCAAGGGTACTGTCATCGACGTACAGGTCTTCACCCGTGACGGCGTTGAGCGTGATGCTCGTGCACTGTCCATCGAGAAGACCCAGCTCGACGAGATCCGCAAGGATCTGAACGAAGAGTTCCGTATCGTTGAAGGCGCGACCTTCGAACGTCTGCGTTCCGCTCTGGTAGGCCACAAGGCTGAAGGCGGCGCAGGCCTGAAGAAAGGTCAGGACATCACCGACGAAATCCTCGACGGTCTTGAGCACGGCCAGTGGTTCAAACTGCGCATGGCTGAAGATGCTCTGAACGAGCAGCTCGAGAAGGCCCAGGCCTATATCGTTGATCGCCGCCGTCTGCTGGACGACAAGTTCGAAGACAAGAAGCGCAAACTGCAGCAGGGCGATGACCTGGCTCCAGGCGTGCTGAAAATCGTCAAGGTTTACCTGGCAATCCGTCGCCGCATCCAACCGGGCGACAAGATGGCCGGTCGTCACGGTAACAAGGGTGTGGTCTCTGTGATCATGCCGGTTGAAGACATGCCGCACGATGCCAATGGCACCCCGGTCGACGTCGTCCTCAACCCGTTGGGCGTACCTTCGCGTATGAACGTTGGTCAGATCCTTGAAACCCACCTGGGCCTCGCGGCCAAAGGTCTGGGCGAGAAGATCAACCGCATGATCGAAGAGCAGCGCAAAGTCGCAGACCTGCGTAAGTTCCTGCACGAGATCTACAACGAGATCGGCGGTCGCAACGAAGAGCTGGACACCTTCTCCGACCAGGAAATCCTGGATCTGGCGAAGAACCTGCGCGGCGGCGTTCCAATGGCTACCCCGGTGTTCGACGGTGCCAAGGAAAGCGAAATCAAGGCCATGCTGAAACTGGCAGACCTGCCAGAAAGCGGCCAGATGCAGCTGTTCGACGGCCGTACCGGCAACAAGTTCGAGCGCCCGGTTACTGTTGGCTACATGTACATGCTGAAGCTGAACCACTTGGTAGACGACAAGATGCACGCTCGTTCTACCGGTTCGTACAGCCTGGTTACCCAGCAGCCGCTGGGTGGTAAGGCTCAGTTCGGTGGTCAGCGTTTCGGGGAGATGGAGGTCTGGGCACTGGAAGCATACGGTGCTGCATACACTCTGCAAGAAATGCTCACAGTGAAGTCGGACGATGTGAACGGTCGTACCAAGATGTACAAAAACATCGTGGACGGCGATCACCGTATGGAGCCGGGCATGCCCGAGTCCTTCAACGTGTTGATCAAAGAAATTCGTTCCCTCGGCATCGATATCGATCTGGAAACCGAATAACACGTGACGCGAATCGAGAGCGGGGCTGTTTAGCCCGCTCTCTGCTCCGCCAGGAGGAAAGGCCTTGAAAGACCTACTGAATTTGCTGAAAAACCAGGGTCAAGTCGAAGAGTTCGACGCCATCCGTATTGGGTTGGCATCGCCTGAGATGATCCGTTCGTGGTCGTTCGGTGAAGTTAAAAAGCCGGAAACCATCAACTACCGTACGTTCAAACCTGAGCGTGACGGCCTGTTCTGCGCCAAGATCTTTGGCCCGGTAAAGGATTACGAGTGCCTGTGCGGTAAGTACAAGCGCTTGAAGCACCGTGGTGTGATCTGCGAGAAGTGTGGCGTTGAAGTCGCACTGGCCAAAGTTCGTCGTGAGCGCATGGCGCACATCGAACTGGCTTCGCCGGTTGCCCACATCTGGTTCCTGAAATCGCTGCCGTCCCGTATCGGCTTGCTGATGGACATGACCCTGCGTGATATCGAACGCGTTCTCTACTTCGAGAGCTATGTCGTTATCGATCCAGGCATGACCACCCTTGAAAAAGGTCAGCTGCTGAACGACGAGCAGTACTTCGAAGCGCTGGAAGAGTTCGGCGACGATTTCGATGCCCGCATGGGTGCCGAAGCTGTCCGCGAACTGCTGCACGCTATCGACCTGGAGCACGAGATTGGTCGTCTGCGTGAAGAGATTCCGCAAACCAACTCCGAAACCAAGATCAAGAAGCTGTCCAAGCGTCTGAAGTTGATGGAAGCCTTCCAGGGTTCCGGCAACTTGCCAGAGTGGATGGTGCTGACCGTTCTGCCGGTTCTGCCGCCAGACCTGCGTCCGCTGGTACCGTTGGACGGTGGTCGTTTCGCGACGTCCGACCTCAACGACCTGTACCGCCGCGTGATCAACCGTAACAACCGCTTGAAGCGCCTGCTTGATCTGTCCGCTCCGGACATCATCGTGCGCAACGAAAAGCGTATGTTGCAAGAAGCGGTCGATGCCCTGCTCGACAACGGTCGTCGTGGCCGCGCTATCACCGGTTCCAACAAGCGTCCTCTGAAATCCTTGGCTGACATGATCAAGGGTAAGCAAGGTCGTTTCCGTCAGAACTTGCTCGGTAAGCGTGTTGACTACTCCGGTCGTTCGGTAATTACCGTAGGCCCGACCCTGCGTCTGCACCAGTGCGGTCTGCCTAAGAAGATGGCACTCGAGCTGTTCAAGCCTTTCATCTTCGGCAAGCTGGAAATGCGCGGTCTCGCGACCACCATCAAAGCGGCCAAGAAGATGGTCGAGCGCGAACTGCCAGAGGTTTGGGACGTTCTCGCTGAAGTGATTCGCGAACACCCGGTTCTCCTCAACCGTGCACCGACCCTTCACCGTCTGGGTATCCAGGCGTTTGAACCGGTGCTGATCGAAGGTAAGGCTATCCAGCTGCACCCTCTGGTCTGTGCCGCGTACAACGCCGACTTCGACGGCGACCAAATGGCCGTGCACGTACCGCTGACACTGGAAGCCCAGTTGGAAGCGCGTGCGTTGATGATGTCGACCAACAACATTCTGTCGCCAGCCAACGGTGAGCCAATCATCGTTCCGTCGCAGGACGTTGTATTGGGTCTGTACTACATGACTCGTGAAGCGATCAACGCCAAAGGCGAAGGTCGTGTGTTCGCTGACCTGCAAGAAGTTGACCGTGTGTTCCGTGCCGGCGAAGCCGCACTGCACGCCAAGGTCAAGGTGCGGATCCACGAAACCGTCAACGACCGTGACGGCGGCAGCGTGAGCAACACCCGTATCGTCGACACCACTGTCGGCCGTGCGCTGTTGTACCAGGTTGTGCCAAAAGGTCTGTCGTACGACGTCGTCAACCTGCCGATGAAGAAAAAGGCGATCTCCAAGCTGATCAACCAGTGCTACCGCGTGGTTGGTTTGAAAGAGACCGTTATCTTCGCTGACCAGTTGATGTACACAGGTTTCGCTTACTCGACTATCTCCGGCGTTTCCATCGGCGTTAACGACTTCGTTATCCCGGATGAAAAAGCCCGCATCATCAGTGCTGCCACTGACGAAGTGAAAGAGATCGAGAGCCAGTACGCCTCCGGCCTGGTAACCCAGGGCGAGAAGTACAACAAGGTGATCGACCTTTGGTCCAAGGCCAACGACGAAGTGTCCAAGGCGATGATGGCCAACCTCTCGAAAGAGAAAGTCATCGACCGTCACGGCGACGAAGTTGACCAAGAGTCCTTCAACTCGATGTACATGATGGCCGACTCGGGCGCACGGGGTTCTGCTGCGCAGATCCGTCAGCTCGCCGGTATGCGTGGCCTGATGGCCAAGCCGGACGGTTCCATCATCGAAACGCCGATCACTGCGAACTTCCGTGAAGGTTTGAGCGTACTTCAGTACTTCATCTCCACTCACGGTGCTCGTAAGGGTCTTGCGGATACCGCGTTGAAAACCGCTAACTCCGGTTACCTGACTCGTCGTCTGGTAGACGTTGCACAAGATCTGGTTGTAACCGAGATCGATTGCGGCACCGAGCACGGCCTGCTGATGACGCCGCACATTGAAGGCGGTGACGTTGTAGAGCCGCTGGGTGAGCGCGTATTGGGTCGTGTTATTGCCCGTGACGTATTCAAGCCAGGTACCGAGGAAGTTATCGTTCCTGCCGGCACCCTGGTTGACGAGAAGTGGGTCGAGTTCATCGAACTCAACAGCATCGACGAAGTGATCGTTCGCTCGCCGATCAGCTGCGAAACCCGCTACGGCATCTGCGCCAAGTGCTATGGCCGTGACTTGGCTCGTGGTCACCAGGTGAACATCGGTGAAGCGGTCGGCGTTATCGCTGCCCAGTCCATCGGTGAGCCGGGTACCCAGCTGACCATGCGTACGTTCCACATCGGTGGTGCGGCAAGCCGGACCTCCGCAGCCGACAGCGTTCAGGTGAAGAATGGCGGTACCGTCCGCCTGCATAACCTCAAGCACGTTGAGCGAGTGGATGGTCATCTGGTTGCTGTGTCCCGTTCCGGTGAGCTGGCCATCGCTGATGACTACGGTCGTGAGCGTGAGCGTTACAAGCTGCCGTACGGTGCTGTGATTTCGGTTAAGGAAGGTGACAAGGTCGACGCTGGCGCAATCGTGGCCAAGTGGGATCCGCACACTCACCCAATCGTTACCGAAATGAAAGGTACCGTGACCTACGTGGGCATGGAAGAAGGCATCACGATCAAGCGTCAGACTGACGAATTGACCGGTATGACCAACATTGAAGTACTCGACGCCAAAGATCGTCCAGCTGCTGGTAAGGACATCCGTCCTGCCGTGAAGATGGTCGATGACAACGGCAAGGATCTGTTGCTGCCAGGCACTGACGTAATCGCTCAGTACTTCCTGCCAGCCAACGCCCTGGTCGGTGTAGCGGATGGTGCGAAGATCGCGATCGGTGATGTTATCGCGCGTATCCCGCAAGAAACTTCGAAGACCCGTGACATCACCGGTGGTCTGCCGCGTGTTGCCGACTTGTTCGAAGCTCGTCGTCCGAAAGAAGCGTCGATTCTGGCTGAAGTCAGCGGCACCATCGCGTTCGGTAAAGAAACCAAAGGCAAGCGCCGTCTGGTTATTACCCCGAACGACGGTAGCGATCCGTATGAAGAGCTGATTCCGAAGTGGCGTCACCTGAACGTGTTCGAAGGCGAACAGGTAAACCGCGGCGAAGTTATCTCCGACGGTCCGAGCGATCCACACGACATCCTGCGTCTGCTGGGTGTGAGTGCGCTGGCCAAGTACATCGTTAACGAGATCCAGGACGTTTACCGTCTGCAAGGCGTGAAGATCAACGACAAGCACATCGAGACCATCCTGCGTCAGATGCTGCGTAAAGTTGAAATCGCTGAATCCGGCGATTCCAGTTTCATCAAGGGCGACCAGATGGAACTGACTCACGTACTGGTAGAAAACGAGCGCCTGGCGAACGAAGAGAAATTTGTCTCCAAGTTCACTCGCGTGCTGCTGGGTATCACCAAGGCGTCGTTGTCCACTGAGTCGTTCATCTCGGCGGCCTCCTTCCAGGAGACCACTCGCGTATTGACCGAAGCAGCGGTAACCGGCAAGCGCGATTACCTGCGCGGCCTGAAAGAAAACGTAGTCGTGGGTCGTCTGATCCCGGCGGGTACCGGTTTGGCTTATCACAGCGAGCGTAAGCGTCGCCGTGATGCTGACAAGCCGCTGCGCGTAAGCGCCAGTGAAGTGGAAGCTGCACTGACCGAAGCGCTGAACTCAAGCGGTAACTGAGTTCTGCGATAGATGAGTCTGGGCCCTGACACTCCCGTTCGTCGGATCGAGGCATTTTTGCCCCGGTTCGACGCGAGGGGAGGTCGGGGCCTTGCCTTGACTGGGGACAAGATCCTCTTTAGACTCTTGTACCCCTAAATTTGGCGGGAATTCGTTCCTGCCATTTTGCTTTTCTTGCAAGACAATAGCGTCGCAAGACAACAGTGGAGCTAGTAGATGGCAACTATCAACCAGCTGGTACGTCAGCCGCGTAAGCGTATCGTCGAGAAATCCGACGTACCTGCGCTGCAGAACTGCCCGCAACGTCGTGGCGTATGCACCCGTGTGTATACCACCACGCCGAAAAAACCTAACTCGGCACTGCGTAAAGTATGCCGTGTGCGTCTGACCAACGGTTTCGAGGTTTCCTCGTACATCGGCGGTGAAGGCCACAACCTGCAAGAGCACAGCGTGGTACTGATCCGCGGCGGTCGTGTAAAAGACTTGCCAGGTGTTCGTTATCACACCGTACGCGGTTCCTTGGATACTTCCGGCGTTAAGGGTCGTAACCAGGGTCGTTCGAAGTACGGTACCAAGAAGCCTAAGTAGTAGCGGCTTTTTGTAAACCTGAATCATCTTATTTTCTGAGTCGATAAGAGTAAGGTCGGAGGCGTCCCGAAAGGGCACCGATTCCGAGCGAACCTGAAGACCGTTTGAGGGCTTATCCATGCCAAGAAGACGCGTAGCAGCCAAGCGCGAAGTGCTTGACGATCCAAAATACGGAAGCCAAATCCTGGCCAAGTTCATGAACCACGTGATGGAAAGCGGCAAGAAAGCCGTTGCCGAGCGTATCGTTTATGGCGCGCTGGAAAAGGTTAAAGAACGCAAGAACAGCGACCCCCTGGAAATCTTCGAGAAAGCTCTCGACGCCATCGCTCCGCTGGTCGAAGTGAAGTCGCGCCGTGTAGGCGGTGCTACTTACCAGGTTCCGGTTGAAGTTCGCCCGTCCCGTCGTAACGCTCTGGCAATGCGCTGGTTGGTAGACTTCGCCCGTAAGCGCGGCGAGAAGTCTATGGCTCTGCGTTTGGCCGGCGAACTGTTGGACGCTGCTGAAGGTAAAGGTGCTGCTGTTAAGAAGCGTGAAGACGTGCACCGTATGGCTGAAGCCAACAAAGCTTTCTCGCACTACCGCTTCTAATTTTAGCTTCACTAATTTTGCGAGGGCTTTATGGCTCGTACTACTCCGATTAGCCGCTACCGTAACATCGGTATCGTCGCTCACGTGGATGCTGGTAAAACTACCACCACCGAGCGCGTACTGTTTTACACCGGCAAAAGTCACAAAATGGGCGAGGTGCATGACGGCGCCGCGACCACAGACTGGATGGTTCAGGAGCAGGAGCGTGGTATTACCATTACTTCTGCTGCTATTACCGCCTTCTGGAAAGGTTCCGAGAAGCAGTACAAAGACGAGCATCGCTTCAACGTAATCGATACCCCGGGCCACGTAGACTTCACCATTGAAGTTGAACGTTCCCTGCGCGTACTCGACGGCGCTGTCGTTGTGTTCTGCGGCACCTCGGGTGTTGAGCCTCAGTCGGAAACCGTATGGCGTCAAGCCAACAAGTACGGTGTTCCACGTCTTGTTTATGTAAACAAGATGGACCGTGCTGGTGCCAACTTCCTGCGCGTGATCGGTCAGATCAAGCAGCGTCTGGGTCACACTCCGGTGCCTATCCAGTTGGCTATCGGTTCCGAAGACAACTTCCAGGGTCAGATCGATCTGATCAACATGGAGGCTGTTTACTGGAATGATTCCGACAAAGGTATGGTTCCTGTTCGTAAGCCTATCCCTGAAGAACTTCAGGAACTGGCTGACGAGTGGCGCAACAACATGGTTGAGGCTGCTGCCGAAGCCAGCGAAGAGCTGATGAACAAATACCTCGAAGGTGAAGAACTCACCAACGTGGAAATCAAGGCCGCTCTGCGTCAGCGTACTATCGCTGGTGAGATCGTCTTGGCTGTTTGCGGTTCCTCGTTCAAGAACAAGGGTGTTCCCCTGGTTCTCGACGCCGTTATCGACTACCTGCCTGCTCCAACCGACATTCCTGCTATCAAGGGTTCCAACCCTGATAACGAGGAAGAAGAAATGGAGCGTCACGCCGATGACAACGAGCCGTTCTCGGCTCTGGCGTTCAAGATCGCTACCGACCCATTCGTGGGTACTTTGACCTTCGTCCGCGTTTACTCGGGCGTGTTGGCCTCCGGCGACGGCGTGATCAACTCGGTTAAAGGCAAGAAAGAGCGCGTGGGTCGTATGGTGCAAATGCACGCAAACGCCCGTGAAGAGATCAAGGAAGTACGCGCTGGTGACATCGCGGCCCTGATCGGCATGAAGGACGTCACCACTGGTGAGACTTTGTGCGACGCTGCCAAACCAATTATCCTGGTTCGCATGGACTTCCCGGAGCCGGTTATTTCGGTTGCCGTAGAGCCTAAGACCAAGGATGACCAGGAAAAAATGGGTATCGCTCTGGGCAAGCTTGCTCAGGAAGATCCATCTTTCCGCGTCAAGACTGATGAAGAGACTGGTCAAACGATCATCTCCGGCATGGGCGAGCTGCACTTGGACATCCTGGTTGACCGGATGCGCCGTGAGTTCAACGTCGAAGCCAACATCGGTAAGCCTCAGGTTTCCTATCGTGAGCGCATCACGAAGAACTGTGAAATCGAAGGCAAGTTCGTTCGTCAATCCGGCGGTCGTGGTCAGTTCGGTCACTGCTGGATCCGTTTTGCTCCTGCTGACGAAGGTCAGGAAGGTCTGCAATTCGTGAACGAAGTAGTAGGTGGTGTTGTTCCTAAGGAATACATCCCTGCTATCCAGAAGGGTATCGAAGAGCAGATGAAGAACGGTGTTGTTGCCGGCTATCCGCTGATCGGCCTGAAAGCAACCGTTTTTGACGGTTCTTACCACGACGTCGACTCCAACGAGATGGCGTTTAAGGTGGCTGCTTCCATGGCAACCAAGCAACTGGCCCAGAAGGGCGGTGGTGAGTTGCTTGAGCCAATCATGGCGGTAGAAGTTGTTACACCTGAAGACTATATGGGTGATGTCATGGGCGACCTTAACCGTCGTCGCGGCATGATCTTGGGTATGGAAGACACGGTTTCCGGCAAAGTGATTCGCGCCGAGGTTCCGTTGGGCGAGATGTTCGGTTATGCGACCGACGTTCGTTCCATGTCCCAGGGTCGCGCAAGCTACTCTATGGAATTCAAAAAATACAACACAGCTCCGGCGCACATCGCTGAAACTGTATCCAAAAAACAAGGCTGATTCAGTCCTTTAGGCAAGGAGTTAATTGTCGTGGCTAAAGAAAAATTTGATCGTTCCCTACCGCACGTCAACGTTGGCACCATCGGTCACGTTGACCACGGTAAAACCACTCTGACTGCTGCTCTGACTCGCGTTTGCTCCGAAGTATTCGGTTCCGCAATCGTTGATTTCGATAAAATCGACAGCGCGCCAGAAGAGAAAGCTCGTGGTATCACCATCAACACCGCGCACGTTGAATACAACTCGCTGATCCGTCACTACGCTCACGTTGACTGCCCAGGTCACGCTGACTATGTGAAGAACATGATCACCGGTGCTGCCCAGATGGACGGCGCAATCCTGGTTTGCTCGGCCGCTGATGGTCCGATGCCACAAACCCGTGAGCACATCCTGCTGTCCCGTCAGGTTGGCGTTCCGTACATCGTGGTTTACCTGAACAAGGCTGACCTGGTAGACGACGCTGAGCTGCTGGAACTGGTTGAGATGGAAGTGCGCGATCTGCTGAGCACTTACGACTTCCCAGGTGACGACACTCCGATCATCATCGGTTCTGCTCGTATGGCTCTGGAAGGCAAAGACGATAACGAAATGGGCACCACGTCCGTTCGTAAACTGGTTGAGACTCTGGACAGCTACATCCCAGATCCAGTCCGTGTTATCGACAAGCCGTTCCTGATGCCAATCGAAGACGTATTCTCGATCTCCGGTCGCGGTACTGTTGTAACTGGCCGTATCGAGCGCGGTATCGTCAAGGTTCAGGATCCACTGGAAATCGTTGGTCTGCGTGACACTACCGTCACCACCTGCACCGGTGTTGAAATGTTCCGTAAACTGCTCGACGAAGGTCGTGCTGGCGAGAACTGCGGCGTTCTGCTGCGTGGTACCAAGCGTGACGACGTTGAGCGTGGCCAGGTTCTGGTCAAGCCAGGTTCGGTTAAGCCGCACACCAAGTTCGAAGCTGAAGTATACGTACTGAGCAAAGAAGAAGGCGGTCGTCACACTCCGTTCTTCAAAGGCTACCGTCCACAGTTCTACTTCCGTACTACTGACGTGACTGGTAACTGCGAACTGCCGGAAGGCGTAGAAATGGTAATGCCAGGCGACAACATCAAAATGGTTGTCACCCTGATCAAAACCATCGCTATGGAAGACGGTCTGCGTTTCGCAATCCGTGAAGGCGGCCGTACCGTTGGTGCTGGCGTTGTAGCTAAAATCATCGAGTAATCTCTCTTTTGAGTGAGCTTTGATGTTTTGAGAAAGCCCCCGCTTAGCGGGGGCTTTTTTATTGGGTTGACACCTATCTAGGGCGTCTATAGAATTGCGCCTCCTTTTAACGGGCGTATTGCGCCCGGTGGGAATAGCAGCCGGAGTCTGAAATCCAATGCAAAATCAGCAAATCCGTATCAGGTTGAAGGCTTTTGACCATCGCCTGATCGACCAATCCACCCAGGAAATCGTGGAAACCGCGAAACGTACTGGTGCTCAAGTGCGTGGTCCAATTCCACTGCCTACCCGTAAAGAGCGGTTCACCGTTCTGGTCTCCCCGCACGTCAACAAGGACGCGCGTGACCAGTACGAGATCCGTACTCATAAGCGCGTACTGGACATCGTCCAGCCAACGGATAAAACCGTTGATGCACTTATGAAGCTCGATCTGGCGGCCGGTGTGGAAGTACAGATCAGCCTCGGCTAAGACTTGGGTCTTAGTCGTGTAACGCTCTGAAATGGGCGGCCATAGCGGGTGAAAGCCCCGTACACTCATGAGGTTTACAACATGACTATTGGTGTAGTCGGTCGTAAATGCGGTATGACCCGTATTTTCACCGAAGAAGGTGTCTCCATTCCGGTCACGGTCATTGAGATCGAACCGAATCGCGTCACCCAGTTCAAAACTGAAGAAACCGATGGCTATCGTGCAGTGCAAGTCACTGTCGGCGAGCGTCGTGCTTCGCGCGTGACTGCTGCTCAAGCAGGTCACTTCGCTAAAGCAAACGTTGCAGCTGGTCGTACTGTCATGGAGTTCCGTCTTGAAGACGGCGACTACCAGGCTGGCGATCTGATCAACGCTGAAATCTTCGCCGCTGGTCAACTGGTTGATGTAACCGGTCAGTCCAAGGGTAAAGGCTTCCAGGGTACGATCAAGCGTTGGAATTTCCGTGGTCAAGACAACACTCACGGTAACTCCGTTTCCCACCGCGTCCCGGGCTCTATTGGCCAGTGCCAGACTCCTGGTCGTGTATTCAAGGGCAAAAAAATGTCCGGTCATATGGGCGCTGAGCGCGTGACCGTGCAGTCCCTCGAAGTAGTGCGCGTCGACGCTGAACGCAATCTGTTGTTGGTCAAGGGTGCTGTTCCTGGCGCTACTGGCGGCAACCTGGTTGTACGTCCAGCGGCCAAGGCTCGCGGTTAAGGGGAAGCTGACATGCAATTAAATGTAAATGACGCTCAAGCGATCGAAGTTTCCGAACTGACATTTGGCGGCGAATTCAACGAGACGCTCGTTCACCAAGCAGTCGTGGCCTACATGGCCGGCGGCCGTCAAGGTAGCAAGCAGCAAAAGACCCGTTCCGACGTACGTGGTGGCGGTAAGCGCCCTTGGCGTCAGAAAGGCACTGGCCGTGCTCGTGCCGGTACTATCCGTAGCCCAATCTGGCGTGGCGGCGGTACCACTTTCGCAGCTCGTCCACAGGATCACTCTCAGAAGCTCAACAAGAAGATGTACCGCGCAGCACTGCGCTCCATCCTTGCTGAACTCGTGCGTACTGATCGTCTGGTCGTGGTTCAGGACTTCGCTGTTGAAAGTCCAAAAACCAAAGATCTGTTGGGCAAACTGAACAACATGAGCCTGACCGACGTTTTGATCGTGTCCGAAGCTGTTGATCAGAACCTGTACCTGGCTGCTCGTAACCTGCCACACGTTGATGTACGTGACGTGCAAGGTTCCGATCCAGTTAGTCTGATCGCATACGACAAGGTGTTGATCACCGTGTCGGCCGTGAAGAAATTCGAGGAGCTGCTGGGATGAACCAGGAACGCGTATTTAAAGTTCTGCTTGGCCCGCACGTTTCCGAAAAGGCTACGGTTCTGGCTGACAAGAAAGGCCAGTTCGTTTTCAAGGTTGCAACTGACGCAACCAAGCTGGAAATCAAGAAGGCCGTCGAAAGCCTGTTCAGCGTGAAAGTAGAGCGTGTTACTACCCTGAATGTTCTGGGTAAGAGCAAGCGCACTGCTCGCGGTCTGGGCAAGCGTAATGACTGGAAGAAGGCAGTTATCTCCCTTCAGCCAGGCCAAGATCTCGATTTCAGCAGCAGTGCTGAGTAAGGAAGGGGTGCATCATGGCAATCGTTAAATGCAAACCGACTTCCCCTGGCCGCCGTTTTGTGGTCAAGGTGGTCAACCAGGAGCTGCATAAAGGCGCTCCTCACGCACCGCTGCTCGAGAAAAAATCGAAGTCTGGTGGTCGTAACAACAATGGTCGCATTACCACTCGTCACATCGGTGGTGGCCATAAGCAGCATTATCGTCTGGTCGATTTCCGTCGCAACGACAAAGATGGCATCGCTGCCACTGTCGAGCGTATCGAATACGATCCAAACCGTACTGCTCACATCGCTCTGCTGCTGTACGCAGATGGCGAGCGTCGCTACATCATCGCCCCTAAAGGCGTGAGTGCTGGCGACCAGCTGATCGCAGGTGCTCTGGCACCGATCAAGCCGGGCAACGCTCTGCAACTGCGTAACATTCCAGTTGGTAGCACCGTACACGGCATCGAATTGAAGCCAGGTAAAGGCGCACAGATCGCTCGTTCCGCTGGTGCTTCGGCTCAGCTGATCGCTCGTGAAGGTGTCTACGTGACCCTGCGTCTGCGTTCTGGTGAGATGCGTAAAGTACTGGCTGAATGCCGTGCGACCTTGGGTGAAGTCTCGAACTCCGAGCACAGCCTGCGTTCGTTGGGTAAAGCTGGTGCCAAACGCTGGCGTGGCGTTCGCCCAACCGTTCGTGGTGTTGCCATGAACCCGGTTGACCACCCACACGGTGGTGGTGAAGGTCGTACCTCTGGTGGTCGTCATCCGGTATCGCCATGGGGCTTCCCGACTAAGGGCGCGAAGACTCGTGGTAATAAGCGTACCGACAAAATGATCGTCCGTCGTCGCAAGTAAATAGAGGGATACGACAGTGCCACGTTCTCTGAAAAAAGGTCCTTTTATTGATCTTCACCTACTGAAGAAGATCGAAGTGGCGGCGGAAAAGAACGATCGCAAACCAGTTAAGACCTGGTCGCGTCGTTCGATGATCCTGCCACAAATGGTCGGTTTGACCATCGCTGTACACAACGGTCGTCAACACGTCCCAGTTCTCGTTAACGAAGACATGGTCGGCCACAAACTGGGCGAGTTTGCCGGTACCCGCACTTATCGTGGGCACGTGGCAGACAAGAAAGCCAAGCGTTAAGGGGTTAGGAAATGGAAGTAGCCGCTAAGTTGTCGGGCGCTCGAATCTCCGCCCAGAAAGCCCGCTTGGTCGCCGACCAGATCCGCGGGAAGAAGGTGGGCGAAGCGCTCAACCTGTTGGCTTTCAGCAGTAAGAAAGCCGCCGAGATCATGAAGAAAGTGCTGGAGTCGGCCGTAGCCAACGCCGAGCATAACGAAGGCGCAGACGTTGATGACCTGAAGGTCAGCACCGTTTTCGTCAACGAAGGGCGTTCGCTGAAGCGCATCATGCCACGTGCCAAAGGCCGTGCTGATCGCATCGTCAAGCGGTCTTGCCATATCACTGTCAAGGTTGCTGACAAGTAACGGAGTCGAAGAGATGGGTCAGAAAGTACATCCCATTGGCATTCGCCTGGGAATCGTCAAGGAGCACACCTCCGTCTGGTACGCAGACGGTCGGACTTATGCGGACTACTTGTTCGCTGATCTGAAGGTGCGTGAGTATCTCCAAGACAAACTAAAAAGCGCGTCCGTAAGCCGTATCGATATCCATCGTCCGGCGCAAACTGCACGTATCACCATCCACACCGCTCGTCCAGGTATCGTTATCGGGAAGAAAGGTGAAGATGTTGAGAAACTGCGTCAGGACCTGACCAAGCAAATGGGTGTGCCTGTGCACATCAATATCGAAGAGATCCGCAAGCCGGAGCTCGACGGTATGCTGGTTGCGCAGAGCGTAGCTCAGCAGCTGGAGCGTCGCGTAATGTTCCGTCGCGCTATGAAGCGCGCCGTACAGAACGCCATGCGCATTGGTGCCAAAGGCATCAAAATCCAAGTGAGCGGTCGTCTCGGCGGTGCTGAAATCGCACGTACTGAATGGTATCGCGAAGGTCGTGTGCCACTGCACACCCTGCGTGCCGACATCGACTATGCCAACTACGAAGCTCACACCACTTACGGTGTGATCGGTGTAAAGGTTTGGATCTTCAAAGGCGAAGTAATTGGTGGTCGCCAAGAAGAACTGAAACCACAAGCACCAGCGCCTCGTAAAAAAGCTGCTAAGTAAGGGGTACGCCAAATGTTGCAACCTAAGCGTACGAAGTTCCGCAAGCAGATGACAGGCCACAACCGTGGTCTGGCTCAGCGCGGTAGCAAAGTCAGCTTCGGCGAGTTCGCGCTGAAGTCTGTAGCTCGTGGTCGTCTCACCGCTCGTCAGATCGAGTCAGCGCGTCGTGCTCTGACCCGTCACGTAAAACGTGGCGGCAAGATCTGGATCCGTGTATTCCCGGACAAGCCGATCTCCAAAAAACCTCTCGAGGTTCGGATGGGTAAAGGTAAGGGTAACGTGGAATACTGGGTAGCCCAGATTCAGCCAGGCAAAGTCCTGTATGAAATCGAGGGTGTTTCTGAAGAGCTGGCGCGTGAGGCTTTCGCCCTGGCTGCTGCAAAGCTGCCGCTCGCCACCTCCTTTGTTAAACGGACGGTGATGTGATGAAAGCGAATGAACTTCGTGAAAAATCCGCACAGCAGCTGAACGAGCAACTGCTCGGCCTGCTGCGCGACCAGTTCAATCTGCGTATGCAGAAAGCAACTGGCCAGTTGGGGCAGTCTCATCTGCTCTCGCAAGTTAAGCGTGACATCGCTCGCGTGAAGACTGTGCTCAACCAGCAGGCAGGTAAGTGATCATGGCTGAAGCCGAAAAGACTGTCCGTACGCTGACTGGCCGTGTTGTCAGCGACAAGATGGACAAAACCATCACCGTTTTGATCGAGCGTCGCGTTAAGCACCCGATCTACGGTAAATATGTTAAGCGTTCGACTAAGCTGCACGCGCACGACGAAACCAATCAGTGCCACATCGGCGACAAAGTCACTATTCGTGAAACTCGTCCGATGGCCAAGACCAAGTCTTGGGCACTGGTTGATGTTCTCGAACGCGCTGTGGAAGTCTAAGGACTAGGGGTCGGAGAAATTATATGATTCAGACTCAATCCATGCTCGATGTGGCCGATAACAGCGGCGCTCGCCGTGTTATGTGCATCAAGGTGCTGGGTGGCTCCCATCGTCGTTACGCTGGTATCGGTGACATCATCAAGGTTACCGTGAAGGAAGCAATTCCTCGCGGTAAGGTGAAAAAAGGCCAAGTGATGACTGCTGTTGTAGTCCGCACTCGTCACGGCGTACGTCGTGCTGATGGCTCCATTATCCGCTTTGATGGCAACGCTGCTGTTCTTCTGAACAACAAGCAAGAGCCGATCGGCACCCGTATCTTTGGGCCAGTGACCCGTGAACTTCGTACTGAGAAGTTCATGAAGATCGTCTCGCTCGCCCCAGAAGTGCTGTAAGGAGATCCGACATGCAAAAGATTCGTCGTGACGACGAGATCATCGTGATCGCCGGCAAAGACAAAGGTAAGCGCGGTAAGGTGCTTAAGGTTCTCGCTAATAACCGTCTGGTTATCGGTGGTCTGAACCTGGTCAAGCGTCATACCAAGCCTAACCCGATGTCGGGCGTGCAGGGCGGTATCGTCGAGAAAGAAGCTCCGCTGGATGCTTCTAACGTCGCCATCTTCAACGGCGAAACCAACAAGGCTGACCGCGTTGGTTTCAAAGTAGAAGACGGTAAGAAAATTCGTGTCTTCAAGTCGACCCAAAAAGCGGTTGATGCTTGAACACTGCTAGGTAGATTAGACCATGGCACGACTACAAGAGATTTACCGGAAGGAAATCGCCCCTAAGCTTAAGGAAGAACTTAAGCTCGGGAACGTGATGGAAGTTCCGCGCGTCACCAAAATCACCCTGAACATGGGTCTGGGCGAAGCGATCGGCGACAAAAAAGTCATCGAGCACGCTGTTGCTGACCTGGAAAAGATCACCGGTCAAAAAGTCGTTGTGACTTACGCTCGGAAATCCATCGCTGGCTTTAAAGTCCGTGAAGGTTGGCCGATCGGCGTCAAAGTGACTCTGCGCCGTGAGCGTATGTACGAATTCCTGGATCGTCTGCTGTCGATCTCCCTGCCTCGGGTCCGCGACTTCCGCGGCCTGAATGCCAAGTCCTTCGATGGTCGTGGTAACTACAGCATGGGCGTGAAAGAGCAGATCATCTTCCCGGAAATCGACTACGACAAGATCGATGCTCTCCGCGGTCTGGACATCACCCTGACCACCACTGCCAAGAACGATGATGAAGGCCGCGCTCTGCTGCGTGCGTTCAAATTCCCGTTCCGCAACTGATTGGAGTAGGACCATGGCCAAGATGAGCATGAAAAACCGCGAGCTGAAGCGTCAGCTCACGGTTGCCAAGTACGCCAAGAAGCGTGCAGCACTGAAAGCAATCATCGTCGATCTGAACGCAAGTCCAGAAGCGCGTTGGGAAGCTACAGTTGCTCTGCAGAAGCAGCCACGTGACGCAAGCGCTTCGCGCATGCGTAACCGCTGCCGCCTGACCGGTCGTCCACACGGCGTTTACCGCAAGTTCGGCCTCGGCCGTAACAAACTGCGTGAAGCGGCAATGCGTGGTGACGTACCAGGTCTGGTTAAAGCCAGCTGGTAAGTACTTTCAACGTCCAGGTGGTCGGAATCGCAAGATACTGACCGCCGGTGACCTTGAATCTGGATCAAGCCCCTTTTGGGGCTTGTTTCATTTCTGGAGTATGTCTAAAATACGCGGCTCGCCTGAGCCCGTGTTTTTTGTGCTCGGAGATTCTCGGCGACATATGTAGCCGCAAGGCTAATTTTTTTGTATTAGGAGCGTCTAGCCCATGAGTATGCAGGACCCGTTAGCGGACATGCTAACTCGTATCCGTAATGCCCAGATGGCTGAAAAGTCCGTCGTAAGCATGCCATCTTCCAAGTTGAAGGTAGCTGTTGCCAAAGTCCTGAAAGACGAAGGCTACATTGCGGGTTATCAGATCAGCAGCGAAATCAAACCACTGCTGTCCATCGAGCTGAAGTACTTCGAAGGCCGTTCGGTCATCGAGGAAGTGAAGCGCGTTAGCCGTCCAGGCCTGCGTCAGTACAAGTCCGCTGAAGATCTGCCGAAAGTTCGTGGCGGTCTGGGCGTGTCTATCGTCTCCACCAACAAAGGTGTGATGACGGATCGTGCTGCGCGCGCTGCCGGTGTCGGCGGCGAAGTTCTTTGCACTGTGTTCTAAGGGGGGATAAGCATGTCTCGCGTCGCTAAGAACCCCGTTAAGCTGCCAGCCGGTGTCGAAGTCAAATTCGCAGGCCAACAGCTTTCGGTGAAGGGTGCCAAGGGTACTCTTGAACTGAACATCCATTCGTCCGTTGAGATCGTTGAAGAAGCTGGTGAGCTGCGTTTCGCTGCTCGCAATGGCGATCAACAAACTCGCGCAATGGCCGGTACCACGCGTGCGTTGGTAAACAACATGGTCCAAGGCGTAAGCCAAGGCTTCGAGCGTAAGCTCCAGCTGGTCGGTGTTGGTTACAAAGCGCAAGCAAAAGGCACGGTTTTGAACCTTGCCCTTGGCTTCTCGCACCCAGTGGATTACGAACTGCCAGCGGGCATCACTGCTGAGACTCCTAGCCAGACCGATATCCTGATCAAGGGCATCGACAAGCAGCTGGTAGGTCAAGTGGCCGCTGAGATCCGCGACTTCCGTCCACCAGAGCCGTACAAAGGCAAAGGTGTGCGCTACGCGGACGAAGTCGTCCGTCGTAAAGAAGCCAAGAAGAAGTAGGGCATAGCAAATGACCGACAAAAAAGTTACTCGACTGCGTCGCGCTCGCAAAGCACGCCTGAAAATGCACGAACTCGAAGTCGTGCGTCTCTGCGTGTTCCGCTCGTCGCAGCACATCTACGCCCAGGTCATCTCGGCCGACGGCAACAAAGTCCTGGCAAGCGCCTCGACTTTGGATAAAGAACTGCGTGATGGTGCCACTGGCAACATCGACGCGGCCACAAAGGTTGGCCAGCTGGTCGCTACGCGTGCTAAGGCCGCTGGCGTCTCGCAAGTGGCTTTCGACCGCTCTGGCTTCAAGTACCATGGCCGCGTGAAAGCGCTGGCTGATGCTGCTCGTGAAGCTGGGCTGGAGTTCTAAGTTATGTCAAATAACGACCAAAAGCGCGACGAAGGCTACATTGAGAAGCTGGTTCAAGTTAACCGCGTAGCCAAAACCGTTAAAGGCGGCCGTATCTTCACTTTCACCGCGTTGACCGTGGTGGGTGATGGTAAAGGGCGTGTTGGCTTCGGCCGTGGCAAGTCACGTGAAGTGCCTGCCGCGATCCAGAAGGCGATGGAAGCTGCTCGTCGCAACATGATCCAGGTTGATCTGAACGGCACCACTCTGCAGTACGCAATGAAGTCTGCTCACGGCGCTTCGAAGGTGTACATGCAGCCTGCTTCTGAAGGTACCGGTATCATCGCTGGCGGCGCTATGCGTGCTGTCCTCGAAGTTGCTGGCGTTCAGAACGTTCTGGCCAAGTGCTACGGCTCGACTAACCCGGTAAACGTGGTTCACGCCACTTTCAAGGGTCTGAAGGCTATGCAATCTCCTGAGTCCATCGCTGCCAAGCGTGGTCTGACTGTCAAGGAGATCTTCTGATCATGGCTACCGTTAAAGTAACGCTGATCAAAAGCATGACCGGCCGCATCCCTAACCACAAATTGTGCGTTAAAGGTTTGGGTCTGCGTCGCATCGGTCACACTGTAGAAGTCCAGGATACTCCCGAGAATCGCGGGATGATCAACAAGGCTTACTACATGCTGCGTGTAGAGGGTTAATCGATGAAACTCAATGATCTGAGTCCAGCGCCGGGTTCCCGTCGCGAAAAGCATCGTCCGGGCCGTGGTATCGGTAGTGGTTTGGGTAAGACCGGTGGCCGTGGCCACAAGGGTCAAACCTCCCGCTCCGGTGGCACCATTGCTCCAGGCTTTGAAGGCGGTCAACAGCCGCTGCATCGTCGCCTGCCCAAGTTCGGTTTCGTATCCCTGAAAGCCATGGATCGCGCAGAAGTGCGTCTGTCCGAGCTGGCTAAAGTGGAAGGCGACATCGTTACTGTGCAGACCCTGAAAGATGCCAACGTGATCAACGTCAACGTACAGCGTGTGAAAATCATGCTGTCCGGTGAAGTGACTCGCGCTGTCACTATCGGCAAGGGAATCGGCGCCACCAAAGGTGCGCGTTCGGCTATCGAAGCAGCTGGCGGCAAGTTCGAGGAATAAATGGCTAAGCAAGGTGCTCTCTCAGCGCTCGGCAAAGGCGGTATGTCTGAACTTTGGGCTCGTCTGCGTTTTCTGTTCCTGGCGATTATCGTCTACCGAATAGGCGCACACATCCCGGTTCCAGGTATCAACCCGGACCGACTCGCAGACCTGTTTCGACAGAATGAGGGGACCATTCTTAGCTTGTTCAACATGTTTTCCGGCGGCGCGCTGGAGCGGATGAGCATCTTTGCACTGGGGATCATGCCGTATATCTCGGCATCGATCATCATGCAGCTGATGACAGCCGTCAGCCCGCAGCTGGAGCAGTTGAAGAAGGAAGGTGAAGCTGGCCGTCGCAAGATTAGCCAGTACACCCGCTACGGCACTGTCGTCCTCGCCCTGGTTCAAGCTATCGGCATGTCCGTTGGCCTGGCGGGGCAGGGCGTTGCGTTCACTGGTGACTTTGGCTTCCATTTCGTCGCGGTATCCACGTTTGTGGCTGGTGCGATGTTCATGATGTGGCTGGGTGAGCAGATTACTGAGCGTGGTGTTGGCAACGGTATCTCGATGTTGATTTTCGCAGGTATCGTCGCCGGTCTTCCGAGAGCAATCGGGCAGTCTTTCGAGTCTGCGCGTCAGGGTGATATCAATATCTTCGCCTTGGTTGCCATCGGTTTGCTGGCAGTAGCGATTATCGGTTTTGTGGTGTTCATTGAGCGTGGCCAGCGTCGTATTGCTGTTCACTACGCCAAGCGTCAGCAGGGCCGTAAGGTCTTCGCTGCGCAGACCAGCCACTTGCCGCTGAAAGTGAATATGGCCGGTGTTATTCCGGCAATTTTCGCGAGCAGCATCTTGCTGTTTCCGGCTTCGTTGGGTACCTGGTTTGGTCAGTCTGAAAATATGGGCTGGCTGCAGGACCTCTCTCAGTCGATCGCTCCTGGTCAGCCGTTGAATATTCTGCTGTTTAGTGCAGGGATTATTTTCTTCTGCTTCTTCTATACGGCGTTGATGTTCAATCCGAAAGACGTAGCGGAAAACCTGAAGAAGTCCGGTGCCTTTATTCCGGGCATCCGTCCAGGTGAGCAGTCGGCACGCTACATTGATGGCGTTCTGACTCGTTTGACCCTGTTCGGTGCTCTATATATGACGGCCGTGTGCTTGTTGCCCCAGTTCCTGGTGGTTGCAGCAAACGTTCCGTTCTACCTTGGCGGGACCTCGTTGCTGATCGTGGTCGTGGTTGTGATGGACTTCATGTCCCAAGTACAATCGCACCTCGTTTCGCACCAGTACGAATCCCTGATGAAGAAAGCCAACCTGAAGGGCTACGGCAGCGGCATGTTGCGCTGAGTACCCCATAAGGTTCGAGGAGTTGGTGATGAAAGTTCGTGCATCGGTGAAAAAGCTGTGCCGTAACTGCAAGATTATTCGCCGCGAAGGTGTTGTTCGAGTAATTTGCAGCGCGGAACCGCGTCACAAACAGCGCCAAGGCTGAGTGTGATCCGCTTGAAGCCCGGCAGCTAGTGCGCTGCCGGGTTGATTATTTGTTATTACAGCGATATTATCTCGCGCCCTATTTCTTGGCTTCCGGGGCGTAGGTAGCTGTCAATTGGAGTCCCACTGAATGGCCCGTATTGCAGGCGTTAACATTCCAGATAACAAGCACACTGTTATCTCGCTGACCTACATCTATGGTGTTGGTCGCACTACTGCGCAGAAAATTTGCGCAGTTGCTGGGGTAAACCCAGCCGCTAAGATCAAGGATCTGAGCGACGAGCAGATTGAACAGCTGCGTGGCGAAGTGGCGAAGTTCACCACTGAAGGTGACCTGCGTCGCGAAATCAACATGAAAATCAAGCGTTTGATGGACCTCGGTTGCTATCGCGGTCTGCGTCATCGTCGTGGTCTTCCAGTACGCGGTCAGCGTACCAAGACTAACGCGCGTACCCGTAAAGGTCCGCGTAAGCCGATCCGCAAGTAATCGCCCCAGCGAATCGACAGGAAAATTATCATGGCAAAACCTGCTGCTCGTCCTCGTAAAAAAGTTAAAAAGACAGTGGTTGATGGCATCGCCCACATCCATGCATCTTTTAACAACACCATCGTGACCATCACCGACCGTCAAGGTAACGCGCTTTCTTGGGCTACCTCCGGTGGTTCGGGTTTCCGCGGTTCCCGCAAGTCCACCCCGTTCGCTGCTCAAGTAGCTGCTGAACGTGCTGGTCAAGCTGCGCTGGAATATGGCCTGAAAAACCTCGACGTTAACGTCAAAGGTCCAGGTCCAGGTCGTGAGTCTGCTGTCCGTGCTTTGAACGGCTGTGGCTATAAGATCGCCAGCATCACCGACGTGACGCCAATCCCGCACAACGGGTGCCGTCCGCCGAAGAAGCGCCGCGTGTAATCCAGGAGATTGTAAAGAATGGCTCGTTACATTGGTCCAAAATGCAAACTCGCTCGTCGCGAAGGCACCGATCTCTTCCTGAAGAGCGGCGTGCGCGCGATCGAATCGAAGTGCAACATTGAAGCAGCACCTGGTATCCACGGCCAACGCCGCGGTCGCCAGTCCGACTACGGCACCCAACTGCGTGAAAAGCAGAAGGTCCGTCGTATCTACGGCGTTCTCGAGCGTCAGTTCAGCGGCTACTACAAAGAAGCTGCTGGCAAGAAAGGTGCAACCGGTGAAAACCTGCTGCAACTGCTCGAATGCCGTCTGGACAACGTTGTATACCGTATGGGCTTTGGTTCGACTCGTGCCGAATCCCGTCAGCTGGTATCGCACAAGTCGATCAGCGTTAACGGTCAGACCGTAAACGTTCCGTCCTACCAGGTTCGTGCTGGTGACGTGGTCGCAGTTCGCGAGAAAGCAAAAAACCAACTTCGCATTGTCCAAGCTCTCGATCTGTGTGCCCAACGTGGCCGCGTAGAATGGGTAGAAGTAGACACTGAGAAGAAGTCGGGCGTTTTCAAGAACGTTCCTGCTCGCAGTGATCTGTCCGCCGACATCAACGAAAGCCTGATTGTCGAGCTCTACTCCAAGTAAGGGCTAGAAAATAGGTGCATCCATGCAGATTTCGGTAAATGAGTTCCTGACACCCCGCCACATTGATGTGCAGGTTGTCAGTCCAACCCGCGCCAAAATTACTCTCGAGCCTCTCGAGCGTGGTTTTGGCCACACCCTGGGCAACGCGCTGCGCCGCATCCTGTTGTCCTCAATGCCCGGCTGTGCAGTAGTCGAGGCCGAGATTGACGGTGTGCTCCACGAGTACAGCGCCATCGAAGGTGTACAGGAAGACGTAATTGAAATCCTGTTGAACCTTAAAGGTCTGGCTATCAAGCTGCACGGCCGTGACGAAGTTACGCTGACCTTGTCGAAGAAGGGTTCGGGGGTGGTTACCGCTGCCGATATTCAGCTGGATCATGATGTCGAGATCGTTAACCCCGATCACGTAATCGCTAACCTGGCGTCTAACGGCGCCCTGAACATGAAGCTCACTGTAGCTCGTGGTCGTGGTTATGAACCGGCCGACTCGCGTCAGAGCGATGAAGACGAAAGCCGCAGCATTGGTCGCTTGCAGCTTGACTCTTCGTTCAGCCCGGTTCGCCGTATCGCATACGTGGTGGAAAACGCCCGTGTCGAGCAGCGTACTAACCTGGACAAGCTGGTTATTGATCTGGAAACCAACGGTACCCTGGATCCTGAAGAGGCTATCCGCCGCGCTGCAACCATTCTGCAACAGCAGTTGGCTGCGTTCGTCGACCTCAAAGGTGACAGCGAACCAGTGGTAATCGAGCAGGAAGACGAGATCGATCCGATCCTGCTTCGCCCGGTTGACGATCTGGAACTGACTGTACGTTCGGCTAACTGCCTTAAGGCGGAAAACATTTACTACATCGGTGACCTGATCCAGCGCACCGAAGTAGAACTGTTGAAGACTCCGAACCTGGGCAAGAAATCCTTGACTGAAATCAAGGACGTTCTGGCCTCCCGCGGTCTGTCCCTCGGCATGCGCCTCGACAACTGGCCGCCTGCAAGTCTTAAGAAGGACGACAAGGCGACTGCCTGATCGTCGTAATCACCGAACGTGAGTTTGGTAAGGAATGAACCATGCGTCATCGTAAAAGTGGTCGTCACCTGAGCCGTACCAGCTCGCACCGCAAGGCCATGTTCCAAAACATGGCGGTGTCGCTGTTCGAGCACGAGCTGATCAAAACTACACTGCCGAAAGCTAAAGAACTGCGTCGCGTTGCTGAGCCGCTGATCACTTTGGCCAAGACAGACAGCCTGGCTAACCGCCGTCTGGCTTTCGACCGTACTCGTTCGAAAGCTATCGTTGGTAAGCTCTTCAACGACCTGGGCAAGCGTTACGCTACCCGTGAGGGCGGCTACCTGCGCATCCTCAAGTGCGGTTTCCGCGCTGGCGACAACGCGCCTATGGCGTACGTCGAGTTGGTTGATCGTGCTACTGCCGGCGAAGCTGTAAGCGCCGAGTAATACGACAAGCTGCAACGAAGAACCGGGCCTAGTGCCCGGTTTTTTGTGCGCGTAACAAAAGCGCGTTGCGTACAAGAATCTTCAGGCGACACGCTTCACTATGAGCGTCGGGCATGTTGGTAGTTATTTTCTATTGAAGCCTACAATTTAATGAATTTGTAGGTGTCATGTGGATGGTCAATACTCCCTCCAAGCCGATTAGCCGGCAGTTTCAAGCCCGACCTGAGGAAGATGCGCATGAGCCAGAATAAAGTCCTTACCACCGCCAGCGGCGCGCCCGTTGCGGACAATCAGAACTCACGTTCCGCCGGCCCTCGTGGCCCCTTGCTGCTCGACGATTTTCACCTGATCGAGAAGCTCGCTCACTTCAACCGTGAAAACATCCCTGAGCGTCGCGTGCACGCCAAAGGTTCGGGTGCCTTCGGTACCTTCACGGTGACAAAAGACATTACCGAATACACCAGCGCCAAATTGTTCGAGTCCGTTGGCAAGCAGACGCCTACGTTCTTGCGTTTCTCCACGGTGGGTGGGGAGCGCGGTTCGGCCGACACTGAGCGCGATCCACGTGGTTTCGCCTTGAAGTTCTACACCGAGGAAGGCAACTGGGACATCGTCGGTAACAACACCCCTGTGTTCTTTATCCGTGATCCGCTGAAGTTCCCGGATTTTATCCACACCCAGAAACGCCTGCCGCAGAGCAACCTGAAAAGCGCGCAGATGATGTGGGATTTCTGGTCGCACTCCCCTGAGGCGTTGCACCAGGTCACTATTCTGTTTTCGGACCGCGGGATTCCAGACGGCTATCGCCACATGCATGGTTTCGGCAGCCACACTTACAGTCTGATCAATGCCAAGGGTGAGCGTCATTGGGTGAAGTGGCACTACAAGACTAAGCAAGGCATCAAGAACCTGGCGCCGGCCGAGGCCGCCCGCTTGGCGGGAACCGATCCTGATTACGCCCAGCGTGATCTGTTTGGTGCAATCGAGCGCGGTGACTTCCCCAAGTGGCGCGTGTGCATCCAGATCATGACCGAGGCACAGGCGAACGCCCATTACGAGAACCCGTTTGACGTGACCAAGACCTGGTCGCAAAAAGAATTCCCGTTGATTGAAGTGGGTGAGCTGGAGCTCAATCGTAATCCGCAGAACTACTTCGCCGAAGTCGAGCAGGCCGCATTTGGCCCAAGCAACATGGTCCCAGGCGTTGGCCTGTCGCCGGACCGTATGCTGCAAGGTCGGGTTTTTGCCTACGCCGATGCGCACCGCTACCGTGTGGGCACCAACCACCAGCAACTGCCGGTGAACGCACCACGTAGCCCGGTTAACAGCTACCAGCGTGACGGTTCCATGGCTTTTGGCAGCAATGGTGGGGCGGCTCCGAACTACGAGCCAAACAGCTATGCCGACGCACCGAAACAAGCCCCGCAATATGCAGAGCCAGCACTGGCCCTGAGCGGCGCCGCCGATCGTTACGATCACCGCGAAGATACGGACTACTACAGCCACGCCGGTGCGCTGTTCCGTCTGATGAATGATGAGCAGAAAGCCCTGCTCACCAATAACATCGCCGGTGCTATGGGTGGCGTTTCCAGCGATGTGGTCCAGCGTCAACTGCAGCACTTCTATAAGGCCGACCCGGCTTATGGAGAAGCAATTGCAAAGGCATTGGGTGTATCGCTTAACTGACTCTAAACGATAAGCAGAACCGCCCTCATTTGGGCGGTTTTTGCGTTATTTCAGCTACTTTTCTCCGGAAATCTTCACTTTTCTGCCGTTTGTCCCGTGACCTTCAAGTCAGCATGGTTCAAACTACAGTCTTTCAAGCAGGGAGATGTAGGGCGATGCAAGGTCACCCCGACGTAATCGATTACCTCAACACGTTGCTGACGGGCGAACTGGCAGCTCGTGACCAATATTTCATCCATTCGCGTATGTACGAAGACTGGGGCTTTACCGAGCTCTATGAGCGTATCAACCACGAAATGGAAGAAGAGGCACAGCACGCTGACGCCCTGATGCGCCGCATTCTGATGCTCGAAGGCACGCCGCGTATGCGTCCTGATGATCTGGACGTGGGTACCACAGTGCCGGACATGCTCGCCGCCGATCTTCGCCTTGAGTACAAGGTCCGTGCCGCACTCTGCAAGGGCATTGAGCTTTGCGAACAGCACAACGACTATGTCACCCGGGAAATATTGCGGGTGCAGTTGAATGACACCGAAGAAGATCACACCTACTGGCTGGAAAAGCAGTTGGGCCTGATCAAGCTGATCGGCCTGGAGAATTACCTGCAATCGCAGTTCTGATTCCCGGCTATAAAAAAGCCCCTGTCACCGCAAAGTGGCAGGGGCTTTTTATTGGGCGATGAAAAAATCAGGCCCTGTCGCGTTCCAGCAACGGTTTCAAGTAGTAACCGGTGTGCGATTGAGACATTTCGGAAACCTGCTCCGGAGTGCCCACTGCGATGATCTGGCCACCCTTAGAACCACCTTCCGGCCCCAGGTCTACCAGCCAGTCGGCCGTCTTGATCACATCAAGGTTGTGCTCAATCACCACCACGGTATTGCCGTGGTCCCGCAAGCGGTGCAGTACGTCCAGCAACTGCTGGATATCCGCGAAGTGCAGGCCAGTGGTCGGCTCATCGAGGATGTACAAGGTTTTGCCGGTATCACGCTTGGACAGCTCGCGAGACAGCTTGACCCGCTGCGCTTCACCACCCGACAGCGTGGTCGCTGATTGCCCCAGCTTGATGTACGACAGGCCTACATCCATCAGCGTCTGCAGCTTGCGCGCCAACGCCGGCACCGCGTCGAAGAACTCGCGAGCTTCCTCGATTGTCATCTCCAGGGTTTCATGGATGCTCTTGCCCTTGTACTTGATCTCCAGGGTCTCGCGGTTGTAGCGCTTGCTCTTGCACACATCGCACGGCACGTAGATGTCGGGCAGGAAGTGCATCTCAACCTTGATCAGGCCGTCGCCCTGGCAGGCTTCGCAGCGCCCACCCTTGACGTTAAACGAGAACCGGCCCGGCCCATAACCCCGTGAGCGCGACTCGGGTACGCCAGCGAACAGCTCGCGGATAGGGGTAAACAGCCCGGTGTAGGTGGCTGGGTTGGAACGCGGTGTGCGTCCAATCGGGCTCTGGTCGATGTCGACGACCTTGTCCAGATGCTCCAGGCCTTTGATGCTGTCGTGGGCCGCAGCTTCCAGAGTGGTCGCGCCGTTCAGGGCGGTGGCACTCAGTGGGAACAAGGTGTTGTTGATCAGCGTCGACTTGCCCGAACCGGAAACACCGGTCACGCAGGTCAGCAGGCCCAGCGGAATCTCCAGGTCGACATTGCGCAGGTTGTTCCCGCGCGCGCCCTTGAGATGCAGCGCCATCTTCTTGTTACGCGGCGTTCGCTTGGCGGGTACTTCAATCTTCACACGGCCAGACAAGTATTTGCCGGTCAACGAGTCCGGATGTGCCATCACTTCGGCAGGCGTGCCCTCGGCAACGATATGGCCACCATGCACACCCGCGCCCGGGCCGATATCGACCACGTAGTCCGCCAGGCGGATAGCGTCTTCATCATGCTCGACCACGATCACGGTATTGCCGATATCGCGCAGGTGTTTCAGCGTGCCCAGCAGGCGGTCGTTATCCCGTTGGTGCAAGCCAATCGACGGCTCATCGAGGATATACAGCACGCCCACAAGGCCCGCGCCAATCTGGCTGGCCAGGCGAATACGTTGTGCCTCACCACCAGACAGGGTATCGGCGCTGCGGTCCAGCGACAGGTAGTCCAGGCCAACGTTGACCAGGAACTGCAGACGCTCGCGAATTTCCTTGAGGATCTTGTCGGCAATTTCCCCGCGTCGCCCGGTGAGCTTGAGTACGCCAAAGTATTCACACGCATCGCCGATCGGCAGGTTGGTCACTGCTGGCAGGGTCTTCTCGCCCACCCACACGTGACGTGCCTCACGGCGCAGGCGGGTGCCACGGCAATCAGGGCAAGGCTGAGTACTGAGGAATTTTGCCAGTTCTTCACGCACGCTTGCCGATTCGGTCTCGCGGTAGCGACGCTCCAGGTTCGGCACGATGCCTTCGAACGGGTGCGAGCGCTTGACGATATCGCCACGGTCGTTCAGGTACTTGAAGTCGACATTCTGCGAACCGCTGCCATGCAAAATGACCTTCTGCTGGTCTGCCGGCAGCTGGTTGAACGGCACTTCCAGGCTGAACTTGTAGTGCGAGGCCAATGATCCGAGCATCTGGAAATAGTAGACGTTACGCCTGTCCCATCCGCGTATCGCCCCCTCGGCCAGGGTCAGGTCACCATTGACCAGGCGCTTGATATCGAAAAACTGCTTCACACCCAGGCCGTCGCAAGTCGGGCAGGCGCCGGCCGGGTTGTTGAAGGAAAACAGCTTGGGTTCCAGCTCACTGATGGCATGGCCACAGATGGGGCACGCAAAGCGCGCGGAGAAGATGATCTCTTCGCCCGGCTCGTCATCCATCGGCGCTACGAGGGCAATGCCATCGGCCAGCTTCAGCGCGGTTTCGAACGATTCCGCCAAACGCTGCTGCAAGTCGGCGCGCACCTTGAATCGGTCGACCACCACATCAATGGAGTGCTTTTTCTGCTTGTCCAGCTTCGGCGCTTCGTCCAGCTCATAGAGCTTGCCGTTGATGCGCGCCCGCACGAAGCCCTGGGCACGCAGTTCTTCGAAGACCGACAGGTGTTCACCCTTGCGCTCGCGAATGACGGGCGCCAGCAGCATCAGCTTGGCGCCCTCTGGCTGGGCCAGTACCAGGTCGACCATCTGGCTGACGGTCTGGGCTTCCAGGGGAATATCGTGGTCCGGGCAGCGCGGAATGCCCACGCGCGCATACAGCAGGCGCAGATAGTCGTAGATTTCGGTAATGGTACCCACGGTGGAGCGCGGGTTGTGGGACGTGGATTTCTGCTCGATGGAAATAGCCGGCGACAGGCCTTCAATGGTGTCGACATCGGGCTTTTCCATCATCGACAGGAACTGCCGGGCGTAGGCCGACAGCGATTCCACATAGCGACGCTGACCTTCGGCATACAGCGTGTCGAACGCCAGGGACGATTTGCCGGAGCCGGACAAGCCGGTGATGACGATCAGTTTGTCCCGGGGCAGGGTCAGGTCGATGTTCTTCAGGTTGTGGGTTCTAGCCCCACGAATCAGGATCTTGTCCAAGATGGCCTCGCACGGCGGGCGTAAATGATGCCGGAGTATACGGCTAAAGACTGGATGAATATACACTGTCAAAACGCCGCCTGCAGCCTTACATGAAAGCTGCGCGGCAAAGCGCCGCATATACCCTCTCAATCGATGGGACTGGTAGAATCGCCGCCGGTTCACACGAGGTTTTTCCATGCACGATCCCCACAGCGAACGCATGAGTAGCGGCGAGACCCGAGCGGCAAGCGGGCTGGCCCTGGTGTTCGCCTTCCGTATGCTGGGCATGTTTATGGTGTTGCCAGTGCTGGCCACCTATGGGATGGATCTCGCAGGTGCGACCCCCGCCTTGATCGGCCTGGCGATTGGTGCCTATGGCCTGACCCAGGCGATTTTCCAGATCCCGTTCGGGATTATTTCCGACCGCATTGGCCGTCGCCCGGTGATCTATCTCGGGCTGATCGTATTCGCCCTT
This sequence comes from Pseudomonas sp. GW821-FHT07B01, assembly GCF_059419065.1. Taxonomy (NCBI): domain Bacteria; kingdom Pseudomonadati; phylum Pseudomonadota; class Gammaproteobacteria; order Pseudomonadales; family Pseudomonadaceae; genus Pseudomonas; species Pseudomonas sp. GW821-FHT07B01. The sequence continues at coordinate 6,342 of NZ_JBWKRA010000033.1, read as the reverse complement.
GGCAGTGTGCTAGCGGCCCAATCCGATTCGATCTGGGGCGTCATCGCCGGCCGCATCCTGCAGGGCGCCGGTGCGATTTCCGCCGCCGTGATGGCGCTGCTGTCGGACCTGACCCGCGAACAACACCGCACCAAGGCCATGGCGATGATCGGCATGACCATCGGCCTGTCGTTTGCCGTGGCAATGGTGGTCGGCCCCTTGCTCACGCGCGCGTTCGGCTTGCATGGGCTGTTCCTGGCCACGGGCGGCATGGCGTTGTTCGGCATCCTGATCGTGGCTTTTATGGTGCCGCGCTCCACCGGCACCCTGCTGCATCGTGAATCGGGCGTCGCACGCAAGGCGTTGCTGCCGACGCTCAAGCACCCGGACCTGCTGCGCCTGGATTTAGGTATCTTCGTATTACACGCCATGCTGATGTGCAGCTTCGTCGCCTTGCCCCTGGCCCTGGTGGAAAAAGCCGGCCTGCCCAAGGAACAGCACTGGTGGGTCTACCTCACTGCGCTGTTGATTTCGTTCTTCGCCATGATCCCGTTCATCATCTATGGCGAGAAGAAACGCAAAATGAAACGAGTTTTACTCGGCGCCGTCGCGACATTGATGCTCACTGAACTATTCTTCTGGCAGTTCGGCGACAGCCTGCGAGCATTGGTGATTGGTACGGTGGTGTTTTTCACCGCCTTCAACCTGCTCGAAGCGTCGTTGCCGTCACTGATCAGTAAAGTTTCACCGGCAGGCGGCAAGGGCACGGCCATGGGGGTGTATTCCACCAGCCAGTTCCTGGGTTCCGCGTTGGGCGGCATCATGGGCGGCTGGATGTTCCAGCATGGCGGTTTGTCGGTTGTGTTCCTCGGATGCGCCGGGCTGGCTGCACTTTGGCTGGTCTTTGCTGTTACCATGCGCGAACCTCCCTACGTCACCAGTCTGCGTTTGCCGCTATCGCCCGAGGCGATCCGCGAAGCCGGCCTGGTAGAGCGCCTGAAGGCTGTCGTAGGGGTAACGGATGCAGTCGTGGTCGCTGAAGAGGCGGCCATTTACATCAAATTGGACACCGAATTATTGGATCGCGCGACGCTCGAGCAACTGGTCAACCCAGTGCCGACAGCGCGCCCAGCCTAGGAGAACGTTATGGCCCGTGGGGTTAACAAAGTCATATTGGTCGGTACTTGCGGCCAGGATCCCGAAGTTCGCTACTTGCCTAACGGTAACGCCGTGACCAACCTGAGCCTGGCGACCAGCGAACAGTGGACCGACAAGCAGACCGGCCAGAAGGTCGAGAAGACCGAATGGCACCGCGTGTCGATGTTCGGCAAGGTCGCAGAGATCGCCGGTGAATACCTGCGCAAAGGTTCGCAGGTCTACATCGAAGGCAAACTGCAAACCCGTGAGTGGGAAAAAGACGGCATCAAGCGCTACACCACCGAAATCGTGGTCGACATGCAAGGCACCATGCAACTGCTGGGTGGCCGTCCACAGGGCGACCAACAGGGCCAGGGCGGCATGTCCAACTCGGCACCGCGCCCACAGCAGTCGCGTCCGCAGCCAAGCCAGCAGCCACAGCGTGAGTCGCGCCCAGCACCACAGCAGGCTGCTCCGCAACCGGCTCCGGATTTCGACAGCTTTGATGACGATATCCCGTTCTAAGGTCCAAGACCGACCCTGAACAAACAAAACCCCCGATAGCGAAAGCATCGGGGTTTTTTTATGGTCGACGTCCAGGCGTCGCGCGCACGGTGCCTTTGTACAGGCAGCACACCAACCCCAGCATTTGTTCTCATGGTTCACAAGATTTAGGCTGTCGCCACCTCTAAGAAAGAAGGAAGGCTGTGATGACCTGGTCCGCCAAGCAGTACACGATGTTCGAACAGCAGCGCACTCGCCCTGTCCGTGACTTGATTGCGGCAGTTCCCAACGCCGACGTGGGCACCGCAGTCGACCTGGGGTGCGGGCCGGGGAACTCCACCGAGGTACTGGCCGAGCGTTTCCCCCAAGCACAGATCACGGGCATGGACAGCTCCGATGACATGTTGGTAGAGGCCCGCAAGCGCCTGCCCAGGTTGAACTTCGAGCTGGCAGATATCGGCGCCTGGCACCCTGCGCAACGCTTGGATGTGATCCTGGCCAATGCCTCGCTGCAATGGCTGCCGGACCACGCCACGCTCTACCCGCACTTGGTCCACCAACTGAACCCAGGCGGTACGCTGGCGGTGCAAACCCCGGACAACCTTGACGAGCCCGCCCATCGCCTGGCCCGTGAAGTTGCGGCCGATGGCCCGTGGTCGGCGAAGATAGGGGCGGTCAAACACAATGAGCGGCACACCGCCAGTTACTACTACGAGCTGCTGACCAAGCATTGCAGCACCGTGGATGTGTGGCGCACCACCTATCACCACCCGTTGGCGGACCACTCGGCGGTGGTGGAGTGGTTCAAGGCCTCGGCATTGCGGCCTTTTCTCGCACCGTTGACCGACGATGAAAAAGCCGCCTTCCTGCAGCAATACCAGGCGCGAATTACCCAGGCTTATCCAGCCCTGGCCGATGGCACGGTGTTGTTGCCCTTTCCGCGCCTGTTCATCATCGCCACACGCTAAAGCGATCAGCCCCGGGTGGCGGTCACGCAGCCGCTGCTTGGGCCTGCAGATATTCCTCTGCCGACACTACACCCGCATAGCCAAATGCCAGGGAGGCCATGTACGCCCCGTGCACCTGCGCCGCCGGAATCACCTGCCCGTTGAATTCCTGGTCGCGGGTCGCGCAGGCATCATGGATCACCGTAACCTTGTAGCCCAGGTCCGCCGCCGCCCGTACCACGGCGTCAATGCACATATGGCTCATGCTGCCTACCACCACCACGTCGGTGATGCTGCGCTGTTCCAGCAGTTCGCGCAGGTTGGTTTGGCGAAACGCATTCACGAAGTGTTTGAGCACCACCGGTTCCTCGCCCTCGTTGAGCACCTTGGCATGCAAGTGCGCGCCTTCGGAGCCCGGTGTGAAGAACGGTGCGTCGTCGCCAGCGAACTCATGCCGTACATGAATCACCGCATCGCCTGCTTGTCGAAACGCCTGGAGCACCTGCGCCGCCTTGTCCGCTGCGGCTTCCACGCCGTCGAGCGGCCACTTGCCCTGGGGGAAGTAGTCGTTCTGGATATCGATTAGGATGAGCGCCTGCTTGGCCATGTGTGTTGCCTCGTGATGGGTTGATGGGCCTAGTATCTTAGCTGGCGATCACACCGAGAATTGGCTGCACCGACAATAACAGGGGGAAAACTGACAATGGCCGCGCAACGCAGCACTGTCGAGCTGGGTGTGTTGATCTACCAGGGCGCGCAACTCGCCGCAGTCCACGGGCTGACCGACCTGTTCGGGGTCGCTAACCGCATCGCCGCCGAGCGTGAATCTGCGCAATTACCGCTGCTGCGGGTCAGCCACTGGCAGGTAGATGCCCACGGCACGCCCGCGCGCACGTTCGACAGCCACCCAGGCCCCGAGCAACCGATGATGGCCGTGTTGGTGCCACCCTCGATTGCAGAGTTCACCGAAGACCAGGCGCCGCCTGCGCTGCTGGAATGGCTGCGCCTGCAACATGCGGGCGGCACCGTGCTGGGCGGCGTGTGCATCGGCTCGATCATGCTGGCGCGCAGCGGCCTGTTGGATGGCCGCAGTGCCACCACCCACTGGTCCTCCGCGAAGTCTTTTGCGGCCTGTTACCCGGCGGTGCGACTGGAAGCGGATAAACCTATTGTCGATGACGGCGACCTGATCACCTCCGCTGGGCTTATGGCCTGGTCGGAATTGGGCCTGCGCCTGGTCGATCGGCTTATGGGGCCGAGCATTGCAGCTGACACTGCGCGCTTTCTGGTGATCGAGCACAGCGCCAGTGCCAGCCAGTGCGGTAGCAACTTTGCGCCGATTCTCAGGCATGGTGATGGTGCGGTCCTCAAGGTCCAGCATTGGCTGCAGGCCAGTGGCGCGGTGGATGTGTCCGTGGCGGCGATGGCGCAGGAGGCGAACCTGGAGGAGCGCACGTTCTTGCGCCGCTTTCGCAACGCCACCGGGCTGAAACCCACCGAGTACTGTCAGCATCTGCGAGTCGGCAAGGCGCGGCAGATGCTGGAGTTCACCAACGGCACCATCGATCACATTGCCTGGACCGTGGGCTATCAAGACCCCGGTGCCTTTCGTACCATTTTCAAGAAAATCACCGGCCTGTCCCCCAGCGATTACCGCAACCGCTTCGGGGTTTGAATCGTGCAGAACGCCGCAGGGTTCGCCCCGGGTCGTGCAGAATAAAACAGGCTAACGGCCATCACTTTTTGCGCAACTGATTGATTTAACAACTATCCGCTCAATCATAGCGTTGGCCTGATCCATGCAACCTCATTGCTACACAAAGGTTGATGGAAAAGGGGACCGCATGACCCCCATAAGTCGCAAGAAGTTGGTGGTCGCCCACTCCATGCGAGAGGGGGCGCCCCTGCATGAAATCGAAACCAACCGCGCCCTCGCACGCTGGCTGGCGCAGATCTTGGGGCTCAAGTTCGGTGGCAGTTACGACCCGGCCCTGCATGCGGGTCGGGAATTGTATCTGCTGCCCACGCAAACCCTGGTCGGGCCAGCCCAAGCGCGCCAGCTCAATATCAAGGGGCCTGGCGATCTGTGGGGCGGCTATGTCGATCACGCTTTTATCTGCACCAAGGCCATCACGCATGGCCTGTTGAGTCCCGAGGCCAAGGCGCCCGAAGGCTGGTCGCCGACATTCTGCGAGCGCGTGCGTGACGTGGTGTTGGACGGCGTGAGTGTGTTCGCCCTTGAGGACGCGCGGTCTGCCGCCACCCGCTTGCTCTACAGCGGCCCGATTCGTCTGAAACCCGTGAACGCCTGTGCAGGGCGCGGGCAGGAAGTTATCCACAGCCTGGATGAGTTCGACGCCATAGTGGCGCGCCCGGAAGCGGCCCGAATGTTCAATGAAGGCGTGGTGCTGGAACAAGACCTGCACGCAGTGGTCACCCACAGTGTGGGCCAGAGTTTTATTGGCGATCACCTCATTAGCTACTGCGGCGAGCAGCACCTGACCCAAGACGGGCAGGGGGAAGAGGTCTACGGCGGTTCCGATCTGCTGGTCGTCCCCGGTGATTATGCTGCCCTGCTCAAACTGGATCTGCGTGAAGACGTGCGTGAGGCCATCGAACAGGCGCTGGTTTTCGACCGTGCTGCGGACGAAGCCTACCCAAGCTTCTTCGCCTCGCGCCGCAACTACGACATCGCCCAAGGCCTGGACAGCACAGGCCAGCGCCGTAGTGGCGTGCTCGAACAATCGTGGCGCATGGGCGGAGCCAGCAGCGCGGAGGTCGCGGCGCTGCAGAGCTTTATCAACCACCCGGGCCTGAAGGCCATCCGTGTGTCCTCGGTAGAAACCTATGTAGACCAAGCGCTGCCGGCGGATGCCATCGAGGTATACCGAGGCCCGGCCGAGAACAGCGACTTTCTACTCAAATATGTGACGGTCAAGACTTATGACGGCTAGAAGCGAGAGCATCACCATCGACATAGACGACGAGCAGATGAGCGGGACCTTCCTCAGTCCCAAGTCCAAAGTACCCGGTGTGTTGTTCGTGCACGGCTGGGGCGGTAGCCAGGAGCGCGACCTGGAGCGGGCCAAAGGTATCGCAGGCCTTGGGTGTGTGTGCCTGACCTTCGACCTGCGTGGCCATGCTGGCACCGGCATCCCTTTGTCGCGCGTCACCCGCGAAGACAACCTGCGCGACCTGCTGGCCGCCTACGACCGCCTGCTGTCCCACCCGGCTATCGACACCTCGGCGGTGGCAGTGGTGGGCACCAGTTATGGCGGCTACCTGGCAGCGATCCTCACCTCATTGCGCCCGGTACGTTGGCTGGCGCTGCGAGTGCCGGCGCTGTACCGCGACCAGGAATGGCTCAAGCCCAAGCGCGACTTGGATAAAGCCGACCTGATGGATTACCGCGGCACCCTCGTGCACGCCGAAACCAACCGTGCCCTGCATGCCTGCGCGCAATTTACCGGCGATGTGCTGATTGTCGAATCGGAAACCGACGACCATGTACCCCACGCCACCATCATGAGTTACCGCGCGGCGTGCCAGCAAACCCACTCCCTGACCCACCGCATCATCGACGGCGCCGACCATTCCTTGAGCGACCCGGTGTCGCAACAGGCCTACACCTCGATCCTGGTGGACTGGATTACCGAGATGGTGGTGGGGGAGCGGTTGAGCATCATTCAGGCTCGATAGTCGTTGCCCTTGTGATCGCTATCGCGGGCAAGCCCGGCTCCCACCTGGGAATGCATTCCCCTGTGGGAGCCGGGCT
>NZ_JBWKRA010000032.1:0-45372 GCF_059419065.1 Pseudomonas sp. GW821-FHT07B01 | reverse complement strand
CGATAGCGGTGGGCCAGCTACCTTATTTGTAGCTGATACACCGCTATCGCAGGCAAGCCAGCTCCCACATTCGATCAGTGTTTATTCAGGACTGGGGCATTGAGCCCCATCGCAATCATCGGCTTATTGCGCTTGTAACGCACCAGCCGTTCACTCAGCGATTGCGGCAAAACCGTGTCCTGGCTGAACCCCATGCCCTGATACAACCCTTCCAGGTCCGGATGGCACAGCAACCAGACCGTCCCTTCACAACTCGCCACGGCCTCGCCAATCAGTCGCGCCGCTAGCCGCTGGCCACGATAGGTCGGCGCCACAAACACTCCCGTCAGCCACTGCCCACCCATCACCGGGCTCAAGCACAAGCCGGCCACGATCTCGGCATCTCGCACTACCCACAAACGGCCGCCCTTGAGCGCCTTCATCGATGAATTGTGACTGCGGTAAAACTTGTTCAGCAGTGGCCACAGAGGCTCGGCCAGCGGTTCGATGTGCAATGGGGGCATGGGTTCAGACAAGCGTTATCAAGGGCAGGGGATTATAAGCGCCTTCTGCCGGGCAATAGGTGGTATACCCAGTGCTACATCCCCTGTTAGTGGAGCATGCATCATGGCCAAAGGTATGGATTCAAAGAAAGCCGCGAAGAAAAAACCGGCAAAGACCGCGGATGAAAAACGCGCGGACAAGAAGACCAAAAAATCCGAAGCGGGCCTGTTCGGTCACTGAGTTACACGCTTAGAACCAAACGATCTACAAGATTTTCCCGCCTCATTGCACAGAGCAGGAAACACCTGCTCTGAGCTGCCGATGGCCAATTACCTTGATCCGACCCAACGCCGGGAAATCGAAGCCCTGGCGACGACCTTTGTGGCAAGAACCGAATGGCCGACCTGGCTACTGTTGATCGGCGTATATGCCGGCTGGTTCGCGGTGATCCTTGGCAGCCGGTGGCTGGGCCTGTGGCTGAGCATGTTGTTGCTGATTCCGCTGGTGACTCTGTGGCTATCGGTGCAGCACGAATTGCTCCACGGCCACCCGACCCGTTCGTTGTTGCTCAATAAACTCCTCGGCTATGCGCCTTTCGCGGTGTGGTATCCCTATACGCTGTACCGCGACAGCCACCTGTTGCACCACAACGACGACAACCTGACCCTACCGGGCATCGACCCGGAAAGCCGCTACCTCAATCAGCAGCAATGGAACAACAGCTCGCTGTTCGAACGTGGCGTGCATTGGCTGACCAAGACCGTGCTTGGCCGCTTCCTGCTGGCTGCGCCGTTGGCCATTGGCCGGTTGGCCCGTCACGAGTTTCAACGCCTGCCCCAGGTATGGCCGATGTGGCTGGCCCACGGCGCCGTCACTGTGCTGATGCTGAGTTTCATCGCCTACTACAGCGCGCTTGCGGTGTGGCATTACCTGCTGCTGGTCAGCGTGCCAGCGTTGTCCCTGGCTTCGATCCGTTCCTACTATGAGCACCGCCCCCATCCCCGGCCGGAACAGCGCACAGTGCTCAACGAAGCGTCCTGGCCCTGGGCCTGGCTGTTTCTCAACAACAATCTGCACCTGGTGCACCACGATCTGCCAAAGTTGCCGTGGTACCTGCTGCCCAGGGTGTACCGTGCCCGGCGCGAGCAGTGGCTGGCGCGCAGCGGTGGTTTCCTGGTGCAAGGCTACGGCCAGTTGATCAGCCGTCACGGCCTCAAGGCCATCGACAGTCCCCGGCACCCGTTTGCCTGAGAGGCGACCATGAGTGAACACTACGCCGACCTGCGCATGTACGTTGCGCCCGAGCCCATCCAGCAGGCCAATCAACACTGGCTGGCGCGCATCATCGAGCGCTTGAAGCTGCATCGTCTTGATGCCGACCACCTCGACTTCCGCGGCCTGTGGCTGGCGCCGCAATTGCTCGTCAGCCAAACCTGCGGCTACCCGCTGATGACCCAACTGCGCGGCCAGGTGCGCATTATTGGGCGCCCCCGTTACGAGTTGGCCCATAGCAGCCACGGCGAACATTGCAGCCTGCTGTTGACCCGCGCTGACAACCCGCGTACCCGCCTGGCGCAGTTCTACCAGAGCCGCGGCGTGATCAACGGCCACGACTCCAACAGCGGCATGAACCTGCTGCGTGACTGCCTGGCGCCGTTGCAGCGCGACGGGCGTTTCTTCGCCAGAGTCGGCATCAGCGGTGCCCACCGTGAGAGCTTGCGCTGGCTGCGTGAAGGCCACGCCGACCTCGCCGCCATCGACAGCGTCACCTACGACTACCTCGCCCGATTCGCCCCCGAAGAGGTCGCGGGCCTGCGCGTCATCACCCGCAGCGCGCCGAGCCCGACTTTGCCTTACATAGGTGCGCTGGGCTTGAGCGATGCGCAGGTAGCGCAGATTCGTGAGGCGATGAACCTGGCGTTGCAGGACCTGCCGCAGGTGGCGCAAACCCTCGGTGTGCGAGCTGTGCTTCCTGCCAGCGAAGATGACTACCAGGTGGTGCTGGATTACGAGCACAAAGCCGCCAGCATCGGCTATTCGGTACTTCAATAAGGTTATATAAAAATGCGTTTTAAATATTATTAAAGCATAAGAAGCCTTGCTAGGATTGCTTCACCGGAACACCGGACATACCGCGCAACCTACTCAGAAGGAGCCCCTATGTCCGGCGCCGATCGTGCTCACAGCGACTACGTGGGCTCACTGTTTCGCATTCATTACCCTTGGCTGTGCAGCCGCTTGCACCGCTACCTCAACTCCCGTGCCCACGCCGAAGACATCGCCGTCGACGCGTTTGTCCAGCTCTTGAGTGCACCTCAGGTAACGCCGATACGACAGCCTCGCGCATTGCTTACCACCATTGCCCAGCGCCTGGTGTACCAGGTGTGGCGCCGGCGTGACCTGGAGCGTGCCTACCTCGCTGCGCTGGATGACGATGCAGCCTGCGCCGAGGACCGGGCCCAGGTACTCGAAGCCCTGCAAGCGATCGATCTATCGCTCGACCGCTTGCCGGCCAAGGTCAAGACGGCGTTCCTGTTGTCCCGCGTCAACGGCCTGACGTACCCCAAGATCGCCGCCGAACTGGGGATTTCCCAGCGCTCGGTCAGTGACTACATGGCCCGCGCTGTTACCGGACTTGAATCCCACCCCGATCAAATGTGGGAGCTGGCTTGCCTGCGATAGCGGTGAGCCAGCCAACACCTCTGGCCATGACAGGCCGCCATCGCAGGCAAGCCAGCTCCCACACTTCCTGTGCTCACTTTGAATCTGATCGAACCACCAAGAGGCAACTTATGAAAGCAATCAGACACCTGCTGGGCAGTTCGCTGCTGGCATTGGCAGTAATGGCGCAACCCACCTCGGCGGCCGAACCTTCCACGCTGCGCATCGGCTACCAGAAAAGCTCGGTCAGCATGGTGCTCGCCCGTGAGCACAAGCTCTTCGAAGCCGCACTGCCGGGCACTCAGGTGCAGTGGACCGAATTCCTCGGTGGCCCGCCGCTGATCGAAGCGCTCAACGCCGGCAGCCTGGACATCGGCAATATTGGCGATATCCCGCCGATCTTCGCCCAGGCGGCCGGGATCGACTTGCAGTATTTTGCCGTCGAGCCCAACGAGGGCAAGGCCGAAGCAGTGCTGGTGCCCAAGGCCAGCACCGTGCAGAACGTGGCCGAACTCAAGGGCAAGCGCGTGGCATTGCTCAAGGGCTCCAGTGCACACAACCTGTTCCTCAAAAGCCTGCTGCACGCCGGGTTGCAGTGGAAGGATGTGAATGTGGTGTACCTGTCGCCTTCCGACGGCCGCGCCGCGTTCGAACAAGGCAAGGTGGACGCATGGGTGGTGTGGGACCCGTACTACTCGGCCGCCGTGATCGACGGCTCGGCACGTGTGCTGCGGGACGGTCAAGGGTTGAACCCTGCGGGCAGTTTCTTCGTGGTCAACCACCCGTTTGCCAAGCAGCACCCAGAGGCCATCGCCACGATTATCCAGACGCTTGGCAAGGCGCAGCGCCTGTCGCTTGATGAGCCTGCCGCGAGCATCACGCTGATGGCCGGCACCCTGGGCCTGCAACCGGCGGTGGTCAAAAGCTACTTCGAACATCGCTCGCCTGAGCCGATCCGCCCCTTGGCGGCCATCGATATCGCCAACCAGCAACGCACCGCCGACCTGTTTTTTGCCAACGGCCTGATCCCGAAAAAAGTCGATGTGCAGCAGGCTGTCTTCAAGCCCCTTGATCATCCCTGAGCAGCAATGCTGGCGGATTAATGGCCTTGCAGAGTGCCAAGGCCTGTCTATGCTCACCCAGAACCGTTAACGACGCTTGGCCGATAAAGCGTTTCCAATGGTTATTTCCCCATGCAGGTGTACCAGAAATATCCAACGTATGAATGGAATGCGCCCTCCAGGCGCCGGGAATCTAGGGTGATCTGACCATGTTCAACCGCCAGCACAAATCCGACCTGCAAGAAATCCAGCGTTTTTCCTGTGCCCTCACCGAAGCCAACGCCAAGCTTGCCGCCATCAGTCGCTCCATGGCGATGATCGAGTTCGACCGCACGGGAGTGATCCTGAATGCCAACGAACGCTTTTGCCAAACCATGGGCTACAGCGTCGAGGAGATCCGTGGCAAACATCACCGCCTGTTTTGCGAGGAGGTGTATACCCACACCGATGCCTACCACCAGTTGTGGCGCGATCTGGCGCGAGGCGAGGCGCTCAGCGGCACCTTCATGCGCCTTAACAAACGCGGTGAGCAAGTGTGGCTGGAAGCCAGCTATTTGCCGGTGCTGGACAGCGACCATCAGGTACGCAGTGTGATCAAGGTGGCGGCGGATATTTCCGCACGGGTCCATCACGAACACGAAAACCAAAGTCTGATCGACGCCATCAGCCGTTCCATGGCGGTAATCGAATTCACTCCCCAGGGCCAGATCCTCAATGCCAACGACAACTTCCTGCGCACGGTGCAGTACACGCGCGAAGAAATCATCGGCCAGCATCACAGCATGTTTTGCCACCGCAGCGAAGTCGAGTCCCCGGCGTATAAGGCGTTCTGGGCTTCACTCAATCGCGGTGAGTTTCACTCTCACCGCTTCGAACGTAAAAACAAATACGGCAAGACCCTGTTTCTGGAAGCCTCTTACAACCCCATCTTCGACACCCATGGGTGCTTGTACAAAGTGGTGAAGTTCGCCAGCGATATCACCGAGCAAGTCAGCACCCTGCGCACGGCCGCCGACTCGGCCCACGCCACTTCGGTGCAGAACGATGCCTGCGCCCGCAAGGGCTCGCAGGTAGTGCAGCAAACGGTGCAGATCATTGAAGCCATGTCCCACGACCTTAACCAGGCGGCGCAGAGCATCGATGCGGTGAGCAAACAGTCGGACATCATCGGCGCCATCGTGCAAACCATCCGCAGCATTGCCGAACAAACCAACATGCTGGCCCTGAATGCGGCGATTGAAGCCGCGCGGGCGGGCGAGCACGGGCGTGGGTTCGCGGTGGTCGCCGATGAAGTGCGCAGCCTTGCCGCTCGCACCAGCCAGGCCACCGTTGAGATCGTGGACGTGGTGCGCAAGAACCATGACCTGTCGTTGAGCGCCGTGTCGAGCATGCAGTCGAGCTTGAGCCGTACGGGCCTGGGCGTGGAGCTGGCGAACGAGGCGGGGCAGGTGATCCTGGAGATCCAGGAAGGGTCACGGCATGTGGTGGATGCGATCAGTCAGTTCAATTCGACGCTGCAATTGCAATAGCGCAGACCCCGCTCTATGTGGGAGCAGGCTTGCCAGCGATAGCATCACCTCGGTCTGGCAGATCCACCGAGTTGTCTGCATCGCAGGCAAGCCTGCTCGCACCTGTTTAGATCGCGGCCAAGGTTTCTTTAAGTGTCTGGGCTGGCGAAGCAGTAGCCTTCGCCGCCACCTGCTGCTGTTGCTGCTCTTTCAAGCGCTCGGCCACTTGTTTGGCGATGGCGTCTTGTTTGTCCTGGGGCATCGCCTGCACTTGTTCTTCGGTCAGCCCATGTTCCTTGAGTAACTGTTCACGAATACGTTCGGCTGGGGTCTTGCTCATGTATTCGGTGAACTCGGTACGTGCCCCATTAGTTGTGGCCTGTAACTGCACGCGAGTCTTGGCGAAGGCTTCGTCGATGCGATCGCTGGCCTTGTCCAATTCTTTCTGCGCGGCGGGCACTGTCACGCTGTGTTGCGCAGCCTGCAGGGCGCCGCTGTACAGCGCACTGGCGGCGGCGTTGGCGGGGTCCATGTCGGGTCTCGTGATCTGTTGCACGTTCGACGCCGCTTGAGTGTTGTTAACCAGCATGATCGGTCACCTATGAAAACAGACGGTGCGACAGCTGGAGCAAATACTGTGCCGGTTGCCAGACCCCAGTGTTTACTGGGGCTGGCGTCGTCGACGCGGCAAGCCTTCTCCTTGTGCGGCCAACCGTTGCCGTCAGTGAGCGATGTTCTCCAGCGCCAGGTTGCGCGTGCGCGGCCCAAACCAACTGATGGTAATCATCACGATCAACATGCTGCTGGCAATAAACGCCAACACGCCCGGCGTGCCCAGGTGCTCGAGGATAAAACCGATCAACAGGCTGCTGAACACCGTGGATAAACGGCTGAACGAATAACAGAACCCGACCGCTCGCGCACGGATATTGGTGGGGAACAATTCGCTCTGGTACGAGTGATAACTGAAGCTCAGCCAGGCATTGCAGAAGGTGATCATCACCCCGCAGAAAATCAGCCCTAACGCTGTGGTTTGCAGGGCAAACAGGCTGCCGAAGATCACTGCACCCATGGCCGAGCCGACGATTTGCCATTTGTTCTCGAAGCGGTTGGCCACCTTGACGAACAACAGCGGACCCAGCGGGTAGGCGAGGGTGATGATGAAGGCGTAGAGCAGGCTGTGGGTCACGCTGACACCCTGGCCCGAGAGCAAGGCCGGCAGCCAGTTGCCGAAGCCGAAGAAACCGATGGCCTGGAATACATGAAACACGATCAGCATCAAGGCGCGGCGACGGTAGGGCGGCTGCCAGATATCGGCGAAACGGCCATTGCCCTGCACGCTGATCGCTTCGGGTTCCGGTTCGTCCAGCGGCTTGCAGTGATCCTTTCGGCAGCGTGCCTCCAGGTTGTTCAGGATCGTGTCGGCCTCTTCGAAGCGTCCCTTTTGTGCAAGCCAGCGCGGTGACTCCGGCAGGCGCTTGCGCAGTTGCCAGATAAACAATGCAAACACTGCACTGCTCAACACCACCCAGCGCCACCCGGCGATACCGAACGGCGCCTGTGGCACCAGCCACCACGACATCAACGCCACGGCCGGCACCGACAGAAACTGGATAAAAAACGCAAAGGCAAACGCCGAACTGCGCATACGTTTGGGCACCAGCTCCGACAGGTAGGCGTCGATGGTCACCAGTTCGATGCCAAGGCCAATGCCCACCAGAAAGCGCATGCAGATGATGCCCACGGCCGAGGTTTGAATGCCCATCAACACCGTGGCCACCGTGTACCAGACCAACGCAAAGGTGAAAATAGCGCGTCGCCCGAAGCGGTCAGCGATGGGGCTGAGCAGGCTGGCGCCGAGGAACAGGCCGAGGAACGTGGCCGAGGCGAAAGCGGCTTGGTCGGAGAAACCGAAAACACCTTCGCTGCCGGTATGAAAAATCCCGTCGCTGATCAGGCCAGGGCTGATATAGGCGGTTTGGAATAGATCATACAGCTCGAAAAAACCGCCGATGGAGAGTAACGCCACCAGGCGCCAAATAGTGGCGACGGCGGGCAGGCGGTCGATGCGGGCGCTGATGTGGGCGGCGCGGGTGGGGTCTGAGACGCAGGCGGCGAGTGGGGGCATGAATAACCTTCAGTTAGGCGAGTTGGAAGCTTCGAGCTTTAAGCCAAACCGCTATTGGGCTTGGAGCTTAACGTGCGCAACTGCTTCTCTAATTGTGGCCGTCGAGCGCGAACGTCTTGAAACCGGCGTGCTGGCTGAGGCGTTGGTAATACGCCGCGATGGCGGGGTAGGGCGGCCGCTCCATGGGTGTCATCTGCCACCTATGTACCGAAAGGCCTATCAAGATGTCAGCGAGGGTGAACTCTTCGCCAGCCACGTAGGCGCCGGTCTTGGTCAACTGTTGTTCTAGCAGGGCCATCTTGTCATTCCAGGCCTGCACACCCGCCTGGATGCGTTGCGGGTCCTGATAGTCCGGGTTTTGACGCACCAGTGCGTGGAACGCATAGCCCCACGAAGGGTTGAGTTCGGTGGCTTGCCAGTCCATCCACTGTTCGACCCGTGCACGCAAGGCAGGCTCAATGGGTAGCAAGTCATGGCGCTGATAGAGGCCGACAAGGTAGCGGCAGATGGTATTGGACTCCCATAGCACGCCATGGTCGTCGATCAGCACTGGCACCTGGGCGTTGGGGTTCAAGGCGAGGAAATCGGGGGATTGGGTAGGCTTGAAACCGATGCCCCAGTCTTCGCGCACGTAGTCGATGCCCAACTCCTGGCAGGTCCACAGTACTTTTCGCACGTTGATTGAAGAGGTACGACCCAAGATTTTCAGTGAGTGGCCCATGGTGCTTCCCTGGCATCTAAGAGAGTGACCAATCTAGCAGGGGCCGGGCCCGGCGGCGAGGGTGTGAAGCGGGCACGGCCGAAAATGTGGGAGCTGGCTTGCCTTAATGCCAGTCAGTTAAGAGCTAGAGCAGACAACCAGTGACTTGTGGCGAGGGAGCTTGCTCCCGCTGGACTGCGTAGCAGTCCCATTTTTGGGGCCGCTTCGCGCCCCAGCGGGAGCAAGCTCCCTCGCCACAGTTACCGATTCTGTCTTAACTGACTGGCATTATGGCTTGCCTGCGAAAGCGGTGGTTCAGTTGAAGATACGTTGACTGACCCACCGCCTTCGCGAGCAAGCCCGCTCCCACAGGGGACCTGTGCCAGGCGCTGATTCTGTGGACACTACATGGCCCGCTCTCACATTGATTGCGTTCGGCTCGACGCTCAGGTGCTCTCGCGCACCTGCAACTCAAACCCCATATCCACCACTGGCTTGGCCACCTTGTTGCCCGCCATGATCGTCAGCAGATGCTCTGCTGCCCGACGCCCGATGGCTTCCCGTGGGGTGCTGATGCTGCTCAGGCGCGGCACCATGAATGACGAGGCAGGTAGGTCGTTGAAGCCCAGCACCGCCACACGTTCAGGCACCTTGATGCCATGGCGCAGGGCTTCGAGCAGGGCGCCCTGGGCCAGGTCGTCGTTGCCGAAGAAGACCGCGTCTACATCCGGATGGGCGGCCAGCAGTTGCAAAAACAGTTCGCCTCCCAGGCCCACGGAAGACGGGCGTGGCGTCAGCAGCTCCAGCGCCGGATCGTACATGCCGGCCTGTTGCAAGGCGCGGCGAAAGCCTTCGCCACGCAGCAAGGTGCGTTGGTCCAGTTGTGCGCCGATATAGGCCAGGCGCTTGCGCCCCCGGGACAGCAAGTGCGCCGCCGCGGTCTCGCCGGCGGCCAGTTGCGAGAAGCCCACACAGTTCACCCCGGCATTGGGGTCCAGATCCATCATGTACACACAGGGCACATTGCTGGCCTCGACCATTCGTCGCGCGCTTTCGGTGCGGTCAAAACCGGTCAGCAACAAACCCCGTGGCTGGTAGGCCATGTAGTTGCGCAGCAGGTCTTCTTCTTCATCGCGCGAATAATGGGAGTTGCCGATCAGTACTTCAAAGCCCTTGGGCCGCAGTACCTGATGGATAGCTTCGAGGGTTTCGATAAACAGCAGGTTGGACAGTGACGGCACCAGCACCACCACCGAATGGCTCTGCGCCGAGGCCAGGGCGCGGGCGGCGGGGTTGACCACGTAGCTCAGTTCGGCGGCGGCCTGTTGCACTTTTTCCACCAGTTCGGTGGCCACGGTACTTATACCGCGCAGGGCACGGGAGGCGGTGATCGGGCTGACGCCGGCCAGGCGCGCAACTTCATTGAGGGTAGGGCGGCCCGTCGTGCGGGTATTTTTATCGTTCTTGGAGGTCATCAGGCGGCTTGCCAAACAAAAATCGAGGCACTAAGGTAGCGCTGTCTCCAAAGGGCTGCAAATTCTTGGATAAAGGGTTGCCTGATCCTGTCCAGCTCTTGAAGTCAATCTGTTGGAACGGATGCACGCGTCACTCCATAAAAATGACAAGTCGGCGCGGGAAAAGCCTGTTTTTGCACTAGCCTTACGCTATGCAAAGGTAGCGCTATCTGCGTCCTGAGGTGTTTCATGAGTCAACCTGTTACCGCCCTGGTCATCATGGGTGTTTCCGGCTGTGGCAAGTCCAGCGTCAGCCAAGCCCTGTGCGCCCTGAACGGCGCCACTGCCATTGAAGGCGACAGCTTTCACCCTGCCGCGAACATCGAAAAGATGAGCGCCGGCCACCCCCTCAACGACGACGACCGCGCCGGCTGGCTCGACATCCTGTGCGATGAACTGCGTCGTGCGTTGAAAGCGGGCGAGCATCCTGTACTGACCTGTTCGGCCCTGAAGAAAAAATACCGTGACCACCTGCGCGAAGCTGCGCCGGGCCTGGGCTTTGTCTTCCTGGAGCTGACCCGTGAAGTCGCCGCTGACCGCGTGTCTCACCGCCCCGGCCATTTCATGCCGGCAAGCCTGATCGACAGCCAGTTCGCCACCCTTGAATCGCCCAAGGGCGAGCCGCTGACCCTGGCCTTGAACGCCAGTGAGGACAGCGTCGAGGAACTGGCCGCGCAGACCCATACCTGGTGGCGCAAGCACGGCTTTGAACCTACTCATTAATTTTTTGCCGGAAAAGATAGCGCTATCCCCGGCAGGAAGTTCAACACCCGCTTTAATAACAACAACAAACAGGAGAGACCCCCCATGTTTGGCATGTCCCACGAGTCTTACCTGCTGCTAGATGCAGTAGTCACTATCATCGGGTTGATCGTACTGATCACCAAGTTCAAGGTGCACCCGTTCATTGCACTGATCATCGCGGCCGGTTTCCTCGGCCTGACCTCGGGCATGCCCGTGGACAAGATCATCAAGGCGTTCCAGGACGGTTTCGGCGGGGTGCTCGGCTTTGTCGGCATCATCCTCGCGCTGGGCACGATGCTCGGCAAGATGATGGCCGAGTCCGGCGGTGCCGATCAGATCGCCCAGACCCTGATCCGCGCCTTCGGCAAGGAAAAGGTCCAGTGGGCCATGATGTTCGCCGCGTTTCTGGTGGGCATCCCGCTGTTCTTCGAGATCGGCTTTGTGTTGCTGATCCCGCTGGTGTTTATCGTCGCCCGGCGTACCGGCGTGTCGTTGATCAAGATCGGTATCCCGCTGCTGGCCGGTCTGTCGGCGGTGCACGGCCTGGTGCCACCGCACCCGGGCCCGCTGCTGGCCATCGGCGTGTTCGGTGCCGATATCGGCAAGACCATTCTGTACGGCCTGATCGTCGCACTGCCGACCGCCATCATCGCCGGCCCGATCTTCGGTACGTTCATCGCCAAGTACATCCCGGGCAACCCGTCCCAGGAACTGGTGGACCAACTGGCCCGCGAGACCGATAACAAGTCGCTGCCCAGCTTCAGCATCACCCTGGTCACCGTGCTGCTGCCGGTGTTCCTGATGCTGCTCAAAACCTTTGCCGACATCGCGTTCGCCGAAGGCAATGTGGTACGCAACTGGATGGACATGATCGGCCACCCCATCACCGCACTGTTGCTGGCTTTGCTGTTGTCGCTGTACACCTTTGGCCATCGCCAGGGTATCCACTCCAAGCAGATCCTCAAGCTGCTCGACGCCAGCCTTGCGCCCACCGCCGCGATCATCCTGATCATCGGTGCCGGTGGTGGCTTCAAGCAGATGCTGGTGACCAGCGGCGTGGGCGACGTGATCGGCCATATGGCGGTGAACGCGCAGATCAACCCGATCCTGCTGGCGTGGCTGGTGGCGGCGGTGATTCGGATTGCCACCGGTTCAGCGACGGTTGCGACCATTACCGGCGCGGGCATTGTGGTGCCGGTGGTGGGGATGATCCCTGGCGTCAACCGCGAGTTGCTGGTACTGGCGACGGGCGCGGGTTCGTTGATCCTGTCTCACGTCAACGATGCGGGGTTCTGGCTGGTCAAGCAGTACTTCAACATGACCGTGGCCGAGACGTTCAAGACCTGGACGGCGATGGAGACCATTCTGTCGATCGTGGCGCTGATCTTCATCATGTTGCTGTCGTTGGTGGTGTAAGCCACACCACAAAAGCAGTGGCGGCAACTCGATCAAAATGTGGGAGCTGGCTTGCCTGCGATAGCATCACCTCGGTACATCTGAAACACCGAGGTGTCTGCATCGCAGGCAAGCCAGCTCCCACATTAATTGGGTTTCTTCAGGTAGATCAGGTCAGGCTTTGCTGACCAACGCATCCGCCCTGAACATCCCGCGAATCCCACGCACGGCCTGGCGAATCCGATCCTGGTTTTCGATCAGCGCAAAGCGCACATGATCGTCGCCATACTCACCAAAGCCGATGCCCGGCGACACACACACCTTCGCTTCCAATAGCAGTTTCTTGGCAAACTCCAGCGAGCCCATGGCGGCATACTGCTCGGGAATCTTGGCCCAGACGTACATCGACGCCTTCGGGTTCTCCACCATCCAGCCCAATTCATGCAGGCCCTTGACCAGCACGTTGCGACGCTGGCGGTACTGCTCGGCGATGTCCTTCACGCACTGTTGGTCGCCTTCCAGCGCCGCAATCGCCGCCACTTGCAGCGGGGTGAAGGTGCCGTAGTCGTGGTAGCTCTTGATACGTGCCAGGGCGTTGACCAGTTCCGGGTTGCCCACCATGAAGCCGATGCGCCAGCCGGCCATGTTGTAGCTCTTGGACAGGGTGAAAAACTCCACCGCAATGTCCTTGGCGCCGGCCACTTGCATGATCGAGGGGGCTTTCCAGCCGTCGTAGACGATGTCGGCGTAGGCCAGGTCGTGCACCACCAGCACGTCGTACTGCTTGGCCAGGGCGATCACCCGTTCGAAGAAGTCCAGTTCCACACACTGCGCGGTGGGGTTGGACGGGAAGCCGAGGATCATCATCTTCGGCTTGGGGATCGAGCCACGAATCGCGCGCTCCAGCTCTGCGAAGAAATCCACGCCCGGTATCAGCGGCACCGAACGTACTTGGGCGCCGGCAATCACTGCGCCGTAGATATGAATCGGGTAGCTGGGGTTGGGCACCAGCACGGTATCGCCCTGGTCCAGGGTGGCCAGCATCAAGTGCGCCAGGCCTTCTTTGGAACCGATGGTCACGATGGCTTCGGACTCCGGGTCGATATCCACCGCGTAACGGTCCTTGTACCAACGCGAAATCGCCCGGCGCAGGCGCGGAATGCCTTTGGAGGTGGAGTAGCCGTGGGTGTCTTCACGCTGGGCGACGGTGACCATTTTCTCCACGATATGAGGAGGCGTGGCGCCGTCAGGATTACCCATGCTCAAGTCGATGATGTCTTCGCCGCGCCGACGCGCAGCCATCTTCAGCTCGGCAGTGATATTGAAAACATACGGGGGGAGTCGATCTATGCGCGCAAAGCGGCGCGGCGAACCTTGGTCTGCCATTGTTGCCTCGAGGTACGTAAGCGCCCGGAACCGTCCGAGCGACGTCGGCCACTGCGGTGGCCTGCGGGGCAGACAATAAGGGCGATGATGGCCAGTTGTCCAGATGCGTAGGAAATTTTTCTACATGGAGTACAACGCGGATATGCCCCTATACTCGATGCGGGTTTGTTCCCTCATAAGAAGGAGACTGTTCGTATGGATCAGCAGACAAAAAGACCGTTGGAGTCACGCCTGGAAGCCGGTAAGGCCCTGGTGATCGCCGGGGTACAAGGGCGATATTCGAAGGCCACCGTGGGCGATATCCCACGGCTGTGGGAGTTGTTCGATACCTGTATCAAGGACATCAAGAAGCGCGTCGGCGGTGTGACCTACGGGGTGTGCCATAACCCGCATCACGGCGAATTCGATTACCTGGCAGGTGTTGAAGTCCCGGCCAAGAAGGACGTGCCGAGCAATTTCGAGGTGATCGAAATTCCGCCACTCAACTATGCCGTGTTCCCCCACTACGGGCCGGTGCAGGCGCTTGAGCAAACCTACGAGCGCATCATGTTCGAATGGCTGCCGCATTCGGGCTACAAGGTCATGGGTGCGGATTTCGAGCGCTATAGCGCGGACTTCGATGCCAGGAAGGGCACGGGGACGGTGGAAATCTGGCTGCCGATCGGGGAGCGGGGCTGACACTGCACCCGATGTCACGTAAACACGACATGCACGCTTAAAAGTCATGTTTACGTGACATTGCCGCTATGGATTAAACCTGAAACTCAACCGACGCTCATACCCTACACGACCCTTGTACGCCTCACCGCGATCCACCCATCCCGCCCCCAGATACAACCCCATTGCCGCCAGGTTGTGGGCATCCACCGACAACTCCAACCCCTTGATCTGCGGCCAGGCCTCGCGCGCCACGGCGGGCAACGCCTGCAAACACATCTTGCCGTATCCACGCCCCTGTTGATGCCGGTCTACCTGTAGCGCGTGGAGTGTGGCGCTGTGTTCATCGGCCCAATGAGGCAGGCACGGTGGTCGCTTGAGCAGCAAGAACGCCACAGGAAGGTCGTCGACCAACAGCGCAAAGCCCTTGACCCCAGGGCTCGGGTTGGCGAGCAGGGTATTGAGGGCGCAATACATATCACCGCAAAACGGCAGTTGTTCAGGGTGAACTTCGATGGCGCCGACTTGCTGTTGTTGCACAGCATTCAGCGCCTCGTAGGCAACGAGGCGGGTTGGCATGGGGCTGTCCGAACGGCTGCAAGAGAAGTGGCAGTTTATCGGGTTTGGGCTACGGGAAATTATTTTTCAGGGGGATGTCGATTTCCCTTCGGGCCATTCGACTAAGGGTGTCTTCCGTGATTTTCCACCCCAAGGAGTCATCGCCATGAGCACTGCAATCAAGAGCCTGATCGAGCAATGGAAAGACGCCGTCGTCAGTCGTGATATCGACCAGATTGTCAGCTTTTACGCAGACGATATCGTCTCGTTCGACGCCGTAACCGCTCTGCAATTCAAGGGCAAGGCGGCCTACCGCGCGCATTGGGAGGCGTGCATGGAGCACTGCCCCGGCCCCGGCATCTTCGAGTTTCATGAATTGCATGTCGTCGAAGCGCCAGACAGCGCATTTGCCCACTGGCTGGCCCACTGCGGCGGTGCCGGGCCGGATGGTGAGGTAAAGGCCTGCTGGATGCGCGTGACTGCCGGCTACCAGCGTATCGATGGCCAATGGAAGGTGGTGCACGAGCACTGGTCGGCACCGTTTGATATGCAAAGCGGCACGGCGTTGTTCGACCTGAAACCTTGAGCACCGCGAACTATAGTCAGTAGTCCGAAAACGGAGAACGCCATGAAATACCTGTGCCTGATCTACAGCGATGAACAGGTGTTGCACACCTCGCCCGACAGCCCCCACGACTCGGAATGTCTGGCCTACGCCGAGGCCATCCAGGCCAGCGGGCGCATGCTGGCCGCCGAGCCGCTGGAGTCGGTGACCACCGCCACCACCGTGCGCATGCGCAACGGCAAGCTGTCGATCACCGACGGGCCTTTTGCCGAAACCAAGGAGCAGCTCGCCGGGTTCTACCTGATCGACGCCAAGGACCTCAATGAAGCGCTCCAGGTGGCTGGCGGCATTCCGGCAGCCCGGGTCGGCAGTGTGGAAGTGCGCCCCGTGCGCCAATTGAATCTCTCAACACAATAATCAAAAGACTTGAGGAGGTTGCCCCGTGAACATTCAACCCGCCGAATTTGAACTGTCCATCAGCCGCTTGATCGATGCGCCGCGCCGCCGGGTGTTTCGCGCCTGGACCGAGCCAACCCTGCTGCAACAATGGTGGGGCCCCCACGGCATGACCACCCCTGAATGCGAGATGAACCTGTGGGTCGGCGGCTTGTTCCGCACCTTGATGCGCGCCCCGGATGGCAGCGAGTACCCGACCCAAGGCGTGTTCCTGGAGATCGACGCGCCCAACCGCCTGGTGTTTACCGACGCGTTCATGCCGGGTTGGGTGCCTTCGGGCAAGCCGTTCATGAGCGCCGAAGTCACCTTTGAGGAGGTCGGCGAAAAGACCCTCTATACCGCCCGCGCCATGCACTGGAGTGCCGAGGACAAGCAGGCCCACGAAGCCATGGGCTTTCATGACGGCTGGGGCCAGAGCCTGGACCGCCTGGTGAAGTTGGTGACCGAGGATATGGTCGATTGACCCAGCAGATCGACGCTATTTACCGCCGCGAATCACGCCGCGTGCTCGCGACGTTGATTCGTGTGCTGGGGGATTTCGACTTGGCCGAGGAGGCGCTGCACGAAGCATTTTTCGTCGCCCTGCAGCGCTGGCCCGAGGATGGCATGCCGGATAATCCACGGGCGTGGCTGGTGTCCACCGGTCGCTTCAAAGCCATCGACCGCCTGCGTCGGCAGTCGCGTTTTACCCCGTTATTGGAAGAGCAGGCCGAGGCGTTGGAGGCCGCGCCTTGGAGTGATGAAGACGTGGAAGACGACCGCCTGCGCCTGATGTTCACTTGCTGCCACCCAGCGTTGGCAGCCGATGCCCAGGTTGCGCTGACCTTGCGCGAGATCTGCGACCTGAGCACCGAGGCCATCGCTCACGCTTTTCTAGCCACGCCCACCACCATTGCCCAACGCATCGTGCGCGCCAAGGGCAAGATCCGTGAGGCGAGAATTCCCTATCAAGTGCCGTCCCGCGCCGAATTGCCCGAACGATTGGACAGTGTGCTGCGGGTGATTTACCTGGTGTTCAACGAGGGCTATTCGGCCTCAGCGGGTGCCGACCTCACCCGCGAGGACCTGACCTTGGAGGCCATTCGCCTGGGGCGTTTGCTGCTGGAGTTGCTGCCCGAGCCGGAAGTCATGGGCTTGCTGGCGTTAATGTTGCTGCACGAGTCGCGTCGGCCTGCCCGCACTTCTGCCAGCGGCGAACTGGTGCTGTTGGACGCTCAGGATCGTACGCTTTGGGACAGGGCCTTGATCGCTGAAGGCTGCGCATTGGTGGAGCAGGCGCTGATGACGCCACGCTTCGGGCCGTATTGCTTGCAGGCTGCGATTGCCGCCGTGCACGCCGAGGCGCCCAGCGCAGGGGAAACCGATTGGCGGCAGATTGTCGGGCTCTATGATGTATTGCTCAGGTCTGTGCCGTCGCCGGTGATCGAGTTGAACCGTGCGGTAGCGGTGGCGATGGAGCAGGGGCCGTTGGCGGGGTTGGTGCTGGTAGACAACCTTTTGCAGCGCGGTGAGTTGCAGGACTACCACTTGGCGCATTCGGCGCGTGGGGAGTTTTGCCGGCAGTTGGGGCGGTTTGACGAAGCTCGCAGCGCGTACGAAAAAGCGCTGTCGCTGACGCAACAGGCGCCAGAAAAACGCTTCATCACGCGACGCCTCGCCGAACTCAAATAGCCAAAACCATGTTATGACGCCCTGCGATCCAATGTGGGAGCTGGCTTGCCTGCGATAACGGCCTGACAGCCAACGTCTCCCTAACGGCCCCCTCTACATCGCACTTCGTTCATTCCAGCATCTTGCTCAGCAACCAGCTCCCCGCAGGCCCCGGCGGCTGGTGCCGGGACCACAGCGCATCCACCGCCACCGAACGCGGCCAACTGCGCACCTTGAGTTCAACCAACTGGTTGCCGCCAAAGCGCTCCACCAGCCAGCGTGGAATCGGTGCCCAGCCAAACCCCAGCTGTGCCATTTCCATCAGCATCAGGTAACTCGGCGCCGACCATACTCGCTGCGTGCCGCGGTTTTCATTGGGGCTGATGATGCTCGCCAAACGCAACTCCCGGTGTTGTTGCAAGGTGTGCGGGTGAACCTTGTCCAGGTTCGCCAATGGGTGTCCAGGCGAGACAAACAGCGCGATCTCCGTGCGCTCCTCCACCGTGGAGAAGGAAAGGTCCGGCGGGTAGGCTTCTTGTTTTTCGATAAACGCGATCTGCGCCCGGCCACTTTGCACCAGTGCGATCAAGTCTTCGCATTCCGCGATCAGGCATTCCAGCTCAAGGTCCGGGTAGCGTTGCTCGAAGGCCGTTAGGGCGACCTCGAATCGATCGGATTGGTAAGTATCGGACATGGCGAGACTCAACTTCGGCTCCAGGCCTTGCGATAACTGACTGGCTGCCAGCTCCAGGCGGCTACTGGCTTCCAGCACCTGTTCTGCCCGTTGCAGCAAAACCTGCCCCGCGGGCGTGAGGGTCGGCTTGCGGCTGCTGCGGTCAAACAGCACCACGTTCAGGTCGATCTCAAGGCTGGCCACTGCCGCGCTCACGGTGGACTGACTTTTGCCCAGCTTGCGCGCCGCCGCGGAAAACGAGCCTTGGGTGGCAGCCTGGACAAACGCCTGAATCACTTCATGTGAGGCCATGACTATCGCCTTGATCGATGGTTATTGGTTATGAAGTATCGAGAAAAAGCCTGATCATGGCAACCATCGTCACTCACGGAGCCGGGTCATGACCCCTACCAAATCCTTTACTGAACGCGTTTTTCAAGCCCTTGGTTTCGAGGGGTTGGCTTTATTGATTTGCACGCCGCTGTTGGTGTGGATCACCGGCCGGCCAGCGCTGGAGATGGGCGCAGTGACCCTGGGCATCAGCCTGTTGGCACTGAGCTGGAACGTGGTGTTCAACAGCCTGTTCGACCGCCTTAAAAATCGCCTGCAACTGGCCAACGGTGGTTGGACCCGTGTGCTGCATGCGCTGCTGTTTGAAGGCGGCCTGATCCTCTTGGCAGTGCCGTTGATTGCCGCCTTGATGAAGATCAGCCTGTTGGAAGCCTTCATCCTCGACATTGGCGTGTTGTTGTTCTTCCTGCCGTACACCTACGTGTACCACTGGGGTTATGACGTGCTGCGCGAGAAATTCGCCGGTAAAACCCCAGTTACCCCGTAGGCGTGCGTCGCTTATAGGAACATCCCGCCCGACGCCTCGATCCGCTGGCCGGTGATCCAATGACTGCCATCGGCCAGCAAGGTCGAAATCGCCCCGCCAATGTCGTCCGGCAAGCCTACGCGGCCCAGGGCGGTGTTATTGGCAACCATCGCATTCACATCGGTGTTATCGCGCACCGCGCCGCCGCCGAAGTCGGTGGCAATCGCGCCCGGTGCCAGGGTGTTCACGGTAATACCCCGTGGGCCCAGTTCTTTAGCCTGGTAGCGCGACAAGACTTCCACCGCGCCTTTCATGGACGCGTAGGCGGCATACCCCGGCAGGCTGAAGCGCGCCAGGCCGCTGGAGATATTGATGATGCGCCCGCCATCGCTGATCAGCGGCAGCAGTTTCTGCGTGAGGAAAAACGGTGCCTTCACATGGATCGCCACCAACTGGTCGAACTGGGCTTCGGTGGTTTCGGCAAAGCTTGCGTAGGTGCCAACCCCGGCGTTGTTGATCAGGAAGTTGAAATGCTCCTGTGCGAACACATCCTTGAGCAGTGTGCCGATCTGGCCAACGAATGCATCGAAGGTTGCGCTCTGGCTGACGTCCAGTTGCAGCATGGCGGCGCGACCGCCCAAGGCCTCTACCTGGGCAACCACGGCTTGGGCTTCGGCCGCTGCGCTGTGGTAAGTGCCGATGATGTCGATGCCTTGCGCAGCCAGGTGCAGGGCGGCGCTTTTGCCCAGGCCACGGCTAGCGCCAGTGATGAGTGCGATTTTACGGGTCATGGTGCAGTCCTCGAATGGGGTGAGTGGGACTGAGTGTATTTGTCCGGCCATAACGTGATAAACAGGCTGATATCGAAATCACTGGCCGGATAAGGCGAACAATCTAATGAACAAGCTTGAGCTGCTGCGCACCTTCGTACGCGTTACTGAGTTGTCGAGCTTTACCCAGGCCGGCCAAAGCCTGGGCTTGCCGCGCTCTACGGTCTCCGAGCATGTGCAGGCGTTGGAGGAGTTGCTCGGCGCTCGGCTGTTGCAACGCACCACGCGCAAGGTGCAGGCGACCCAGGATGGTCGTGTGTTGTATGAGCGCAGCAAGGATCTGCTGGCGCACATGGAAGAGTTGGAAGGTTTGTTCCGTCAGGACGAAACCCAATTGGCCGGACGCATACGGGTGGACATGCCCAATGTCATGGCGCGGGGCGTGATCTTGCCGAACTTGCCCGCGTTCATGGCGCGCCATCCGCTGATCGACATGGAGATCAGCTGTTCGGACCGCCAGGTGGACCTGATCGCCGAAGGTTTTGTTGCGTGGTGCGCGTCGGCGCCCAGCCCGATCAAACTGTGGTAGCGCGGCGGGTGTGCAGCATGCCGATGGTCAACTGCGCGAGCGCGGCGTACCTGCAACGGTATGGCGTGCCCGAAACCCTGGCAGACCTGGCGCATCATCAGTTGGTGCATTACGTGCGGCCGCTAGGCGCACGCTCGGCCGGGTTCGAATACCTGGTGGGCAACAAGGTGCAGCGGCTGGCGATGGCAGGCCGGGTGACGGTCAACAGCACCGACGCCTATCAATCGGCGTGCCTGGGCGGGTTTGGCATCACCCAGGTGCCGCAGCTCGGCATACGCGACTTATTGGCCAGCGGCGAGTTGATGGCGGTGCTGCCCGACTACCAGGCGCCGCCCTTGGATGTGTCGTTGCTGTACGCCGGCCAGCGGCATCTGCCGTTGCGGGTGCGGGTGTTCATGGACTGGTTGACCGCCACCCTGCAAGCTCATCTTTAACGGCGTGCCGACAACTGCTGGGGCGCCAGGAACGCGTCGTGGAAGTAATCTCGGAACGCTTGCATCGCTGGGGTAAACGCACGCTCGCGGTGCCAGGCCAGGCCGACGCTCATGGGTGTGACCGGGTCGGTCACGGTCAGGGTTTCGATGCGTTTGCCTTCCAGGGACCAGGGCCGGTGTACCAGGTCTGACAGGATCGCCACGCCGCTGCCGTTGGCAACCATGCTGCGCACCGCCTCCACCGAGCTGGTGCGCAGCCGCACCTTGGGCGTTTGCCCGGCCTGTTCCCAGTAGCGCATGGCGCTGTGTTCGGCTTCATCGACGGTGAGCAAGATGTAGGGTTCTTGGGCCACGTCGGCCAGGCTCACGGCACCGCGTTCGCACAATGGGTGATGGCTGGGCAGCCACAGGCGGCGCTCGGAGTTGAACAGAATTTCCGAGACGATATCCGTGTGGGTGAGGTTGGCAGTGAGCACCACAGCCATGTCGAACTGGCCGTCGAGCAGGCCCTGTTCGATGGCCTGGCGCTCCTGTTCGAACACCTCGATGGTCACGTCCGGATGCCAATGCTCCATGCGCTGTAAATGGTGCGGCAGGAAATAACCCAGCACGGTGTAGCTGGCCGCCACCCGCAGCACGCCGCTGGCGCGGTAGTCCGGCAACGGGCTGTTGAGGGCATCTTCCACGCTGCGCACAATCACATAGGCACGGTTGAGAAAATGCCGCCCGGCATCGGTGAGGTTCATGCCTTGGGCCGAGCGCACGAACAACTGCACGCCGAGCATGGCTTCCAGCTCCTTGATCGCTGTGGTCACCGCCGATTGGGAAATATTCAGATGAATTGCTGCCTGGGAAATCTGGCCGATTTCCGCAGTGGCGACGAAATAGCGAACCTGGCGCAAGGTTAAAGACATATCGCACTCTGCTTATTGATCGATCCCACGCTCTGCGTGGGAATGCCTCTTGTGACGCTCCGCGTCACGGTCTTAAGTGCGGACGCAGAGCGTCCATGGCTGCATTCCCACGCAGAGCGTGGGAGCGATCGGGGGTCGAGGATAAAAAGCTATCTGATTTTCAGAAGATGGGCCATCTGATAATAGATCTTCCCAAGGGGTCAAGCCACGGCCTACTTTGCGGGCATCACCTTTGGCGGAGCGACCTTGATGCAGGCAGTGGATTTCAATTCAGACATGGGCGAAGGCTTTGGCCCCTGGACCATCGGCGACGGCGTCGACGCAGAGCTGATGGCCTATATCAGCTCGGCCAATATCGCCACCGGCTTTCACGCAGGCGACCCAGGCACCATGCGCCGTACCGTCGAGCGCGCCAAGCAACGGGGTGTGGCCATCGGCGCACACCCAGGCTTTCGTGACCTGGTGGGTTTCGGTCGTCGGCATATCAACGCACCGGCCCAGGAACTGGTGGACGACATGCTCTACCAGCTCGGTGCCTTGCGTGAAATGGCCCGCGCCCAAGGCGTGACCTTGCAACATATCAAGCCTCACGGCGCGCTCTACATGCACCTGGCCCGCGATGAAGAGGCCGCCCGGCTGCTGGTGCAAAACCTGCAAATCATCGAGCCCACGCTGATGCTGTACTGCATGCCCAACTCGGTGATCTGGCGCATTGCCAAGGAACTGGGGCAGCCGGTGGTGCGCGAGTTTTATGCCGACCGTGAATACGACCTCAGCGGTTCCATCGTGTTTACCCGCAATGTGCGGGCGCTGGACCCCGCCACAGTGGCCGCCCGGGTCTTGCGTGCGTGTCAGGCTGGCCTGGTACGTACCGTCGAAGGCGAAGACCTGGCGATCGAATTCGATTCCATCTGCCTGCACAGCGACACCCCTGGCGCCCTGGAGCTGGTGGAGGCCACCCGTGAAGCCCTGGACCAGGCGGGTATCGACGTCAGACCTCCCCAATAAGAGCCAACCCTTACTTTTTTGCCTGCCTTTCTACAATGATTCCAAGAGGAACAGACATGGCTGAAACGTCCCCCATCCGCTACAGCTTCGGCGGTGATGAACACCTGTTTGCCGAGGTCAGCAACAGCATGTCCCTGGAGGCTTTTTTCAAGGGCATGGCGGTGACCCGCGCCGTGGAGCGCCTGGCACTGGAAGGCGTACTGGATGTCTGCCTGGCCAACGCATCGTTCCAGATTCGCTTCGACCCTGACCGCATCGCCCCTCACGCGCTGCTCGACGCCGTGCAAAGCGCCGAAACCCAGGCCGTGGCCGAACGCACCTTGCGCACGCGCATCATCGAAATCCCGGTGCTCTATAACGACCCCTGGACCCACGAAACCCTGATGCGTTTTCGTGACCGCCACCAAGACCCCAGCGGCACAGACCTGGAATACGCGGCACGCATCAATGGCCTGGCCGACGTGGACGCGTTCATCGCCGCCCACAGTGGCGCGCCGTGGTTTGTGTCAATGGTCGGCTTTGTCGCAGGCTTGCCGTTCATGTTCCAGATGGTCGAACGCGAGCGGCAATTGCAGGTGCCCAAATACCTGCGCCCACGCACCGACACGCCGAAACTGACCCTGGGCCATGGCGGCTGCTTTGGGTGTATCTACTCAGTGCGAGGGGCGGGCGGTTACCAGATGTTCGGCGTTACCCCGGCACCGATCTACGACCCGGCGCAGCAGTTGGCGTACCTCAAGGAGCACATGGTGTTCTTCCGCCCTGGCGATATCGTGCAGTTCAAGCCGATGGACCGCGAGGCTTATGACCTGGCGGTCGCCGAGGTGGACGCCGGTCGTTTCGACTTGCGCATCCGCCCGGTGGAGTTTTCCCTGGATGCCTTTCTTGCTGACCCCATCGGCTACCCGAAAACCCTGCAGGAGGCGCTGGCATGATCAAGGTCCTCAAACCTGGCCTCGCCACCTCCGTGCAGGACCTGGGCCGCGAAGGTTATTACCACTTGGGCATCCCGCCGTCGGGGGCGCTGGACCAATACGCGTTGAGTGCGGCCAACCACTTGGTGGGCAATCCTGTGGGCGCGGCGGGCCTGGAATGCACGCTGATCGGGCCGGAGCTGGAGTTCCAGCAGGACGCGCTGGTGGCCTTGAGCGGCGCCTTGATGTCGCCGCGCCTGGACGGTGAAGTGGTGCACCAGGACACCGCCTTTGCCGTGCGCGCCGGGCAGGTGCTGCGGTTCGAGTTTCCCAAGGCCGGCGCACGCACCTACCTCGCCGTCGCCGGCGGTATCGACGTGCCGTTGGTGCTCGGCAGCCGCTCCACCTACACACTCGGCGCCCTCGGCGGGTTTAACGGCCGACGCTTGCAGGAGGGCGATCAATTGCCGATCGGTACCGCTAGCGGTATGGGCCGTGCGGGCAACAGCTTGCCGATGGCGTTGCGGCGTTCGGTCGGCGGCGATGTGACGTTGCGGGTAGTGCCGGGGCTGTATTACGAGCGCTTGACTGACGAGGCCAAAAGCAGCTTTTTTGCCGAACCGTGGACGGTGGGCTCCGAGGCCGATCGCATCGGCTACCGCTTCAAGGGCGGCAGCGCGTTGAGCTTCCAGCCACGGGAACAGCCGTTTGGCGCGGGCTCCGATCCTTCCAACATCGTGGACAGTTGCTACCCGATTGGCTCGATTCAAGTACCGGCGGGGCTGGAGCCGATTGTGCTGCACCGCGATGCGGTGTCGGGCGGTGGCTACGCGATGATTGGCACGGTGATCAGCGCCGACCTGGACTTGATCGGGCAGATGCAGCCCAACCAGCGAGCGGGGTTTGTGGCGGTGAGCCTCGAGGAGGCTTTGGAGGCGCGGCGGGTGTACAAGAAGCGGCTCAAAGCGATGATGGGACTCTTCAATCACTGAATAAACGCAAACTCCTGTGGGAGCTGGCTTGCCTGCGATAGCGGTGGGCCAGCTTGCATTGTGTTGGCTGATACACCATCGCAGGCAAGCCAGCTCCCCCAGTTGGGGCTTATTTCAATTTGAGAATTTGCGGAATGCCCACCGTCCAGCGATCAGGGTGAAGGTTGCGACCAAGGCCACCAGTATCCAGAAGCCTTCCGGGTCTTGGGATAGGGGCACCCCACCCACATTCATGCCAAAAAAACCGGCAATGATGTTGATCGGCAGCGTCAGCACCGTCACCACTGTGAGGGTAAACAATGTGCGGTTGCTCTGTTCATTGAGGTTGGCGGCGATCTCTTCCTGCAACAGTTTGATGCGTTCCCCCAAGGCGGTCAGGTCGTTGATGATCAGCGCAAACTCCTCGGTGGATTTGCGTAACTCCTTCACGTCTTCCTTTTGCAGCCATTGCGGCGGGCGATTGAGCAGGCGCAGCAGCGAGCCCGGTTCCAGCGCCAGCAGGCGTTGCAGGCGCACCAGCACGCGGCGGGCGGCGCCCAGTTCGGCACGGTTGGTGGACAGGCGCGAAGACAACAGCTGATCCTCGATATGGTCGACGCTGATACTGGTCTTGCGCACGATCTGCGTCAGCACTTCACCCTGGTCGCGCAGCAGGTGCACCAACAGCTCCAAGGGGGAGCGAAAGTGTTCGCCGGCCTTCACCGACGAGCGCAATTTATCCACCGAGTGCAAAGGCTGCAGGCGCGCGCTCACCAGCAAGCGGCTGCGAGCGCACACCCATAGCGTGGAAATATCCGACGACACCATGCTGCTGAAGTTGAACACCACATCGTTGACCACTGCCAACAAGGTCGAGTCCACATGCTCGATGCGCGTGGAGCGTGAGCCCTCATGCAAGGCTTCAAAAAACTCTTCCGGCAGCGACAAATGCGCCTGCATCCAGCGCTCGCAGGCGGCGTGCGCCAGGTTCAGGTGCAGCCACAGGAATTCGTCCGGGTCTGGCGGGTGCTGTAAGGTGGCGAGGGCGGTGGCGGAATCAATTTGTTGGCCTTTCTCGCCGGGGCGAAAACGAAAACCGTAAAGCAGGCCAAACAGATCGGAATCTTGATGGCCGTGGTCGATGCTGTGGTTCATGGCGACTCGCAGAGAAAGGGCCTGTAGGACGTTTCACAGGTTCCTGAGCGAATCATTGCAAGGTGGTATGACGGTTATGTGACGGTTTGAGGCGCGCATAAAAAAACGCGCCACCCGAAGGTGGCGCGTTTTTTGGAAGATTAGGCTCAAGTGTCGAGTTTGTCTTCGAGCACCGCGCCAGTTTTGGCGTCGAGCTTCACTTCGAATTGCTTGCCGGCAGTATCAGTCAATTCAACTTCGTAGACCAGGACGCCGCTATTGTTGTGGTCCAACTCGGTGTCATTGATGGTGGCGCCCGCGTGCTTGGACAAGGCGGTAGCGTTGAGTTTGTCGAAAGGCATCACGGCGCCGGACTTGAGCAGGCCTTCGATATGATCCGGACGAACATCAGCCTGGGCCAGGCCGGCGGTCATAGTCAGAGCAGTAGCTGCGAATAGGGCAGTCAAGGTTTTCATGGTGTGTGTCCTTCTTAGGTTGAGCTGTTTAAGTGGCGCCAGATTAACCAGCGCAACTTAACTCATCCTTAATGGCTCACTGACACCAACGCTTTTAGTACTTATGGTCGTTGAGCAGGTCTTGCACGCTGGACGACGGCCAGCGCTTGTAGAACTTCAACAGCTCGGCGGCGCGGTTGGTGAAGATGCCATCGACGCCGGCCTTCATGACCTTCTCGAAGTCCACCGGCTCATCCACGGTATACACATGCACCAGCAGGCCCTTGTCGTGGGTCAGCTTGTTCATTTCCGGCTTCACCAGGTCGGTGTAGCTCTGGTCGCCGTGGTCGGTCAGCTCAGCCGACGGGCCGGTGCCGATGGCGCCGAGGCTTTTGGCCTCATCGACCCACTTTTCGAATTCGGCGGCGTCTTTGGGTTCTTGCTTGGCGTAGTAGGCGGCCTTGGTGGATTCGCCAGACTCGGCGAAGGTCACTTTGGATTTGGGCTCGATGCTGCCTTCACCCACCCACAACAGCAGGATTTTCGGAGTGTTGGGCATTTCCTTCTGCAGCTCTTTGAGGCTGGCGGTTTCGAAGGTTTGCAGCACCACGCGGCCCTTGCCTTGGCCGACACCGGTGTTGCTTTTGCCCAGCTTGGAGCCGGCAGAGCTCAGCCAGCCTTTGTCGAGCAGCTTGTTTTTCAGGTCAGCTTCGATACCGGGGAACTGCTTGGGCTCCTTGGTCTCGATGTACAGGCCGGGTTTGTGCGAGGGGTTGCCTTCGGCGATCTTGATGATGTCGTCCAGGCTCAGGATTTTCAGGCCAACGAAACCAGGGCGCGCGCGGTCCGGGTAGGCGGCGTTGAACCAGCTGCCGGCGTCGAGGGTTTGCAGTTCTTTCCAGGTGAACTCGTTGGCAGGCGCGTCTTTGCGCTCGGGGAACTTGGTAGCAACGTCGGTGGTGCGCTGCAGGTTGTTGTCGTGCAGGGCGAACAGTACACCGTCCTTGCTGCGTTGCAAGTCCAGTTCCAGGTAGTCGGCACCCAAGTCGCGTGCAACCTTGTAGGCAGCAGCGGTGGATTCAGGCGCATCGTAGGAAGCACCACGGTGAGCGATCACGGCAGGGTAGGGAATGCCTTCGTTTGTCGCCAATTCGGCCGGGCTGACCGGCTCGGCAGCCTGTGCCTGGCCAAGGCCGAGCATCAACGCCAGCAGCAAGGCGCTTTTGGAAAACGTGACAGGCATATGCGAAGTCCTTTCGTGGAGGTAACTTTGAGAAGGTGTCCTTTTTAACAATTGATTGCGAACGGCGCTATCACCAAACCGACATTAACGTGCGCACCGGCCAATTTTGTCGACTTTTTTGCAGGGTGTTGCAGTATTCTTACGGGTAGCTGCCCCGCCAGAGGGCGGTATTTTCTGCCACGCGTGTAAACCATCTTTCCAGTCCCTGTGGGACTTTTCAGTGAGGTTTACCATGCGCATCACTTCCGAGCTTATCTGCCAGGCCGCCGACCAACTCCAGGGATTTGTCGGCCTCAACCGCAAGACCGGCCAGTACATCGTACGATTCAGCGAAGACTCATTCGGCATGGACGTGGCCGATGACGGCATCATCCCCACGGCCGAGTTCGTCTGGCTGCCGGCCGCCGACCACACCATGACCCTGTGCCGAGCGCGCCTGCAGTTGTTGCTCGACCAGAATATCGACGAACGCATCAACATCACCGAGCCGCTGCGTGTGTATATGCGCCGGGTAGAGATCCCGCAGATCAGCGCGTTGCGTAGTTTGGTGAGCTGAGCGTCCGCGATTGCTAACGATGACGAGCAAATGTGGGAGCTGGCTTGCCTGCGATAGTATCACTGCGGTTTCACTGCATCACCGAGGTGTCTGCATCGCAGGCAAGCCAGCTCCCACCGGGTTCGGTGATTCAAGTGGAGAAGGTGTAGGCCCGCTCTACCTTGCATACCCGTGTGTGAAACGCCTCATACCAGGTGGCCCGCCCTTGCTCGCGCACCTGCCGATGCTCGGCCTGCTGTTTCCAGGCCAGTATCGCCGCCTCACTGGCCCAGTAGGACACGGTGATCCCCAGTCCATCCTCCCGCGCCGATTCCACCCCAAGGAACCCCGGTTGTTGCCTGGCCAGTTCCAGCATGCGTGTGGCGGCCTCGCCATAACCCAGGTCGGCGCCGGTGCGCAGCGAGCTGAAAATCACCGCGTAATAAGGTGGGGCGGGTGTCTTGGCGATCATACCGATACCTCCTGGCAGGCCTTGAGCAGCGCAATCGTCAGCGGCGGCGTGATGCCCTTGAGTGCGGCGCGTTCGGGCTGGAACAGGGTAGCGACGAAGAACGGGTGGTCGAGCAGTTCCACCGCGCGCAGATCGCCCGCCGAATCGTGGCCGGTGGGAATCAGGTTGGCGTCCAGCAGGGCGTCGGCAAAGGCGGGGTTGATGCCGTAGCGGCAACGGTAACCCTCGTGGATGTCAAGGCGGCCGTAGGCCTGGGCAATGCGCGTGTACGGGGCCAGGCGTACGGTGTCGCTCACCTCCACCAGGGAGCAGTTCAGCGGCGTGATGACAGCGCGTTCAGCATCCGGCATTAATTCGCCGTGCTGGGCATCGGCCCAGCCGAGCACATGGCGGGCATATTCCAGCACGGCATGTTGAAAACCGCCGCAGGTACCGAGGAAAGGGCGACCTTGTTCGCGGGCAAAACGTATCGCCCGTAAGGCGCCGTCGACATCGCGATAGGGGCTGCCGGGCACGCACCAGAAACCGTCGAAGTCGCTCAGGGCAGAAGTGGAGGTGAGGGTGTCGGTGGCCAGCCATTGCACTTGGACGTTCAGGCCCAGAACGTCGGCGGCCTGTTGCAGGGCCATGGGAATGGCCTGGTGGGCGGTCACATCGGGGTTGTAATCACCGATCAGGGCAAGGTGCAGCGCGGGGGTTGGCATCATGTACGTCCATGACTTGTGGTGGGGTGATACCCACTATAGATTGGCGCTCACGCAATCAATATTGGCGTTTTCCCATATGTTCAATGCAGTCACGCACTATCAAATCGACTACGCCGACCTGTCGTTGATCCTGGCCCTGGTGCGCGGCGGTACCCTGGCGCGGGCGGCGGCGCTGCTGCGGGTCGATGTATCCACGGTGTTCCGTGCGGTGCGGCGGCTGGAGGCGGCGCTGGGCCAGACCCTGTTTGAAAAAAGCCGTGCCGGTTATTTGCCCACCAGCCTGGCGAGCAACCTGGCCCAACAGGCCGAGCGTGCCGAGCAGGCGCTGGAGGCGGCGCGTATTGGCGTGGAGCAGGGCGGTGAAGTGATCAGCGGTACCGTGCGCCTGACCTGCACCGACTCGGTGTTGCAAGGTTTGCTGTTGCCGGCCCTCGCGCAGTTCATGCCGGCCTACCCGGCGTTGACCCTGGAACTGAGCACCTCCAATGACTTCGCCAACCTCAGCCGCCGCGATGCGGATATCGCCCTGCGCCTGACCAAGACGCCGCCAGCGCATCTTGTCGGACGTTGCCTGGGGGCGGTGACCTATCAGGTGTGTGCCAGTGCCGACTATGCGCGCCTGCACCCAGACCATGAGTGGGCCGACCTGGCCTGGATCGCGCCGGACGATTTTTTACCCGATCACCCCACCGTCATCTGGCGCCGTGAGCATTTGCCGGGCGTGCGTCCCCGTTATCGGTGCAACAGCATGCAGTCGGTGACCGAATTAGTGCGCGCGGGGTTGGGCGTGGCGGCGCTGCCGGAGTTTCTGATGGGCGATGGCCTGCAACCGCTGGGCCCTGCGCTGGCAGGGCACGATACGGCGCTGTGGTTGCTGACGCGGCCTGATTGCCGGGCGTTACGCTCGGTGGTGACGCTATTTGATGAACTGGGGCGGCATGTGCGCTGGCTGCGGAGTTAACCTGCAGACAGCCAGCGCCAATGGCTCAGCGATTGCCCCGCTCATTGGCAAACGCACTTACCGCTTGTACTGCTTCGCCGGTGCCTTCGCGAATCTGCAGGATCACCGTGCCGGCCTGGTTGGCCAGCTCCACACCTTGGGCGGCGCGGTCGCGGGTGGCGTCCATGCTGTCGATGGCTTGGCGGGTTTCGTCCTGGATCATGGCGATCATGCCGGAGATTTCCGCGGTGGAGCCGCTGGTGCGCGCCGCCAGTTGCCGCACTTCATCGGCCACCACGGCAAAGCCACGGCCCTGCTCGCCGGCGCGGGCGGCTTCAATGGCGGCGTTGAGGGCCAGCAGATTGGTCTGGTCGGCAATGCCGCGAATGGTATTGACGATGGCGGTGATCTGTTGCGAGCGTTCGCCGAGTTTGGCGATCAGTTGCGAAGAAGTGTCGATATCCACGGCAATTTCGCGCATGCCGCTGGCTGTCTTCTGAATCACCTCAGCGCCTTTTTCCGCCATCTCCTGGGTGTTCAACGACAGGTGATAAGCCTGGGCGGCGCTCTGTGCGTCAGCGGCATGCTGTAGCACGCGGGCGGTGACGTCCGAGGCGAACTTCACCACTTTGCACAAGCGCCCGCTGGCGTCGTACACCGGGTTGTAGTTGGCTTCCAGCCACACGACCTGGCCGTGTTTATCCACCCGCTCGAACTGGCCATTGAACAGCTCGCCCTGGTTCAAGCGCTTCCAGAACTCGCTGTAGGCCGCACTGTTGGCCAGTTCGGCCGTGCAAAACAGGCGGTGATGCTTGCCCTGGATCTGCGCCAGGCTGTAGCCCATGCGCTGCAGGAAATTGCCGTTGGCGGTGATGATGGTGCCGTCGAGGTTGAACTCGATCATCGCCATGGCGCGGTCGATGGCTGCAAGCTTGGCGTTGGCTTCGCTCTCGGCTTGCAGGCGCGGGGTGACGTCCATGGCGTATTTCACCACTTTGATTACATTCCCCGCTTCATCCCGTACCGGGTTATAGCTGGCTTCCAGCCACACCGAGGCGCCGTTGCCGCCTACTCGTTCAAAGGTGCCCGACTGGAATTGGCCGTTGCGCAGGTGCGTCCATAACTGGTTGTAGTCCGCGCTGCGGGCGAACGCCGGGGTACAGAACATCCGATGGGGCTGGCCCAGAATCTGTTCGGCGCGGTAGCCCATGGTCTTGAAGAAGTTGTCATTGGCGCGCAGCACGGTACCTTGCAGGTCGAATTCGATCACGGCCATGGAGCGCTCGATGGCGTCCAGCAGGCTGGTCTGTTGGGCAAGGCTGTGTTGCAGGGTACTGATGGTTTTCTTGTGAGCGTTGAATAGCATGGTGGAGGGCTCGGGCATGCAAGCGTATGCGGGGTCCATGTATTTGCGCCTGACCCCGTAGGGCCCCTGGCCTTACGGTTGACTTGCTCATTGCCAGCTTCCTGGTGCTGACAGAGGGGGGTAGAACAACGGTGTCAGAGTGATCAACCGACCTGGAAGTTCGCCCGTCAGGCAGGACTATTTTGACCAGGCGACCAATGGCGGCATTATGCTATTGCGGCAGGCCGGCGAATGAAGTTTCAGACGAGGTGTCATCAGACAACTCAGGGCGGATGGGCGACCACGCAACGGGTGGAATACGCCAAAACGCTCTGCAATAACGCGCCTTAGTATGAGGGCGGAGTGCTGGCTTCGTAGCCGGCCAGGAACAGGTCGATGGCTGATTCGATAACACCTGCCTGGGCGGCAGGGTCGAGCGTGGGCTGGCCGAGGGTAATCTGCGGCCAGAATGCAAAGGCCTTGAGCAGGCTTTGGATCTGGTGGGCGGCGAACGCCGGGTCGGTGCAGGTGAGGCGGCCGTCTTCCTGGGCGGCGCGCACCCATTGGGTAAAGCCTTCTTCTCGTGCGCTGAGGCGGTTGACCATGTCTTGAGCGCGTTCCGGCGAATGAATGGTGGCAGCAATGGCTACGCGTGCCAGGTCGAGGAAGTTGGCGTCCGACATCATCTGCATTTTCGCTTCCAGCAACGTGCGCAGTTGGTCGCGCAGCGGGCGGTCGCTGGTATAGATCACGTCCAATTGGGCAACGCTGCTGGCCCATAGTTGGTGGAGGATTTCGGCGAACAGTTCTTCCTTGCTGGGGAAATGGTTGTACACCGTGCGCTTGGAAACGCCAGCAGTGGCGGCGATCTTGTCCATGCTGGTGACCTCGAAGCCGTGCTCGCGAAATTCGGCAATCGCCGCCGCCACGATGGCTTCGCGTTTACGCTCGGTGAGGCGTTTGGGGGCAGTCATGGAAGGCATTCGACTCAACAATGAAATTACACCGGGCAGTTTACTTGCTCCGGATTTTGTTGCAATCTAGAAACTACACTGTGCAGTGTAATACTTGAGCGGACCGCCGGAGTCACATCGTCATGGCCACTATTTCAACCCGTCTCGACCCTCCGCCCTCGGCACCCAAGCCTGCCGAGCAGGGCCTGGGGCACTTCAGCAACGACACTCCGGTGCAGCAAGGTGGCTTGGGCAAGACCCTGCGCATTTTCTGGAACATGCTATTCAACAAGCCGCGCACGACACGGCCGGTGGGGCAGATTCCGGTACAGCCACTGACCCGCGAGCAGTTATTGGCCGCCCCTGATCACAGCGTGTATCGCCTCGGCCATTCAACCGTGCTGCTGAAAGTGCGTGGTAAATTCTGGGTCACCGACCCGGTGTTTGCCGAACGCGCCTCGCCATTGCGTTGGGCCGGCCCCAAGCGTTTTCATCAGCCGCCTATCAGTCTTGATGAGCTGCCAGCGCTGGAAGCGGTGATTCTTTCCCACAATCATTACGACCATCTCGACCGCAAAGCGGTGGTGCAATTGGCCGAAAAGACCCGCTACTTCCTGGCGCCCCTGGGCGTGGGTGACACGCTGGTCAAATGGGGCGTAGACGCCAGCAAAGTGCGCCAGTTGGAGTGGTGGCAGGGCATCGAAGTCGATGGCGTTCGTTTTGTCTGCACGCCGGCTCAGCACTTTTCAGGGCGCGGCCTGTTTGATGGCAACCAGACCCTGTGGTGCTCATGGGTGATGATCGACGACACGCGGCGTATCTTTTTTAGTGGCGACACGGGCTATTTCGACGGTTTCAAACGCATCGGCGAGCAATACGGGCCGTTTGACCTGACCCTGATGGAAACCGGCGCTTACAACGTCGATTGGCCCCATGTACACATGCAGCCGGAGCAAACGCTGCAGGCGCATATCGACCTTAAAGGGCGCTGGCTGCTGCCGATTCACAATGGCACCTTCGACCTGGCCTTCCACGCCTGGCATGAGCCTTTCGACCGCATCATGGCCCTGGCCTGGGAGCGCAATGTTTCGATCACCACTCCAGCGATGGGTCAGGCTTTTCGCTTGAACCAGCCTGAGCGCGGGCGTGCCTGGTGGCTGGAAGTGGAACCTCAATCGGTCAACGAACACGCAGCAGGCTGAGCCAAAGGCCCGTTTGGAAAAGAGCTTTTCAGCGAATTTCAGCCCTGCGACAAAGGTCAAGAGAGAGTGCGATGATCCCCCGGGAATTTTATCTCCGGGAGGATGTTTCGATGGACAGCCATTGTAAGAAACTTTGGAAGATGGGTTTGCCGTGTGCGTCAGCTCAACCGCTGCAATCGCTAATGAACGCCGTCGACGTTCCCGCTTCACCCCACGGTGCCGCTCCCCCTTCTATTGTCTTTGGCACCGAGCAACGTGCGGGCGCCACGCCCATACCTGGGTATAACGCTCTGGCTCCCCATATACGGCCGGTGCGCGATCCCGCGCTATCGCTGATCGCCATCAGCGGCGTTGACCCTACCGAACCGGTAATGGTGGAGGTACCGCTGGTATTGAATAACACCACCTTCACCGCCTCGCTGGCGCTTACGGGATATCGTATCGGCTATGCCGAGCATTATGTGCAGGGCAAGCAGGTTGATCGGGTCGAACGCAGTGCGGCCTTGAACCGAGTCTTCGACACCCTGCGCCAGGCTGGTGCGCAATGCGTGGCAGTGGATATGCAGCGCAGCGGTGATTGTCAGCAGGCCTGTCATGAAATCGACGAACTGGTGGCAGGTCTTCGCCTTGATGCCTTGGTGTCAGAGGATCCCGAAGCTGCCTTTCATCACGCCTGTAGAAGCGGCTACCCCAGTATGTGTGAAACCCTGGAAGACGGCTCCAAGGTCTGGTTTTACGGTGCGCGCTGGGCGGGTGATCGCTTGGCGGCACTGGTACGAGCTTACCGCGTGCTGCGGCCGTAGGTATTGATGCCTACATCGGGCTGGGAAGGGTAGGACGCGGTGGCAGGATTCGCCTGAAATAGTGGTGGGTTGTCGGCTCTTAGACTGGTGCGGCGCTATCGACCGATAGCTCTCATACTCAGTCAAACAGAGGGGCACTTCATGATCGGACCAGTTTCGGCAGGTGGATGGGCCACAGGCTTGTTTCAGGAGCTTTCAAACCCTGTGCAAGGTTTCAAGAGTGCCTGCCAGATGTCAGCGGAGATGGCCCAAGGAGGCGGCGTCACCTCAGAGTCACTGTTGAAGGACTCGCTCAAGCAAATTGCCAATATTGATCGTGGGCTACAGGGCGGCAATGCGTTTTTGGAAACCAACCCGGATGCCATGAGGGAGGCGAAGGCCCGCGATCAGGAACGTGCCAATGGCCGCGTACGCGGGTACTTGCATGGCGTGCCGATAGCGCTCAAGGATGTCTTTGAAACCAACGACCGCATGCAGACCAGTGCAGGTTCGAAGGCGTTGGTGGGCGCGCCGGCCACTAAAACCGCCAAGGTTGTCGAGAATTTGTTGAAGCACGGAGTAGTGATCGTGGGGAAAACCAATATGAGTGAGTTCTCCAACTTTCGCTCACTTTCACCTGCGGATGGCTGGAGCTCCCGAGGTGGTCAGACGCTTAACCCCCCATCGACTCGGAGGGCCGGTGGCGGGGTCCAGTTCAGGTTCGGCAGTGGCGGTCGCCCAAGGGCATGTGCCTGTGGCATTGGGGTTGGAAACCAACGGATCGATCATCACCCCTGCCGCCTACAATGGTGTGTTTGGCCTGAAAACAACAACGGGCCTTGTCAGTACCGAAGGCGTCATGACCAGTACGCGCATGGATGCGGTGGGGACTTTCACCCGCAATATCTGTGATGCTGCAGAAGCGCTTAACGCAATGACCGAGACCACTGCCTACACCAAGGGACTGTGCGCCGATGCCTTGAAGGGCAAGCGAATTGGCTACACCCCTTTACCTGAGCTGTCCGTAGAGGAGGCCAAGGACCCAGCCAAGCGGGCAGACCGCAAGCACTATGAGGCGGCGCTCGAAGTCATGAAGGCCCAGGGGGCGATTCTGGTGCCGATGCAGCGGTTGGATGCTGGTGTCCCCGATCAAGCCTATGAGGTTTATAACGAGGCGCTGTTCTCGGAGGTCAAGCAACAGCTGGAAGACTACCTGGCTGGACGAGAAGGTTTGCCGGTCAAATCACTCTCTGAGCTGATTGCTTTTATCAACCGCACCCAGAAACCTGGTGAGCCTGACCAGAAACTGCTGGAAATGATCAATGAGCTGGAGACCACCCAGGAAAAACGCGATGCGCTGTGGGAAGCCA
Source organism: Pseudomonas sp. GW821-FHT07B01 (assembly GCF_059419065.1). Classification (NCBI taxonomy): domain Bacteria; kingdom Pseudomonadati; phylum Pseudomonadota; class Gammaproteobacteria; order Pseudomonadales; family Pseudomonadaceae; genus Pseudomonas; species Pseudomonas sp. GW821-FHT07B01. The sequence goes on along the minus strand of NZ_JBWKRA010000032.1, from coordinate 9,678 downwards.
TCCTTCCTATATTTCGGAAAACCATTGATGACCCCATGAAGGAGCACAAGCTCGACGCCATGGTGTCGAACTTCCAGTCCCACAATTATTTTTTCAGTGCAGCGGCCGGGTACCCAGGCATATCCGTTCCGTCAGGCATGGATGAGGAAGGCATGCCCACGGCACTTTATGTGTATGGCTCCGCCAACAGTGAAGCCACCTTACTGTCAGTCGCCTATGGTTATGAACAAGCCTCACAGGCCATTCAAAAACCGGCTTTTCTCCCAGGTGCTCCCTTCACACCGACACCTGTCAGTACAGATGACGTGGTTGAGATTACTGAAACTTGAGTTTGAATCAGCCTCTGCAGACAGTTGCGTCGCAGAGGTTGTGCCAGGGTTCAATCGACCGCCACAAGTACATTTGAAACCATTGAAGTGTCCAGGGACACGCCTGGGCTCTACGCACCATTGGGTTGAGGCGTTTGTGAGTCGATGGTGGCGGTGGTTGAACCCATCAATCGGGAGATGAGGCCTTGTGCAGAAGGTTGCGCTGCGGCGGTATCAAACCGACGCGCACTCATCCCCCACCCCGGTGCGAACCCCGGGAAAAACACCAACCCTTCGGCCTCCAGGCGAAACGCCAGGATCAAACGGGTTTCATCGTCCACGTCGCCGTGGTCTTCCAATTGTTCAATCGCTTGCACCGCCACGCCAGCCTGGCGAGCCAGCGCTTCGCGGCTCCAGCCCAGCATGACGCGCGCCTGCGCGCAGTGTTTGGCGGTGAATTGATGCAGGACGATCTGTTGTTCTACGAAAGAACTCATTGCCAGAGAGGACATGGGGTTTCTCCAGGTTCGACAGGGGAGGTGCAACTATACTGTTTTTTTGTACAGTTGTTTCTACCGCTCATCCACTGGCGTTGCAACCCCTTATGATTCCAGCCCCGGTGCCTCACGAATAATCAGGTGATCCAGATTCTCGATCCTGGCGCTGAATACCCCGAACGTCTGCTCGGGGTTTTTCTGGCTGGGCACCTGCACAAGCTGCGGCGTGACCCCATAGAAAAAGCAATACAGCGACCGTTCACTGCTGGCCGCCGCCTTGATCTGCTCCAGGAATGCCGTGCGCTTGCGGTAGTTTTCGATGAGCTTTTTGCTCAGGTAGACGTTCACCGAATAAGGCTTCCTGTCGAGCCACACCTTCTTTTCGAAGTCGATGCGAAAACTGCTGGTGTAGTCCTTGATGGTCTTGATCTTGCCCCAGTAAATCAAACCCTGGTTGTCTTGCAGGTATTCGATCTTCTTGAAGAATGCCCAGTAGGTCGCCGCGTGCTCACCGATCTTCAAAGGCATGGCCTTGAGCTTGTCCTTGTCATCGATGTTGGACACGTAGCACTCCACCGGGTGTGCGAATACGCTGGTTTTGTCCGGGATCGAGTCATTGCTGCCAGAAGAGGTGGTAGCGCGGTTTGCGGGCGCTTTCGTCGGCTCCTGAAGGACGCTTCCAGCGGTGCCGACTACCGGCGTTCTAGGCTCGTACAGTCGCCGCGTCAGCACAAATTCCGATGGGAAATTTTCCTCACGCTCGTCGTCATTTTCACCCGTCGCAGGTTTATGGCTGCCGGCATAGCGGCAGCCGTCGATATGCCGCGTGCCGGGTTTGTTCTTGAAGTGCGGCGTGCGCAGGTAGTTGACGTTCTTGGCGTTGAAAGTGCTCAACGCATTGGTGCTATCGAACGCCGCGCGGCAGGCGTCGTTGGGGCACAGGAAGCTGTCCTTGTCGGAATCGAACGCGGTGGTTTCGTCGAAATTCAGGTCTCGTACGTCATAGATCGACACCTTGTCGTCGAGACTCAGGCTGTAGGCCGTGTCGAATTTCATGGGGCTCGGGTCCTTCAGAGGTTTGGCTATTAATAGCCGGATCTTGCGTAAATATCAGCAAGAACCTGCCACGCGTCGCCCGCTCAAGAAACACAGGGTGCCGCCCATGGCCGTGAGTGCGGCCAAGGCAAAGAACATGCTGGTGGGCGCCGCATTGATCAGCAGATAGCCGCAAATCACCGGGCTCATGGCCCCGCCAAACGCGGCCAGGTTCTGTGCCCCGTAATAACTGCCCCGTAGTGCATCCGGCGCGATGGTGTCGATAAACAGGAACTCTGAGGGATAGATGATCATCTCGCCCAAGGTGAACACAAACATCGCCAGGCACCAGCTCAGCAGACTGTTTGCCTGGCTGAAGCCGACCAGCCCGGCAATAAACAGCAAGGTGCCTAGCACGATCCAATGGCGCAGTTGCTCGCGCTTGAGAAATCGGCCGATTTGGTACTGCATCAAAATCACGGTGATGGCGTTGCAGGCGAGCACCGCAGACAAAATTTTCAGTGCTTGGTCAGATGTGTAGGCCACTAGCAAAAACTGCGACAGATACAGGGTGTAGCGTCCATGGACGATGGTGCTCAACAGGCTGCCGCTGGTGAACAGGATCAACGTGCGGTCGCTGCGCAAGGTGTGCAGGGTGCTGAGAAAACTCTGGGGTTTATGACGCTCGTCCCGTTGAGTCGGCGCGATACCGATCATCAGGAACAGGCTGCCAAAGGCAATGGCACTGGCAATCAGGAACGGCGCCCACGGCAGTTGGCCGGCGATCAATACACCCAACATCGGGCCCGTTGCATAACCGACATTGGTCAGGGTGTAGCGCAGGGAAAACACCTTGGCGCGCTCACCCACCGGCAGGTTCTCGCTGATGATCGCCTTGGAGCCGATCAGGAACAGCGCCGACGCGGCTTCAGTCACAACAAGGGTCAGCGTGGTGAGGTAGAGGTTGCTGGCAAAGGTCAGCAACAAAAAACCGATGGAACTGGAGAGCATGGCCAGGATCAGCAGTTTGCGCTTTTCCAGGCGATCGATGATGTAGCCGCCATACAACCCCATGAGCGTGGCGATGAACACCGCGACCCCCATCAGCAGGCCGATATCCTGCTGGTTGAGGCCCAGGCGTGTGCTCAGCCAGAGGGCCAGCAATGGGCTGGTCATGGCACGGCTGACCACGATGGTCACCGAGCAGATCATCAGGCGACGGATTACCAGGGAGTAGGTGGCCACGGTGGGGTGGGCTCCTTGTGATTCTTACCTACACGACTCAGATCACCAGCGAACGCAGATTGAGTGTGGGAGCTGGCTTGCCTGCGATAGCGGAGTAACAGCCAACATTGTTTTAGCTGACCCACCGTTATCGCAGGCAAGCCAGCTCCCACATTCGATGGCGTTATTGGCCAGAGTTGATGGTGATTTTTTCTACCGCACCTTGTTCCAGATCCCACTTCTTCAGGATCTTGCCGTAAGTCCCATCATCAATCATGCCCTGCAACGCCTCACTGATCGCCATGACCAACTCGGTATTGCTCTTCTCAATCCCAAGCCCGGTGAATTGCTTGGAAATCGCCAGCCCCACCGGCTTGTACTTGCCCTTGTCCAGCGACATCAAATAAGGAATGGTCTCGCTGCCCTGCATCGCCGCATCCAGGCGGTTCTGCTGCAACTGCGCCCGCGCATCCGCCGAGCCTTCGGTGCCGATCACCACGATTGCCGGCTTACCCGCCGCCTCGCAGTTTGCCTTGCTCCAGGCGGTAATTTCCGACGGCCAGGTGGTGCGGCGGCTGGTGCCGACTTTTTTACCGCACAGGTCGGTCAATTCCTTGATCTCTTCGCGCTTGGCCAGTGTGTACAGCTGCGGGCCGCTGGTGAAGTAGTCGATGAAGGTCACGGCTTTCTGGCGCTCGGCGGTGTCGGTCATGCCTGACAGCACAATGTCGACGCGCTTGGTGGTCAGGCCGCTGAGCATTTGTTCGAAGCCGGTTTCCTGCCATTTGATCTTCACGCCCAGTCGCTCGGCCAGGGCGTTGCCCAGGTCGAAATCAAAACCGGTGAGTTTGTTGGTGGCCGGGTCCTTGAAGTCCATCGGCGGGTAGTTCGGCACGATGGCCGCGCTGATCTCACCCTTGTCCTTGATGGCTTGCGGCAAGGCCGCGAATACACACGAGGAGGCCATCAGGCCTGCAAGCAAAGTAGGGATAAACATCTTCTTCATGGGGGCGTTCTCGTTAGTTTTTTAGTTAAGTGCGAACGGCAGAAATAAAGCTTTGGGTACGCGGGTTTTGTGGGCTTATTAGAATGTCTTCCGGGCTGCCGGCTTCCACAATCTGGCCGGCGTCCATAAACACCATGCGGTTGGACACTTCGCGAGCGAAGCCCAATTCATGGGTGACTACGATCATGGTCATGCCGGTGGTGGCCAAATCGCGCATCACCGACAGCACTTCACCTACCAGCTCCGGGTCGAGGGCTGACGTGGGTTCGTCAAACAGCATCAACTTGGGGCGCATCGCCAAGGCACGGGCGATTGCCACACGCTGTTGCTGACCACCGGACAACTCCACCGGATAAGCATTGCGCTTGTCCGCCAGGCCAACGCGGGCCAGCAGTTCCAGCGCGTCTTCGATGGCTTCCTTGGGCGAGCGCTTGAGCACCTGGCACGGGCCTTCGATGATGTTTTGCAACACGGTCATGTGCGGGAACAAATTGAAACGCTGGAACACCATGCCGGTGGCCAGGCGCTGGCGGGCGATCTGCGCTTCGTTCATCTCGTGCAGCTTGTTGCCGACTACCCGATAACCGACCAGTTCGCCGTCGACCCACAGGCCGCCCTTGTCGATTTTTTCCAGCTGGTTGACGCAACGCAGCAGGGTACTTTTGCCCGAGCCGGACGGGCCGATGATGCACATCACCTCGCCTTGCTCGACCTCGATATTGATGTCACGCAGGGCGTGATACTGGTCGTAATACTTGTTCAGGTTGACAGCCTTGACGATGCTTCTCATGGGGCAAATCTCCTCAACCCAGGCTTACGAACGCTTGCCGGCGCCGCGGGCAAAACGACGCTCGAGGCGGCTTTGACCAAATGAAAGAACCGTCACCACCGCCAGGTACCAGATGCCCGCCACAATCAGCAGCTCCATCACCCGGGCGTTGGCGTAGTAGATGTTTTGCGCGTTGTGCAGCAGTTCCGAGTACTGGATCACACTGGCCAGGCTGGTCATTTTCACCATGCTGATGAACTCGTTGCCTACGGGCGGGATGATCACGCGCATCGCCTGCGGCAGAATGATCCTGCGCAGCGCCTGCAGGCTCGGCATGCCGATGGACTTGGCCGCCTCGTATTGGCCGGTGTCCACCGACAGCAAGCCGGCACGCACCACTTCAGCGGTGTAGGCGCCCTGGTTTATGCTCAAGCCGAGCAGGGCGGCCACGAATGGCGTCATCAGGTCCACGGTGTCGATGCTGAACAGGCCCGGAATCGTGATCACCGGGAAGATCAACGCCAGGTTGAACCACAGCAGCAGCTGCAAAATCAGCGGTGTACCGCGAAACAACCAGGTATAGGTGATGGCCACGTAACGCAGGATCGGGTTGGCCGACATGCGCATGATCGCCGTGATCACTCCGATCACTACGCCCAATGCCATCGCCAGGATCGACATGACGATGGTGTTCACCAGGCCCCAGAGGATGGCTTGCGACGTAAGGAACTGGCCAATGTAGGACCATTCGATCTGGCCATTGGCAAACGCGCGCAACAGCGCCGCCAACACAATCACGATCAGGGTGGCAAAAAACATCCGCCCGTAATAGCGCCGCGGCACATGTTCGTACCGGGTGATATCGAACTGGTTTTCGGACAACTTGCGCTCGGCTTCCAAGCGCTCGGCAGGGGTTTGGTTCATGCTGCTACTCCAAAATTTATTCTTGATGCGTGATCGTTCCCACGCTCCGCGTGGGAACGCCGCCTCGGACGCTCCGCGTCCCGCCGTTGGCGCGTAACGTGACGACGCGGAGCGTCACGGGATGCATTCCCACGCAGTGCGTGGGAACGATCGTCACCGGCTTAAATCCGAAATCCTTGATAACTTTCAGTCCACTTTTGCTGAGCCGCCAACGCCATCTTCAACCGCCCAATCTGCTCCTTCACCCGCTCCGGCGCCGTCCCACCCCACCCACTGCGCGCCGCAATCGCCGCCTCCAGGGTCAGGCAATCACGCACGTCCGGGGTGAGCCGCCCATCCACCTCGGCCAACATCGCCGGTGAGGCTTGCCACAACTCAATCTCATGCTGCTCACAGGCCTGCACCAGCGCGCCGGTAATCTCATGCGCCTCCTTGAACGGCACACCACGGGTGGCCAACCAATCCGCCACCTCAGTCGCCAAGGTAAAGCCCATCGGTGCCTGGCGTCGTAGCTCCTCTACCTGCACCTTCATGGTCGCCACCATCCCGGCCATCGCCGGCAACACCAGCAGCAAGGTGTCCACACTGTCCAACACGCTGTGCTTGTCTTCACTCAAATCGCGGTTGTACGACAGTGGCAACGACTTGAGCGTCGACATCAACCCGGTCAGGTTGCCGATCAAACGCCCGGCCTTGCCCCGCGCCAGTTCGGCAATGTCCGGGTTCTTTTTCTGCGGCATGATCGAACTGCCGGTGGCGTAGGCATCGTCTAGCACTACCCAGCTAAACTGGCGCGACGACCACAGGCAAAACTCCTCCGACAGCCGCGAAATATTCACCCCGAGCATGCCGGCCACAAACAGGAACTCCGCCACATGGTCACGGCTGGCGACGGCGTCTATGGAGTTTTCGCATGGCCCGGTGTAGCCCATTTCCTTGGCCGAGTGCTGCGGCTGACGTGCTATCGCGGAACCCGCCATCGCTGCCGCGCCCAACGGCGACAGGGCCGTACGTGCATCCCAATCCACCAGGCGCTGCACATCGCGCAGCATCGACTGCGCGTGAGCCAGCAAATGATGGGCAAACACAATGGGTTGCGCCTGCTGCAAATGGGTGAAGCCCGGGCAGATGCTCTGCACATGTTGCTCGGCCTGTTCAACCAACGCCTGCTGCAGGCCCAACACCTCAGTGGCGATGGTGCGTGCATGGTCACGCAGGAACAGGCGCAGATCATTGGCCGTCTGGTCATTGCGCGAGCGTCCGGCGCGCAACTTGCCGCCCAGGGCACCGAGGCGCTCGGTCAATACGCGTTCGATAAAGGTGTGTACGTCCTCGTCATCCAGGGTGGGATGTAGGCGACCGGCGGCGAAATCCTCACCGATACGGTCCAGGGCTTCGAGGGTGCGCAGGGTTTCCGATTCATCCAGCAAACCGGCGCGCTGCAACTCACGGGCATGGGCGCGGGAGCCGGCCAGGTCGTAGGGCGTGAGGCGAAAATAGCGCTCAGGGCAACGCGACAACGCGGCCAACGCCGCAGACGGACCGGTCTTGAAACGAGCGCCCCAAAGGCGGTCGGTGGGCTGGGACATGGGTGTTCCTCACGCTTGTTTTTAGAAGAGTCGGAGGCAGTTTCAACAGAAGTTTATCGGTGTAGAACCGACGTCTGACGCGCCGTATTCAAGGTTGCCAAGGGCGGATGTTTATGTTCATTATCGCCGCCTGGCTATGTTCAAGGATTGGGTTCAAGCCTGTTGAATATGGCACTCGAGGTCAACGCGCATTATGGAAACCCCACTTTCCACTTCTGGAAACCTGCCGCCAAAACCCGGCACACGAGCACCACTGCAACTGAGTGGGCTGGACTTCAAATTGCTGCGGGTATTTATGGCCGTGGTCGAAGCCGGCGGCTTCAGTGCCGCGCAAAACGAGCTGAACGTGGGCCTGGCGGCCATCAGCAAACAGATCTCCGACCTCGAGATTCGCATCGGCATGCGCCTGTGCACACGGGGCCGCGAAGGGTTCGGGCTGACCGAAGAAGGCAAGTTGGTGTATCAGGCATCCATCGAGTTATTTACCTCGGTGGACAGTTTTCGCGACAAGCTTAGTTCGGCGCAGAATGAACTCATCGGCGACCTGAGTGTGGGCGTTATCGATAACACCGTCTCCGACGTTAATTCCCCCCTGATTAACGCCCTCGGCAACTTACATCGCCAATCGCCAAAAATAAGATTGCGCCTACACGCCTCGCAATTGGACGAAGTTGAACGTGGGGTAGTGGAAGGGCGACTGGTCGCCGGCATCGTCCCGGTGTACCAACGTCGTGAAGAATTCGACTACTTCCCGCTCTACGAAGAAAAGGCCCACGCCTACTGCGCCGTAGGGCATCCCTTGTTCACTGCGAGCGACATCACCCCCGACGCTCTTCGCCAATACGAAGTGGTCAACCATCGGTATGCGATCCATCGCGACAAGGCCAACTTCGTCAGCCACGACAGCCAGTCCGCCTCGGCTTCACAAGTGGAAGCCGTCGCCATCCTGATCCTCACCGGCCGCTTCCTGGGCTTTCTGCCAGAACACTACGCCACGCCACTGGTAAGGGAAGGGCGCCTGCGCGCACTGTGCCCAGAGCAGGTTCATTTAAGCACCGCGTTCAACCTGATCCTGCGCCACAACGCGCCGAGAAGCCCGATGGTAAAAGCCTTCGCCACAGCGCTGGGTGTAGACCTGAAGACGTCGGCCTAAGCCTCAACAAAGCTCAAATGTGGGAGCTGTCGAGCCCCAGCGAGGCTGCGAAGGGATCGCCTCGGTCTCCCGCCAACCCCACCCACCCGCATCACCGCTGCAACCGAGCCCGCTTTTTCTTCTTCGCATGAAAATGCCGAAAATGCGCATCCTGCGCCGCCGCCAACAACTCCCGATCCCCACGCGTATCGCCCCAGGCCCTGAGCCGATACTCCCCTAGGTCCCCATACACCGCCTCAAGCCGCAACACCTTGTTCTCGCAACGGCAATTATTTCCGGTGAGCTTGCCGGTCAGCACCCCATCCACCACCTCAAGCTCAGTACCGATCAAGCGGATGCCAAGCCGGTCGGCAAACGGCTGCAATACCAACGCCGGCGACGCCGAACACAGCGTCACCACCGCCCCGGACTTCACCTCATCCGCCACCGACTGCAAACCGCTCGGGCGCATCAGCTTGCTCCAGCGCGCCTGGCAATATTCCTGCGCTTGCTGCTCAATCCAAGCCTTCTCCACCCCGGTCATGAAGGTGCGAATCAACTGCGCCTTCAACTCATCCCGGCTGATCTGCCGCACCAAAAACCGCAGCCCCGGCACCGCCAGCTTGACCATCCGGCCATAAAACTCACCGGGGCCAAAGGCAAACTTGAGGAAGGGCACGAAACTGTCGTGGTGGGTGAGGGTGCCGTCGAAGTCAAAGACGGAAAGTACTTTGGCGTCTGCGGGGCCGGCTTCGAGCATGTCTGGGTTCACGGGTTGGCCTCGGTCCTATCTAATAATTTTTTAAGCATGCATCAACTGTGACAGCAAGAGTCTGCTCCCGTGCCAATCTTCCGATCTTGGCGTAAATCTCTTCGGTAAAACCGGTGACAACGCTGATGGCAATTGGGGCACAAGGCTACAGCATTGGTGGGGCGATCCGAACCCTTCCGGGCCAGGTGTTTGAAGTGATGTACTTCAAGAAATAGCAAATTCCTTTTTTACCGACGAAAAAAAGCCCTGAACATGCCAGGGCTTCCTTTAGCGCTTAGTCCGGATCAATCCCAGCTCAACGCGCCGCCGGTCTGATACTCGATCACACGGGTCTCGAAGAAGTTCTTCTCTTTCTTCAAGTCCATGATCTCGCTCATCCACGGGAACGGGTTGGTGGTGCCTGGGTACTCTTCCTTCAAGCC
>NZ_JBWKRA010000031.1:0-62753 GCF_059419065.1 Pseudomonas sp. GW821-FHT07B01 | reverse complement strand
CATGGCGCGGGGCGGCTAAACCGGCATCCCTGCCGGTTTACCCCCCAAATCCCTGTCGAATTCCGGCCAGCGTGGTTACCGTTGAGCTTACAGAGTTATTTAGATCCCTATGCTGCGATGGCATCACCTCGGTGTATCAGGCCGACCGAGTCGCCTGCATCGCAGGCAAGCCAGCTCCCACATTGACCGAGTTGATTGAGGGGGATGTTTACACCCCCTGGCTGCTCAACCAACTCATCAACTGCGGCAACGGGAATGCCCCGCTCTGGCGCGCCACTTCGCGGCCGTTCTTGAACAGAATCAAACTGGGAATCGAGCGAATCCCCAACTGCGCCGACAGCTGCTGGTTAGCCTCGCTGTCCAGCTTCGCCAGCCGGCACTTGCCTTCCAACTGCCCGGCTGCCTGTTCGAATACCGGCGCAAACGACTTGCACGGCCCGCACCAGTCGGCCCACACATCGACCAGCAGCGGCAGGTCGCCCTTGATCTGGTTGGCATAGTCACCCTGTTTCAAATCAAAGGGTTTGTTCAGCAACACCGACTGCTTGCAGCGCCCGCACTTGGGCGCATCACCCAGGCGTTCGCCGGGGATGCGGTTGAGGCCGTTGCAATGAGGGCAGGGGATGACAAGAGGTTCGGACATCGGAGGCTCCTGGGGTTTGGCCAGTTGGGTATTTAGTGTCGAGACAGAGGTTTATCAAGGATATAGATACTTATTCGCTCACATTTTCGTCCTCGCCAGCGTGAACGGTGTGGCTAGGCTTTTTGTTGTGCACCACCGGTCTGTTTGCGGCTATAGCAAATTGCGATAGTTCGAATTCAGGTTTAACCTTCATAGCAAGATGCGATAAGGACGTTGCATGCGAGTCATCAGTGAAAGCAGGATCTGGGAAGCAAAAGGAAAATGGCCGCGCTCTGCAACAGCTCTGGATCAGTGGTATCGCGTGATCAAGCGCAACGCCCCCAAGGACTTTGCCGCAATGAAAGCCATGTTTCCCGCCACCGACAAGGTAGGTGAATTTCATGTATTTGATATTGGCGGTAACAAGCTGAGGTTGATTGCGTCGGTGCAGTATCGAATGCAGCGCGTTTACATCAAACACCTGCTTGACCACCGTGATTATGAGAAAAACAAATGGAAGGAAAAAATCAGATGAGCGCACTTATGCGAGTGGCGGCAGAGCACTGGCAGTTCGTTTCGCCTGTGCTGCGCAAGCCGGAAAACGAGGCAGACTACGACGCATTGGTATGCGGTTTGGATGAGCTATTGAGTCTGGTGGGTGAAGACGAGGACAGCCCGCTGATGAGCCTGGTCGACATTCTGAGCGACTGGATCGAAGCTTATGATCGTGAGCATCGCCCAATGCCCGTCGCCAGCGGGGTCGATGTGCTGCGCTACATGATGCGCGAGCACAATCTTACCCAGAGTGACCTTCCTGGCGTTGGGGCGCAATCGGTTGTCTCGGAGATACTGAGCGGAAAACGCCAGCTCAACGTGCGCCAGATTCGTTGGCTGGCCGAGCGTTTCGGGGTGTCGGTGGAGACCTTTATCTAAGGGGTCACGACGAACAACTAATCTCCAAATGCTTGCCCCAATCCGGCGGTCGTTGCGCGTACTGCTCCATCCCCGCTTGTTCCTCAAACGGTCTGGTCAGCACGTCATGCAGCCGCCGCACTTCGCTGTAGTCGCCTGATTCGGCGGCGGCGATGGCGTTTTGGGCCAGGTAGTTGCGCAGGATATATAGCGGGTTGACCGCGTGCATGCGCTCACGGCGCTGTTCCTGGGTGTAATCCCCGTCCCGCGCCACGCGGGCCTTGTACTGCTCGGCCCAGGCGTCGAACCCGGCCAGGTCGACAAAGTCATCACGTAGCCGCGCCACGGCCAGAGCAGCGGGTTCATCGCCCAGGTGGCGCAAGAACAGCGTGTAGTCCACGCCGCTGTTCTGCATCAGCTTGAGCAAGCGCTCCACCAACTGCTGGTCGGCGTCTTCGGCGGTGGTCAGGCCCAGGCGGCGGCGCATCAAGTCCAGGTAGTGCGCCTGGTACAGCGGCAGGTACAGGCCGAGGGCTTCTTTCAGTGCGTCAACGCTGATAAACGGCGTGAGCGCCTGGGCCAAGGCGCTGAGGTTCCACTGCCCGATCGGCACCTGGTTGCTGAAGGAGTAGCGGCCTTCATGGTCGGAATGGTTGCAGATGAAGTGCGCGTCAAAATCATCGAGAAACGCGAAGGGCCCGAAGTCGAAGGTAATGCCCAGGATCGACATGTTGTCGGTGTTCATCACGCCGTGGCAAAAACCATAAGCCTGCCACTTGGCGATCATTTCGGCGTTGTGCTCGACGATTTCGCGGAACATCGCCAGGTAAGGCTCGGGTTGCTCGCGGCATTCTGGGTAGTGCAGGTTCAGCACGTGCTCGGCCAGTTCGGCCTGTTGCTCAAGCTTCTTGGTGTAATAGAAATATTCGAAGTGCCCGAAGCGAATATGGCTGTGGGCCAGGCGTAAAACCATCGCCCCGCGTTCCTGTTTCTCCCGCCATACCGGCGTGCTGGAGCCGATCACGCACAGGGCGCGGCTGGTGGGGATGCCCAGCGCATGCAGGGCCTCGGAGGCGAGGAATTCACGAATCGAAGAGCGCAACACGGCACGCCCGTCACCCATGCGCGAGTAAGGCGTCATCCCGGCGCCCTTGAGGTGCAAATCCCAATGCTCGCCGGCTTCGTTATAGACCTCGCCCAGCAATAACCCGCGGCCATCGCCCAGTTGCGGCGTGTAGCCGCCGAATTGATGCCCGGAATACACCATCGCCCGTGGTTCTGCTTCGGCCCACAGTTTGTGGCCGCCAAACAGTTCGGCAAACACGGAGGTTTCGGCCACGGCCGGGTCGAGGTCGAGCAGCGCCATGGCGGCCTTGCTCGCCACCACCAGGCGCGGTTCGTCCAGGGGGTCGGGCAGAACGTGGGTTGAGAACGCATCGCCCAGGCGTGCGAAGCGGTTGTCGAAGGTCAGTTCGTCGAGGGCTTTCACCGGCCATCTCCAGCAGAATGTCCGAGCATTCTGCTGGGGATAGGGCGTTTAGTCGAGTTTGCTCGGTGGCGGCTCTGGTGCATCCACCACTTTGCCCGCGGGTGGCTCCGGGGCCTCGGGCTTATCGACGGGCTCGGCGATGGTCTTGCGCTCATCCTCGGCCGGCACCAGTTTGTATTCCTGGCCGTGGAGGTTTTTCAGGTAGATCTCCATCTGCCTGAACGAGATGTTGATGTGCTGTTTCTTGAACTCACGGTTGATAAAGCGGTTGACCTCGTCGAGCACCGGGTTGCGGTCGCCGAGGTCGCGTACGTGCATGCGCAGCTCGTGGTCCAGGGTGCTTTCGCCGAAGTTGAGGAAGTACACGTGGGGTTCGGGCTCTTTCAGTACCCGTGGGTTTTCCCGTGCGGCTTTCAGTAACAGTTCCTTCACCAGATCGAGGTCGGAGCCGTAGTCCACGCCGAGTTTGAGGGTCACCCGAGTGATGGTGTCGGTCAGCGACCAGTTGATCAACTGCCCGGTAATGAAGGTCTTGTTGGGGACAATGATGTCTTTATTGTCGAAGTCGGTAATGGTGGTGGCACGAATACGGATCTTGCTCACCGTACCCGACAGGTTGCCGATGGTAATGGTGTCGCCAATGCGCACCGGGCGTTCGAACAGGATCATGATGCCGGAGATGAAGTTGGCAAATATCTCCTGCATACCGAAACCCAGGCCCACCGACAGCGCCGCCACCAGCCACTGGAGCTTGTCCCAGCTCACGCCGAGGGTAGACAGCGTGGTGACAAACCCCACGCCGGCAATGATGTAGGACAGCAAGGTGGTGGTGGCGTAGGCGCTGCCTTGGGCCAGGTCGAGCTTGGACAGCACCAGCACTTCCAGCAGGCCGGGCAGGTTGCGCGCCAGGGCGAAGGTGATACCGATGATAATCGACGCCCCCAGCAGGTCGCCGATGCTGATGGGCACCATGCTGATATTCGCACCGGTACCGCTGGTGTATTCGTACAGCGTGACGTTGTCCAGGTAGGAAAATACCGAGATCAGGTCCGACCACACCCAATACAACGCCGCGATAAAGCCGCCGAGCAGGGCCAGGCGGATCAGGCGCATGGACTGTTCGTTGACCTGCTCGATGTCCAGGGTCGGCTCTTCGATCACCGCTTCGCCGTCACCGGCCTCCTTGGCTGCCTGGCGTTTGGCCAGGGCGCGGGCGTAGGCCAGGCGCCGTGCGGCAACACCCAGGCCGCGCACGAAGGTGGCTTCGATCACCAGCCAGAACATCAGCAGGTACAGGGTGTTGATCAGCCGGTCACTGAGTTTCAGCGCGGTGTAGTAATAGCCAAAGCACACGGCAATAAACAGCGCGATGGGCAGGGCGGTGAATACCACGCCGATAGCTTTGCGAAACAACGAGGCCTTTTCGTGGGTTGGGCTGTTCAGCAGCAGGCGGCCCAGCAGCCAGGCCATCAGCCCGTAGCAGGTCAGTACCACGGCGATACCCAGCACGTCGTCAGCCAGCGCGGCCGGTTGATGTTCGGCAATTGCGACCACGGCCACCAACGCCAGTACCACCAGCCCGAGCTTGCGTATCCAGCCTTGCAGGAATTCGACCTGCGGCCTCTCCCAGCGAAAGTGCAGCTCCGCCACGCCGCCCGGCGCGAGGATGCGGTAGGCGGTGTAGAACACCAGCCAGGCTTGGGCGATCTGCAGCAAGGCCGCGCCCAGGTTGGCGTTTTGCCCGCGGGCGTCGATCTGCAACGCGTAGCCGCACAGCGCCAGGCCCAGGGCCACGGGCATCGCCAGCAGGATGTTGATCAGGATGGCCTGCGGCGTATGCCACTGGCTGTCGCGCTTGAAGTGGCCGATGTCCTGGTGAACCTTTTTCAGGCGCACATACAGCGCATTGCGCCGCCACAGCAGCGCGCCGATCAGCAACAGCAACGGCAGGAACAGCAGCGGGCGTTGGGTCAGGCCGTCATACAGCTCGCTGACGCTGGACGCCCAGGGCAGGGTGGTGACCTGCTTGCTCAGATGCGCCGGTACGGTTTCCAGCCATTCGGTGTCCAGCGGCTTGTTGCTGGGGATCCAGAACATTTGCTCGTCGAGCGTGGCGCGCAGGGTGCTGGCGGTGCTGAGCAGTTGTTTCTGGTTCAGTTGCAGGGTGATGGACTCGTTGAGCAGTGCGCTTAGTTCGCGGCTCAGGCGTTCCAGCAGGTCGCTGCGGGTGATCGCCACTTCCAGCAGGGTGCGGCGCAGTTGCGGGGTGACTTCATCTGGCGGCTGGTTGGCCAGCAGGTTGTCCACATAGGCGCTGGGGGAGGTGATCAGCTCTCGCTGTTGGTTGACCTCGAACTGGTACAGGCGAATGTTGGCGATGTCGTCGGCCAGGTCTTTGTCCACGGTCAGACGCGGCAGGGCCTGCTTTTGTTTATAGAGAATCTTGGACAGTAGCAGGCTGCCCTTGAGCACGTTGATCTGCTCGTCCAGGGCCGAATCGCTTTGGGTCACGGTGTCCAGTTGCTGCTTGGTCTGCAGGTTTTTCTGGGTCAGGTCGTTGAGGCGGTCGGTGCTTTTGAGCAGGTAGTCGGACAGCTTCAGGTTGTCTGCGCTTTCCTTGGCCAGGATGCTGCTGCCGCCGGCTTTCTGCGCTTCGATGGACTGTTGGGTCACCGTCTGCTGGGACTGGGCCAGGCGTTTCTGGTTGATCAGGGTTTGCAGGTCCTGGATTTCCTGCTCCAGGCGTGCGGTTTTTTCCTGGATCAGGTCATGCTGGCTGTTGCCCAAATCTTGCAGCTGGCTGTTGCCGGCCAATTCCTGGCGGCGCAGGGGAATCAAGGCATTCAGGGCCGCCAGTTCGGCGTTGAGCTGGTTGCGCTGGTCGCTGCTGAGGGGCTTGCCGTTGTCTTTGCCAAGCTTGAGCGTCGCGTTGATTTGCTGGATGCGCGTCTGGCTGCTGCTGATTTCGGTCTGGGCGCGCTCGGGGCGGGTCTGGGCGGCGATGGTCAGGCTGTTGGCGTCAGCCAGTTCTTTTTGCAGGTCGCCTTGCTGGGTGCTGCGTTGCACCAATAACTGCTCAAGCTGCGGCACCGGCAGGCTGGCGTAGCGTTGGGCCACCGGAATGATTTTGGTGGCCTTGAGGCGCGCCAGCTCACGCTGGTTCTCATTGGTCTGGCGCGGGGCCTCTTCCAGCTGGCGCTTGAGGTCGGCCAGGCGCTGCTCGTAGTCCTGCTGATTGCCCAGGTAGGTCAGGGTCTGTTGCAGGGTCGCCTGCAGCGCCTTCATGTCGGCGTCAGGCAGCTTGCGGTCGGGCAGTTTATCCAGGCTTTGCTGGACGGCTTCGGCGCTGGGCGGGTCGGCGGCGTATACGCTGCCAACACAAAGGGTCAGGCCCAGCAGGGCAGTGGCGAGAAAAGTACGCAGGGTTGGCATAGAGACCGGTCTTGCAAAGTGAAGAATCGGGGCGTCGTTGTCCCGCAGTTTAGAGGAAGAGTCCGGGGCCCGGGCGACTTCCTTCGGGGAATCTGACGCCGACTTTGCCAATCTTGTTCCCGTCCATGACGGCGACGGTCCAGATGGTGTTGTTCCACTCCACCTGGTCGCCGACTACCGGTGCACCGCCCACCTTCTGGGTAATGAAGCGGCTCAATGGCATGTCCGGGTCGATACCTTCAAGCTTGAGCCCGTACAAGGCGGAAACCGCGCCCAGCTGGGCGTCGCCTTCCAGTACGAAGTCACCGAAGAAGCGCAAATCGAGGCCCCGTTGCGGCGCCTGGCTGAACAATTTGCCCAGGGCCGGCAGGTTGTGTTCGTGGCCGATCACACAGAGCAAATCGCCGACTTCCAGCACCGTACTACCCGACGGATGGAGCAATTGCTGGCCCCGAAACAGCGCAGCGATACGCGTGCCTTCGGGCATTTTCAGCTCGCGCAGGGCCGCGCCGATGCACCATTTCTCGGCGCCGAGGCGGTAGACGAACAGCTCCCACTCGCTGGTGACGTGCACTTCCAGCGCTGCCCGGGAAATCGGCGCCGGGTCCGGCGGTACGGTGACTTTGAGCAACTTGGCCACCCACGGCAGGCTGGTGCCCTGCACCAACAGCGAGACCAGCACGATAAAGAACGCCAGGTTGAAGTACAGCTGTGCATGGGGCAGACCGGCCATCAGCGGGAACACCGCGAGGATGATCGGTACCGCGCCGCGCAGGCCGACCCAGGCGATAAAGGCCTTTTCGCGCCCGTGGAACGCTTTGAATGGCAGCAAGCCAACCATCACCGACAGCGGCCGGGCAAACAGGATCATCCACAGCGCCAGGCCCAGGGCGGGCAGGGCGATGGGCAGCAAGTCGTGAGGCGTGACCAGCAGGCCCAGCACCAAGAACATCCCGATCTGCGCCAGCCAGGCCATGCCGTCGAGCATGTGCAAAATGCCATGGCGGCTGCGCACCGGGCGGTTGCCGATCACCAGCCCGCATAGGTACACGGCGAGGAAGCCGCTGCCGTGCAGGGCGTTGGTCAGGGCAAACACGAACAGGCCGCCGGCGATCACCAGAATCGGGTACAGGCCGTTGGCCAGGTTGATACGGTTGACCAGTTGCAACATCAGCCAGCCGCCACCCAGGCCTACCAGGCCACCGATGCCGAATTCGCGGATCAGGTGCGTGAGCAGGCTCCAGTGCAGGCCGGTCTGGCCGCTGGCGAGCATGTCGATCAGGGTGACGGTGAGGAACACCGCCATCGGATCGTTGCTGCCGGATTCGATTTCCAGGCTGGCGCTGACCCGTTCGTTGAGGCCCTTGCCGCCCAGTAGCGAGAATACCGCCGCGGCGTCCGTGGAACCGACGATGGCGCCGATCAGCAAGCCTTGGATGATGTTGAGGTCGAACAGCCAGGCCGCCGCCATGCCCGTGAGGCCGGTGGTAATCAACACCCCCACCGTGGCCAGGGACAAGGCCGGCCACAGTGCCACGCGGAAACTCGCCACCCGGGTGCGCAAACCGCCGTCGAGCAGGATCACGGCGAGAGCGAGGTTGCCCACCAGGTAGGCGGTCGGGTAGTTATCGAAAATGATGCCGCCGCCATCGACCCCGGCGGTCATGCCCACGGCCAGGATAATCACCAGGATGGGGATACCCAGGCGTGACGAAAGCGAACTCACCAGAATGCTCGCAGTCACCAGCAACGCGCCGATCAAGAACAGGCTGTTGATGGTCGTCGCATTCAAAGGCAGTACTCCAGGGCAGGGGGAAGACAGGGCGCAAACTGACCATGCAGTCTGCGTGCCAGGGATTCTAACCTGTTGAATTGCTGCGCTGTCAAAAAGCTTTTGTGGCTGCACATCGCTCAAATGTGGGAGCTGGCTTGCCTGCGATTGCGGTGTGCCAGGCGCCATGGGCGTCAGCTGACAGATTGCTATCGCAGGCAAGCCCGCTCCCACAGGGTATGCGGTGTGAGCAAAGGCTTATTTCAGAGGCGGAACCTTCCGACCATCCCGTTCAAGTCCACCGCCAAGCGCGACAACTCCCCGCTCGCCGCACTGGTCTGGCTGGCGCCGGTGGCCGATTGCACCGACAGGTCACGGATATTCACCAGGTTGCGGTCCACTTCCCGCGCCACCTGGGCCTGTTCTTCCGCCGCGCTGGCGATCACCAGGTTGCGCTCGTTGATCTCCACAATCGCCGTGTTGATGGTGTCCAGCGACAGGCCCGCGCCTCGGGCAATGTTGAGTGTCGATTCGGCCCGCTCGGTGCTGTTACGCATCGAATCCACTGCATGTTCGGTACCCGTCTGGATGCTGCCGATCATGCGTTCGATCTCGCTGGTGGACTGCTGGGTGCGATGGGCCAGCGCCCGCACTTCATCAGCCACCACGGCGAAACCACGCCCGGCTTCCCCGGCTCGCGCTGCTTCGATCGCGGCGTTCAGGGCCAGCAGGTTGGTCTGGTCGGCCAGGCCACGGATCACGTCCAGCACTTTGCCGATATCCCGCGACTCATTGGCCAGGTCGCCAATCAGGGAAGCGGTGGCCTGCACGTCGGTACTCATGCGTTCGATGGCGCTGACAGTTTCCTGCACCAGGTCGCGGCCATCACCGGCAGAGGTGGTGGCATTGCGCGAGGCTTCGGAGGTGCTCACCGCGTTGCGTGCGACTTCTTCCACCGCGCTGGTCATCTCGTTGACGGCAGTGGCGGCCTGTTCGATTTCGTTGTTCTGCTGGGTCAGGCCACGGGCGCTTTCGTCGGTGACCGCATTCAGCTCTTCAGCGGCAGACGCCAGCTGGGTAGCGGAGCCGGCGATACGTTGCAGGGTGTCGCGCAGTTTGTGTTGCATCTTGGCCATGGCCGCGAGCAGGCGTCCGGCTTCGTCGTTGCCGTCCACGGTGATCGGGCGCGTCAGGTTGCCTTCGGCCACTTCTTCGGCGGCTTCTAGCGCCTGGGCGATGGGCAGGGTGATGCTGCGTGTCAGCAGCCAGGCGAACAGCAAGGTCAGCGCCGTGGCAACCACCAGCAGGCCTACCACCAGGTCAAAGGCCATGTCGTATTGGTCTTTGGCGCGCTGGTTGGTAGCGTTGGCGTCGTCGTTATTGATATCCAGCAAGCGGGTCAAGACCGCATTGACCTGCTCGGAGTTGTCCAGCAACTCGGTGTTGAGCAGGCTGCGCAGCTCGTTGACCTGATTGGCCCGAGACAGGCTCTTCATGCGCTCTTCAATCTGGCGGTACTGACCCAGCAAGCGCACGTACTCGTTGTAAGCGTTGCGCTCTTCGGTGCTGGTGATCAGTTTTTCGTAGATGTCCTGGGCTGTGCGAATCTGCTGATTGCGCAGCTCGAAGGCTTCCAGGGTCTTTTGCTGTACATCCGGCTCGCGGTTGGTCAGCAAGCGGTACGACAGCACGCGCAGGCGCAGGGTCAGTTGGGTGAATTCATCCAGGGCGCGAATGCTGGGTACGCTGGCCGAGGTGATGTCTTCGGTGGCTGCACGAATTTTGCTCATCTGGTTCAGGGCGAACACACCGAGCAACAACATCAAGGCGCCAATAAACGCGAAGCCGAGGAAGGCCCTCGGGGCGATATTCATATTACGAAGAGACATGCTGGAGTCCTGGGGGAGGCGCTATCCATGCGGCCATGAGACGAGGTGTGCCCGCCTTATCGGCCATGCGACTAAAGTCTTAAGGGGGCGCGCGCTTTTGTCGCATCGGACCAGGGGTTGGGTGAGTTCAGGAACCAGATCGGGTAAATGCAGTCACTAAGGCTCGAAAGTGCGGCCCGGCCTTGCATCATCGGGCTGCGCGGCCAGGGATAACCCTGGCATCCGAGGTGAATTTTCTTTATCGTCACCGCCCTTTTTAAAAGCCCGAGAAATCAAAATGTTAGAAGCATCCCTCAGCCAATTGGAACAACTGGTCAGTGACCTCGTACAGCAGAATCAAGAATTGCTGGGCAGCAACGAATCCCTCAAGGCCGAGCTGGCCCGCGCCAAGGACGAAAACGACAGCCTGCAACTGAACCTGATGGAACAGGAAGAAAAGCACGGCGCCACCGCCGCCCGCATCCAGGCGCTGGTTGAGCGTGTAAGTGCAGGGCCTGTCAGCGCATGAGTGAGGGCATAAAGGTCGTTTCGATTCTCGGAGAGGATTACTCGATCAAGGCACCGGCCGGCGAAGATCAGACCCTGATGCATGCCGTGACCATGCTCAAGGCCTCCCTGGCGGTTACCAAGAAAAAGTACCCGACCCTGATCGGTGACAAGCTATTGGTACTGGCCGCGCTGAACCTGTGCGCCGAGCAGATTGAAATGCAACAGGCGCACCAGCAGGAACTCGACCGTTACCAAGAGCAAGTCAGCGCCACGGTCGATGTGATCTCCAAGGTGATTGGGCAGCCATAATAAAAGCATGCTGGTGCGCAACGTTTGTCAGCGCGCGCGCCAGGCTTTTTCCGATGTTTACTCGTACACGATTTCGATGCTGTATTCGTCGTTGGCTGTGAATTTGAAAACTTTGTTAATTACTGTTTTCTTGTTTCCCAAAACGTCCAAGACATCGCCTGAGTTGGCAGAGATCAAGTATTCATCAAGCGTTATATCCCTTGCGATGGAAGGATCGCCGCTCTTATCGACGAGAATAATTTTCGGGGTGGTTTTCATGTTGATTCCTCAAAAGGGGCAGCAGGAGGTCATTGGTATGGAAGTCAGTGTGAACACGCTCTCGACACCTGAAAGCCTACTCTTGAGAAGCCACGTCAGTAACTGTCAGAAATCACAGTCGTTTAGAACTCTAGTTCATTAGTTCGCGCGCCAGACTATTTCGCCGCTATTAGAACCACGCTTCCTGCATCCCCAGGCACGTATCGTCGCGCGCCTCAAGAATCGCCAGTTCATGATGGCAGCTCGGTACTTCCCAGGTCAGGAAGTACCGGGCGGCCTGGAGCTTGCCCTTATAAAAGGCCGCGTCAGCCGCTTCCCCCTTGGCCAGCCCTTCTTCGGCGCGGATCGCCTGTTCCAGCCAGCGCCAGCCAATCACTGTGTGCCCGAACACTTTCAAGTACAGCGCCGAGTTCGCCAGGCTGCTGTTGACCTTGCCTTGGGCGAGATCGGTCAGCAGGCCAATCGTGACGCTTTGCAGCTGGTTTACCAGTTGCTCCAGGGGCTCTCGCAGTGCCGTGAGTGAAGGGTGCTTTTGCGCCCGGACTCCGGTTTCGGCGATCAGGCGAATCAATTGCTTCAAGCCGGCGCCGCCGTTCTGCGCCAATTTGCGCCCGAGCAGGTCCAGGGACTGGATGCCGTGGGTGCCTTCATGGATGGGGTTCAGGCGGTTGTCGCGGTAGTACTGCTCCACCGGGTATTCGCGGGTGTAGCCGTGGCCGCCGAGAATCTGGATCGCCAGCTCGTTGGCCTTGAGGCAGAACTCCGACGGCCAGGATTTGACGATGGGCGTGAGCAGGTCGAGCAGTTCGTGGGCTTGCTTGCGCTCGGTGTCGGTTTGCAGGGTGGTGGTGTCGTCGAATAGCCGCGCCGCGTAGAGGCCGAGGTCAAAGGCGCCTTCCACATAGGCTTTCTGGGTCAGTAGCATGCGCTTGATGTCGGCGTGCTGGATGATCGCCACCGGTGCGGTGCTCGGGTCTTTACTATCAGGCAGGCGCCCCTGGGGCCGTTCGCGGGCGTAGTCCAGGGAGTAGAGGTAGCCGGCGTAACCGAGCATCACCGCGCCCATGCCCACGCCGATGCGTGCCTCGTTCATCATCTGGAACATGCAGCTCAGCCCCTGGTGCGGCTTGCCCACCAGATAGCCGACACAGTTGCCGTTATCGCCAAAGTTAAGCGCCGTGGACGTGGTGCCGCGCCAGCCCATCTTGTGGAACAGCCCTGCCAGCAGCACATCGTTGCGAGCGCCCAGGCTGCCGTCCTCGTTGACCAGGAACTTGGGCACGATAAACAGCGAAATGCCCTTCACGCCTGCGGGAGCGTCCGGCAATTTTGCCAGCACCATATGCACGATGTTTTCCGACAGCGAATGGTCGCCACCGGAGATAAAGATCTTGTTGCCCTTGAGCCGATAACTGCCGTCAGCCGCGGGTTCTGCACGGGTACGAATGTCCGACAGGGAAGAACCGGCATGGGGCTCGGTCAGGGCCATGGTGCCGAAGAAGCGCCCGTCGATCATTGGCTGCAGGAAGCGTTGTTTCTGCTCCTCGGTGCCGAAGCTTTCGATCAGGTTGGCGGCGCCCATGGTCAGGAACGGGTAGGACGTCGAGGCGGCGTTGGCCGATTGGAAGTGCGCGAAACAGGCTTGGGACAACAGGGTCGGCAATTGCATGCCGCCTGCTTCAAAGCTACGTGCTGCGTTGAGGAAGCCGGCTTCAAGGAAGGCGTCCACGGCGGGTTTGACCTCCGGGATCAGGATCGCCTGGCCGTTTTCATAGCGTGGCTCGTTTTCGTCGTTCTTGCGGTTGTGAGGGGCGAAGTACTTTTCTGCGATGTTGCGGGCCGTGCTGATCGCGGCATCGAAGGTTTCGCGGTTGTGTTCGGCAAACCGCTCGCGCTGGGTCAGGCCCTCGGCATCGAGGACTTCATACAGCTCGAAAGCCAGATTGCGGGAACTGAGCAGCGTCTCGGACATGGCGGCGTACCTTTGAAGGAATTGGCCTGAGTCTAAGTGCGGGAATGGAGGGTGGGTAGCAAGATTGATCTAAGTGATAGAGGGGCAGAACGCTGGCGAGGCATCGAGATCGTTCCCACGCTCTGCGTGGGAACGCCTCTTTTGACGCTCCGCGTCACGCTTCTGGACGCAGAGCGTCCTTAAGCTGCATTCCCACGCGGAGCGTGGGAACGGCCAGCCGCGTTGTGTCAGTTAGCCGATGGTCATCAGGCTGGCGTTACCACCCGCCGCAGCGGTGTTTACGCTCAACGCACGCTCGATCACCAGACGCTCCAGCGCAATCGCCGTTTCGCCTTGCGACAGGCCATGCACCCCGACAATCGCCCCACCGCGTTGCGCCACTTGCTGGCACACCGCACGCAGTTGGTCGGAATCACCGTGATGCAGCACGGCGTCAAACACCACGTCGTCCTTGGTCCAGTCAGCCACGCGCTTGATCTTCGCCTGAATCTCTTTAGGCAGGCGTGGGAACAAGGCCTTGGTCAGCTCGGTTTCCGGCCATACCGCCGAACCACCGACGGCCAATACCGCCGCCAGTTGGGTCAGCAGGTCGCCTTCCACTTCGGCCAGGCACAGTACGTGCTCGCGCGGCAGGATGGCGTAGCTGTTGCGCTCGCCGGTCGGGCCGGCCAGTTGGCGGGTGATACCGCTTTGCGACTGGGCGGCGAACTGCGTGCACAGGGCGCTCAGCTCGCTGAACTTATTGCCGTCGGCCCAGGTTTTCAGAGCGGTCAGCGATTGACTCATGGCATCACGCAGGCGCACATCCGGCGCGGCCAGCTTGTCGCCGCGTACGAAGGACTGCTCAATCGCATCGGTAGGACGAGTCGACAGCAAACGATACAGGTACAGCGGGCCACCGGCTTTCGGGCCAGTGCCCGACAGGCCTTCGCCGCCGAACGGTTGCACACCTACCACGGCACCCACAATGTTGCGGTTGACGTAGACGTTACCGGCATTGACGTTGTCGATCACCTTGGCGATGGTCTCGTCGATGCGCGTGTGCACGCCGAGGGTCAGGCCGTAGCCGGAAGCGTTGATCTGGCCGATGAGCTGGTCGATCTCTTTGCGCTTGTAGCGCACTACGTGCAGCACCGGGCCGAAGATCTCGCGTTGCAGCTCGTCGAAGCTTTCCAGCTCGATCAGGGTCGGCATCACGAAGGTGCCGCGCTTGATCTCTTCACCGTCGGCAATCGCCACCTGGTAAACGTTGCGGCCTTTGTCGCGCATGGCCTGGATGTGTTTCTCGATACCGGCCTTGGCTTCGGCGTCGATTACCGGGCCGATGTCGACCGACAGGCGTTCCGGGTTACCCAGGCGGCATTCAGCCATGGCGCCCTTGAGCATTTCGACCACACGGTCTGCCGAATCTTCCTGCAGGCACAGTACGCGCAGGGCCGAACAACGTTGACCGGCGCTGTCGAAGGCCGACGATACGACGTCGATCACCACTTGTTCGGTGAGCGCCGAGGAATCGACGATCATCGCGTTCTGGCCACCGGTCTCGGCGATCAGTGGAATCGGGCGACCCTGGGCATCCAGGCGGCCGGCGACATTGCGTTGCAGCAGGCGCGCCACTTCGGTGGAACCGGTGAACATCACGCCTTTGACGCGATCATCACCCACTAGGCGGGCACCGACGCTTTCGCCCTGGCCTGGCAGTAATTGCAGCACGCCTTCCGGAATACCGGCTTCAAGCAGGATGCGTACGGCCTGGGCAGCCACCAGCGGCGTCTGCTCGGCAGGCTTGGCCAGCACCGGGTTACCGGCAGCCAGCGCTGCAGCCACCTGGCCGCTGAAGATGGCGAGCGGGAAGTTCCACGGGCTGATGCACACCACTGGGCCCAATGGGCGGTGGGCGTCATTGGTGAAGTCGTTGCGCGCCTGCACCGCGTAGTAGCGCAGGAAGTCCACGGCTTCACGCACTTCGGCGATGGCGTTGGCGAAGGTCTTGCCGGCTTCACGGGCCAGCAAGCCCATCAGCGGCTGGATCTCGCCTTCCATCAGGTCGGCGGCGCGTTCGAGGATGGCAGCGCGTTCGGCGGGCGGGGTGGCCTGCCAGATCGGCGCGGCGCTGATGGCGCACTGGATGGCGTTGTCGACGTCTTCGACGGTGGCTTCCTGTACCTGGCCGACCACATCACGCAGGTCGGACGGGTTCAGAACCGGTTGTGCCGCTTCATTGCTGGCGGCGCAACCGAGCATCGGTGCGGCTTTCCAGTTGTTGTGAGCAGTGGCCAGCAGGGCGCAGGACAACGAGGCCAGGCGATGTTCGTTGGCCAGGTCGATACCGGCCGAGTTGGCGCGGTCGCTGCCGTACAGGTCACGCGGCAAAGGGATGCGCGGGTGCGGCAGGCCGAAACCGCCTTCCTGGGTTGCCATTTGCTCGATGCTGGCCACCGGGTCGGCTACCAGTTCCTGGATCGAGATGGACTGGTCAGCGATGCGGTTGACGAACGAGGTGTTGGCGCCGTTTTCCAGCAGGCGGCGTACCAGATAGGCCAGCAGCGTTTCGTGGGTACCGACCGGCGCGTACACACGGCACGGACGGTTCAACTTACCTTCGGAAACCTTGCCTACAACCTGTTCGTACAGCGGTTCACCCATGCCGTGCAGGCACTGGAACTCGTACTGGCCGGGGTAATAGTTCTGACCGGCGATGTGGTAGATAGCCGACAGGGTGTGGGCGTTGTGCGTGGCGAACTGCGGGTAGATGACTTCCGGCACCGACAGCAGTTTGCGCGCGCAGGCAATGTAGGAAACGTCGGTGTACACCTTACGGGTGTACACCGGGTAGCCTTCCAGGCCTTCGACCTGGGCGCGCTTGATTTCGCTGTCCCAGTACGCGCCTTTTACCAGGCGGATCATCAGGCGATGGCGGCTGCGGCGGGCCAGGTCGATGACGTAGTCGATCACATACGGGCAACGCTTCTGGTACGCCTGGATCACAAAGCCGATGCCGTTCCAGCCAGTCAATTGCGGCTCGAAGCACAGGCGTTCGAGCAGGTCCAGGGACAGCTCCAGGCGGTCGGCTTCTTCGGCGTCGATGTTCAGGCCGATGTCGTACTGCTTGGCCAGCAAGGTCAGCGACAGCAGGCGCGGGTACAACTCGTCCATCACACGCTCGTACTGCGCACGGCTGTAGCGCGGGTGCAGGGCGGAGAGCTTGATGGAGATGCCCGGGCCTTCATAGATCCCACGGCCATGTGAGGCTTTGCCGATGGAATGAATGGCTTGTTCGTACGAGGCCAGGTACTTCTGGGCGTCGTGTTCGGTGAGTGCGGCTTCACCGAGCATGTCGTAGGAATAGCGGAAGCCCTTGGCTTCGAACTTGCTCGCATTGGCCAGGGCTTCGGCGATGGTTTCGCCGGTGACGAACTGCTCGCCCATCAGGCGCATGGCCATGTCGACGCCCTTGCGGATCATCGGCTCGCCGCTCTTGCCGATGATGCGGCTCAGGGACGAGGTCAGGCCCGCTTCGTTGTGGGTCGACACCAGCTTGCCAGTCAGCAGCAGGCCCCAGGTGGCGGCGTTGACGAACAGCGATGGGCTGTTGCCCAGGTGTGGCTGCCAGTTGCCGGTGCTGATCTTGTCGCGGATCAGCGCATCGCGGGTGCCTTTGTCCGGGATACGCAGCAGCGCTTCGGCCAGGCACATCAGCGCCACGCCTTCCTGGGACGACAGTGAGAATTCTTGCAGCAGGCCCTGAACAATACCGGCACGGCCGCCGGCACTCTTCTGATTGCGCAGTTTTTCGGCAATGCTCGCGGCCAGCTTGTTGGTGGCTTCGGCCATCGGTGCCGGCAGGCGCGCCTGTTCGATCAGCATCGGCACCACTTCCGGCTCGGGGCGGCGGTAAGCGGCGGTGATTGCGGCACGCAATACCGATTGCGGCAGGATGCTCTCGGCGAACTCAAGGAAGCATTGGTGGGCGTGGTCGGCCTGGACCTCGCCGGCATCATCGGCCTCCTTGGTGCTCAAGCCATTGAGCTCGGACAGGGTTGCACCACCCTCGAGTTTCTCCAGGTAATTGAAAATCGCCTGCTTGATCAGCCAGTGCGGCGTACGATCAATGGAGGTCGCGGCGGCCTTCAGGCGTTCGCGGGTCGGGTCGTCGAGTTTGACCCCAAGGGTGGTCGTTGCCATTTTTTTATCCTCATGGGTGCCACTACCGAGTGGCATCTGCTGGCGGCAAGATTAGCTTTGCCCATCCAGAGGTGCAACCGGGTGCAACCCTTTTGTTGGTTAAATGTTCGACGCTTGATCGGAAAAAAATAAACAGGCGACCGAATCCGCTCCGCGCTGGTGCATTTGCTTCTGAGATCGGCTGTTCTTGCTCCGAAAAGGAGCAAAAAAAGCGCGTTTGTCCTAAAACATACTTGGGTGCAACTTAATCGGCAGAAACTGGTTGCACCTTATTTGCTTTGTTGAATAGCATTCGCGCACCAAGGTGCAACCAACCCTCTGGGTGGGTTCATCGGCTGGCGGCTTTCCTGGGGAAACGCCAGTCATAAATGCGCGGCATGCAGGTTCGTCTATCCGGTTATCCACGGGTGGCCGTCCCCATGACCGTCGCTACATAAAAACAAAGCCAGGGCGTCACTCCTATGAGCGTTAGTAATCCAACCCTGATCACGTTCGTGATCTACATCGCAGCAATGGTGCTGATCGGCCTGATGGCCTATCGCTCCACCAACAACCTTTCCGATTACATCCTGGGCGGTCGCAGCCTCGGTAGCGTGGTGACAGCCTTGTCCGCCGGTGCTTCCGACATGAGCGGCTGGCTGTTGATGGGCTTGCCGGGCGCGATCTACATGTCCGGTCTGTCGGAAAGCTGGATTGCCATCGGCCTGATCGTCGGTGCCTACCTCAACTGGTTGTTCGTGGCCGGCCGCCTGCGCGTGCAGACCGAACACAACGGCGACGCCCTGACCCTGCCGGATTACTTCTCCAGCCGCTTCGAAGATAAAAGCGGCCTGCTGCGGATCATCTCCGCCGTGGTGATCCTGGTGTTCTTCACCATCTACTGCGCCTCCGGCATCGTCGCCGGCGCCCGCCTGTTCGAAAGCACATTCGGCATGTCCTACGAGACCGCGCTGTGGGCCGGTGCTGCGGCGACTATTGCCTACACCTTCATCGGTGGTTTCCTGGCAGTCAGCTGGACCGACACCGTACAAGCCACGCTGATGATCTTCGCGCTGATCCTTACGCCGATCATCGTGCTGCTGGCTACCGGCGGCGTAGACACCACCTTCCTGGCCATTGAAGCCAAGGATCCGACCAGCTTCGACATGCTGAAAAACACCACCTTCATCGGCGTTATTTCGTTGATGGGTTGGGGCCTGGGCTACTTCGGCCAGCCGCACATCCTCGCGCGTTTCATGGCGGCGGACTCGGTTAAGTCGATCGCCAAGGCGCGTCGCATCTCCATGACCTGGATGATCCTGTGCCTGGGCGGCACCGTGGCGGTGGGCTTCTTCGGTATCGCTTACTTCTCGGCGCACCCGGAAGTGGCAGGCCCGGTGACTGAAAACCCAGAGCGTGTGTTTATCGAACTGGCCAAAATCCTGTTCAACCCATGGGTTGCCGGTGTGTTGCTGTCGGCCATTCTGGCGGCTGTGATGAGCACCCTGAGCTGCCAACTGCTGGTGTGCTCCAGCGCCCTGACCGAAGACTTCTACAAGGCGTTCCTGCGCAAAGGCGCTTCCCAGCTTGAGCTGGTATGGGTCGGTCGCATCATGGTGCTGGTAGTGGCCTTGATCGCCATCGCCATGGCCGCCAACCCGGAAAACCGCGTACTGGGCCTGGTCAGCTACGCCTGGGCCGGTTTCGGTGCAGCCTTCGGCCCCGTGGTACTGATCTCGGTCATCTGGAAACACATGACCCGCAACGGCGCCCTGGCCGGCATCCTGGTCGGCGCGATCACCGTGATCGTGTGGAAACACTTCGAATTGCTGGGCCTGTACGAAATCATCCCAGGCTTCATCTTCGCCAGCCTGGCGATCTACTTCGTGAGCAAGATGGGCGCACCGACGGTGGGTATGGTCGAGCGTTTTGATGCTGCGGAAAAAGATTACAACTTGAACAAGTAATTCGCTGGGCGCTGAGCGCTCGCTGAATGAGAAAAGGCCCGCATCCTAAGGATGACGGGCCTTTTTTTATGGGCTCGGGTCTGTGTCGGCCTGATTAAGAAATATCAGCACGCCTAGAATCGCCATGTAGAACTTGAACGCCGCTTCCTGGCCGTTCCATTGCTGGGATTGCCACATCAGGAACCACTCGCCGCCCACCACCATAAAACCAAAAAACCACACCAAGAAGCCGAGGGTGAGGCCCGTGATAGCACCTGCCTTGGCGCGGTTGAAGTCGGCGCCGCTGGCGTGTCGTGCGCGCCACAGCGATAGCGCGCCTCGCGCCAGCAGCAGCGCGGTCAACGCCTCACCGAGGATGATCAGGGCATAGGCCGCGTGCCACAGCGAGGGCGTGGTGATCGCGCGGTACATGGCGGCGTTGTCGGGTAATAAGGTATCCATGCTCAGCACATGCTTTACGAAGGCGAAGTTGGAGTCGTAATCGGTAATGTTGTTGAAGGCAACCAAGGTGGCAAAGGCCGCCAGGGCCAGCGTCAGAATGATTTTTGCGTAGCGGGTAGCCATGCGTTTTCCCGTGCAGTGTCGAGGAAAGAAGTTATTACGCTAGCACGGCTTGCTACGCACGCTCGAGGGTCGGTTAATGAAGACTGCGGTAGGACCTTACTGATTTACCGCAGATGAACCCAGGCCGGCCGTAAGCTGGTGCAGAATCGGCCGCCCACCCTTCGCAGAGAAACACCGGATGTTCGCTCCTGCCAACCAACCTGCATTTACCCTGGCCCTGGATGGGGCGCCCAGTGACTTCAAGGTATTCGCGTTCAACGGCACCGAGGCCATCAGCCAGCCTTACCGGTTTGAACTTGAGCTGGTCTGCGAGCAGCCGGATATCGATCTGGAGGGCTTGCTGCATCGCCAGGTGTACTTGGGCTTCGATGATCAGGGGCATGGCGTTCATGGCCTGGTGTATCGGGTAGCCCAGGGCGACTCGGGGCGGCGCTTGACGCGTTACCAGCTCAGCCTTGCGCCGCATCTGGCGTACCTGGCGCACAGCAGTCACCAGCGTATTTTCCAGCATAAGACGGTGCCGCAGGTTGTTGCCCAGGTGCTGGCCGGGCAGGGGATTCACAGTGACCGCTTCGAGTTCCGGTTGAGCGGTGATTACCCTGAGCGCGAATATTGCGTGCAGTTCGGCGAGAGCGACCTGGCGTTCATCCAGCGTCTGTGTGCCGAGCTGGGTATTCACTATCACTTCCAGCATTCCCCCGCAGGGCATCTGCTGGTGTTTGGCGATGACCAGACCGTATTTGCCCAGGCAGATCGGCCCACGCCGTACCGGCCTGGTTCGGGAATGGTCGCCGCTACCCCTGCGATCAAGCGTTTCACCTTGCAATTGGCGACCTGCACCACGGCGTTGAATCTTCGCGATTACGACTTTCGCAAACCCCGTGTCGAGCTGGAAAGCGCAGCCGTCGACGAGTCATTGCCCAAGCTTGAAGCACAGCACTACCCCGGCAACTTTTCCGACCGGGCCCAAGGCAGATGCCTCGCCCAGCGTGGCCTGGAGCGGTACCGCAGCGACTATCGCAGTGCCCATGGCCAGGGCGATGAGCCGGCGTTGGCCAGTGGCCGGTTTCTGCAGTTGCGTGAGCACCCCCGCGAGGACTGGAACGATCTGTGGCTGGTGACGCAGGTGCGCCATGAAGGCAAGCAGCCTCAGGTGCTGGAGGAGGCGGTCACCGAGGAGGACGGACGGGAACTGCGCCAAGGGTATCGCAACGCGTTTGTCGCCGCGCCATGGGATGCGGTGTTTCGTCCGCCCTTGCCGGAGCAGCCGCGCCCGACGATATCGGGGTATCAAAGCGCGGTGGTTACCGGCCCGGTTGACAGTGAGGTCCACTGTGACGAGTACGGCCGGGTCAAGGTGCAACTGGCCTGGGATCGTGCCGGTGAGCACAACGACCATTCCAGTTGCTGGCTGCGGGTCGCCAGCGGCTGGGCCCATGACCGTTATGGCGTGGTGCTGATACCCCGGGTGGGCATGGAAGTGCTGGTGGGGTTCGTCAATGGCGACATGGACATGCCGCTGGTGGTGGGGTGCCTGCCCAACGCCGCCACGCCTGTGCCCCTCGACCTGCCCGCGGACAAGACCCGCAGTCTCTGGCGTAGCCAGAGCAGCCCTGGCGGTGGTGGCTACAACGAACTGCGTATCGAGGACCGCAAGGGTGCCGAGGAAATCTACCTGCGCGCCCAGCGGGACTGGACCCAACATGTGCTGCATGATCAACAGGTACAGGTCGATAACCAGCGTCGCGTGCAGGTGGGCGGCGAGTCGCGCCATGAGTTGCAGGGCCAGGAGCAGCGCATCACCCACGGCAACCGTTTGACCGAGCTCAAGCAGGATGACCATCTGGTGGTTGGCGGTTCGCAGCACATGCGTGCCGGGCAAATCATTGCGCTGGGGGCCGGGCAAAGCATCATCATTGATGCGGGTGCCAGCGTGACGATCCAGGCGGGCGGACAGTCGATCACGTTGTCAGCGGGCGGGATATTCAGCAGCGTGCCGATCCAGCTCGGCAGCGTGACTGCCCCGACGCCGGCGCCGTTAATGCCAGGGTTGAAAGAGACTTTATTGACCGTGGTTCCCGCGCCGTTAAGCCGTGCACAAGTGGTCAGCCTCAAACGCAGCGCGCCGTTCTGCGAAGAATGCGAGCGCTGCAAGAACGGCCAGTGCGACATCGACGCCCATACACGGAGTGCGACCTGATGCCCGCGCTCTTGACGCCCAATGCCTGGCTGGCGCAATACCCGTTGCAGCCTGATGAACAGCTGTACGCCGTGCTGGGCAATGCCAGCGACGCCAAGCCGCTCGCCGCCTGGCAAGCCACGGCCGCTGCAAAGATGCCGCGACCGATCTGGGCGGGCACGGCCTACGCTGACTGGGATGAGGTCATGCCCTACGTTGGCGTCGTTGAGCCGAGCAGTGCCTTTCTCGAT
The DNA here is from genome assembly GCF_059419065.1 of Pseudomonas sp. GW821-FHT07B01. Taxonomy (NCBI): domain Bacteria; kingdom Pseudomonadati; phylum Pseudomonadota; class Gammaproteobacteria; order Pseudomonadales; family Pseudomonadaceae; genus Pseudomonas; species Pseudomonas sp. GW821-FHT07B01. The sequence goes on along the minus strand of NZ_JBWKRA010000031.1, from coordinate 40,485 downwards.
TGGATAGCCACCACCCAAGCGCCGGATTGGGGCTGGCTGGCGGTCTCGTCCAGCCCGCTGGAGGTGGTGATCGCGCATTTTAAGGGTTTGACCCAGGTGTACCTCTCTGAAAACCAGCCGGTGTTTTTGCGTTTCTGGGATGGCGCGCACCTTTTGCCGATGTTGCAGTCATTAGGCGACGAGGCCGGGCGCGTGTTGCCAGTGTTCCAGCGCTACTTGATCAACGGCCAGCCGCTGTCGGTGGCGGCCAAACCAGTCACTGCGGCCCCAGCCAGCCCCTGGTGGCAGGTGCCGGAATCGTTGCTCAAGCATATGGCGCAGCAGTCACCGCAGGTGCTGGTCGACAACCTGTTGCAATGGCTTCAGGAACAGCGCCCTGACCTCTACACCGCGTTTACGCCAGCAACCTTGCAGCATAAAGTCGCCTACTTCGCACGCAGGCCGCAAATCAGCCATGGTGCACTGGCTGATTACCTTGCCTCGCAGCTCAGTTGAGCCCCTGGCGATAGCGTTACTTCCGTGCCGCCCGCCATGCGGCCCTGCACCTTTGCACCGGTAGAAGGTAAACTTCGCCCCCTGCGCAGGAGCAACCATGAATTATCGTCACGCCTTTCACGCCGGCAACCATGCCGATGTCTTCAAACACCTGACCTTGACCCGCCTCATCGCCCTGATGTCGCGCAAGGAACAGCCGTTCGCCTACCTCGACACTCACGCAGGCATTGGCTTGTATGACTTGCAGGGCGACCAGGCCAACCGCACCGGTGAGTACCTGGAAGGCATCGCCCGCCTGTGGGGCGCAAGCGACCTGCCGCCGCTGACCGCCGACTACATGCGCGTGTTGCACGAGATGAACCCGGATGGCCAGTTACGCTACTACCCGGGCTCGCCGGAACTGGCGCGCCGCCTCACACGGCCCCAGGACCGTGTGCTGCTCAATGAGAAGCACCCGGAAGATGGCGTGCTGCTCAAGGACAACATGAAGGGTGATCGCCGCGTCAAAGTGCACCTGGGCGAGGGCTGGCATGTACCACGGGCCTTGCTGCCGGTGCCGGAAAAGCGCGGGCTGATGCTGATCGACCCGCCGTTTGAAAAACTCGACGAAATGCAGCGTTGCGCGGCGTCCCTCAAGGAAGCCGTCAGCCGTATGCGCCAGACGGTCGCGGCGATCTGGTACCCGGTGAAAGACCAGCGCATGTTGCGCCGTTTCTACCAGGACCTGGCCGGTACCGGTGCGCCGAAGCTGCTGCGTGTGGAGTTGCTGGTGCATCCGCTGGACACGCCCAACACCCTCACCGGCTCGGGCCTGGCGATTGCCAACCCGCCGTGGGGCCTGGAAGAGGAATTGCGTGAGTTGCTGCCATGGTTGTCCAAGCAACTGGGCCAGACCCAGGGTGGCTGGCAGATGGATTGGCTGATCGCCGAATAACCAATCGTTCCCGCGCTCCGCGTGGTAACGCAGCCTGTGACGCTCCGCGTCACGATGTTAAAAGCGGACGCGGAGCGTCCAGGACGGCATTCCCACGCGGAGCGTGGGAATGATCATGGCACAAGGGTCAGATCGGGCAGGTCACGCCAGTGCCGCCGATCCCACAGTAACCCTGGGGATTCTTCGCCAGGTACTGCTGGTGATACGCCTCGGCGAAGTACACCGTCGGGGCCTCTTCGATTTCCGTGGTGATCTCACCCAGGCCGGCCTTGCTCAGCTCTTGCTGATAAGCCTCGGCACTGGCTTTGGCCGCCGCCAATTGCTCCGGCGTGGTGGCGTAGATCACCGAGCGGTACTGGCTGCCGATGTCGTTGCCCTGGCGCATGCCCTGGGTCGGGTTGTGCAATTCCCAGAACATCTTCAGCAAGTCTTCGTACTTGACCTTGGCCTGGTCATACACCACCAGTACCACTTCGCTATGGCCGGTCAGGCCTGAGCAGACTTCTTCGTAGGTCGGGTTCGGCGTGTAGCCGCCGGCGTAGCCGACCACCGTGCTGACCACGCCGTCGCGTTCCCAGAATTTACGTTCAGCGCCCCAGAAACAACCCAGGCCGAAGATCGCAAAACCGACGTCATCAATAAACGGACCCAGCAGTGGGTTGCCGTTGACGAAGTGCGTCTCGGGCAACTTCATCGGGGTTTCACGACCAGGCAACGCTTGTTCTTGAGTAGGCAGCACGTTTTTGTTCACCAGAATTTCCGAGCGCAAGACCATGATCAGTCCTCTCGTCAGGTTGAGTAACAGTAAATTGTCAGACAGCCAGTGTGCCCGAGTGTTACAGCGCTGTCAGGCGATTGGCCCGCGCGGGTAGCGTTTAAGCCTCTGCATCAGCTCGGCACCCGGGATCGGGCGGTCGAACAGGTAGCCCTGGCCCACGTCGCAACGGTGCCGGCGCAGGAACGCCAACTGCTCAGCGGTTTCGATGCCTTCGGCCACGACCTTGAGTTTGAGGTTGTGGGCCATGGCGATCACCGCCGAGGTGATTTCCATGTCGTCCTGGTTGTCCGGGATTTCATGGATAAAGCTGCGATCAATCTTAATGATGTCGATGGGGAATTTTTTCAAGTAGCTCAGCGACGAGTAACCGGTGCCGAAGTCGTCCATCGCCAGGGTCAGGCCAAAGCTCTTGAGCTGGTCCAGTTGCAGGCGCGTATCTTCAGTGGCTTCCAGCAGCAAGCCTTCGGTCAGCTCCAGCTCCAGCAGGTTGGCCGGCAGCTGTTCCTCCTTGAGGATCGTAGCAATCGAGGCCACCAGGTCCGGGTCGGAAAATTGCTTGGGCGACAGGTTGATGGCCACCTGCAAGTTGCCCAGGCCTGCGGCCGTCAATTGCCGGCTCATGCGGCAGGCCTGGCGCGCGATCCATTTGCCGATGGGGATAATCAGCCCGGTTTCTTCAGCCACGCTGATGAACTGGTCGGGGCGGATCATGCCTTTTTCCGGGTGGTTCCAGCGCAACAGCGCTTCCATGCCCAGCAGGCGACCGCTGCGCAGGCATAGCTTGGGCTGGTAGAACACGTCCAGCTCGTTCTGGGTCAGGGCACGGCGCAGGTTGTTTTCCACGAACAGCTTGTAGCTGGCCTCGGCATTCAGGGCTTCGGTGAACACCTGCACCTGGTGTTTACCGTTGGCCTTGGCCTTGTGCAGGGCCAGGCCGGCGTTGCGCATCAGGGTCTGCGGGTCGCGGCCATGCAGCGGCGCACAGGCCAGGCCCACGGAGCCGGTGACGCTGATCAACTGGTTGTCGACGAACATCGGCTTGTCGAGGGTGGTCAGCAACTGGCTGGCCACCAGTTGGCCGGTCTCAAGGTCGGCATCGTCCAACAGCACCGCGAATTCGTTGCTGGCAAAACGCGCCAGGCTGCCGCCGCTGCTCAAGCTGTTGCGCAGGCGGCGCGCCAGGCTGATCAGCAACTTGTCGCCGGTCTGGTGGCCGAGGCTGTCGTTGATGCGCTTGAAGTTGTCGATGTCCACCAACAGCAGGCTGATCGGGCTGTCGCTGTCGCGGGCAAAGCGCTCGTCGAGGTTGCGAATGAACGCGGGGCGATTGCCCAGGTTGGTCAGGTTGTCAGTGTAGGCCAGGCGTTCGATGCGCTGCTGCGCCAGCTTGGTCTGGGTGATGTCTTCGTAAATGCCGATGTAGTGGGTCAGCTCACGGTTGTCGCCATACACCTTGGAAATCGACAGCTGGCCCCAGTAGGGTTCCAGGTTCTTGCGGCGGCTCTTGAACTCGCCTTGCCAGCTGTTGCTTTTGGCCAGGGCCGAAGGCGCGTCGAACAGCAATTCGCTGAGGTTCTCCAGGGCTGGCAGTTGGGCCAGGCGATGGCCGTGGACTTCTTCGGCGCTGTACTGGGTGATCGCGGTGAAGCTGGGGTTGACGTACTCCACCACGCCGTCGCAATTGACCAGCAAGAACGCGTTGGCACTTTGCTCCACGGCGCGCTGGAACAGGTGCAGGGCGCTGGTGGCAGTGCGGCGGTTGTGGTTGTTGATGACTTGGGCGAACTGGTCTGCCAGCTCGCCGGCGAACGCGATTTCATCGGACTGCCAGGCGCGTGGGCTGCCACCTTGCTCCAGGCACAGCACGCCGACCACCTGGCCGTCGACACGGATGCTGGCGTCGAGCATCGCGTGGATGTCCTTGGCGCGCAGGCTTTCGGCCATTTCCCGGGTGCGTGGGTCGCGCAGGGCGTGGGTGGCGTCGATGGCGCGGCTGGAGTGCAGGGCTTCCAGGTAATCCGGGAAGCCGCTGGCATCAATGGCTTCAGGCAGATGGTGTTGTTGATCGGCGCGGTGATAGGCGGAGATCGGTACCAGATGATGGCCTTCGAGGTTCCAGATGCTGGCGCAGTCGATCTGGTAAATGTCGCAGGCGCTGCGCGTGATCAGTTCAGCGGCTTCTTGCAGGGAGTTTGGCGTGGTGTAGCGTTGGCGCGCCAGCAGCAGGATCAGTTCTTGCTGGGCGCGCACTCGCTCCAGATGCTGCAACTGTTCCTGCTGTGCTCGCTGATTGAGCTCCAGGGCAATTTGCAGGCGGCTGTTCTGGTTTTCCAGGTCGACCGTCGGGGCGGGTGCGCTGTTCTCGCTGAACAGCCCCTCGACCACCATCAGGTAGCCGCGCACCAAGTGGCGGTTGTGTTGTTTGTAGGCCTCGCCCATCTCCAGCACGCTCAGCGGTCCGTGATGGGTGTGCAGGTTGTAGCGCACCAGATAATGGGGGCTGTGGGCCAGTTGCTGCTGGATCGCATCGTGCAACTGGTAGCGCGCCTGGGGTTCCATCAGGCTGGCGTAGGGCGTGCCGATCAAGGCGCAGAGTTCAACCGCCGGCAGGCCGAACTGGCGTTCGCAATTGGGATCGAGGTAGAGCAGGGCCCAGCTTGCCTCATTAAGCCGCTCGAAACGCAGCATACCGAGGCGCGAAGGCACCGGTAATTGCGTCACTACCTCGGCCGCCATACGGGCGACATCGGGTTGGCTTTTCATGGGGAAACTCGCTTGGGAAAATGCGCACTGCGCTGGGCTCACGCCCTCTTGAGTGTCGACTGCGGCAAGGTTGCATCATGCAGGACGCAGTGACAAGAGAGGATGAAGGCTAAGTGCTATAAGCCTGTTATCGGCCGCGCGAGGGATTTCTGTAATTGGGGTGATCGATGGTGCGTTGACGCAGGTAGGGTGCTTGCGTGTGGCGAGCAAGCTTGCTTGCGCTGGGCTGCGCAGCGGCCCCAAAATCTTGGGCGCGCTTCGCACTCCAGCGGGAGCAAGCTCCCTCGCCACAGCAAGCTCGCTCCTACAAAAAACAGGCAAAAAAAGCCCCGCCAAGTGGCGGGGTTGAGGTACGAGCGTGGCGCTCGGAAATCGGTGTGGCAGGGGCCTTCCCGGTAACAGGAAGGCCCTGCGACTTACAGCAGGATGGTGCGGATGTCGTTCAGCAACTGGCTCAGGCGCTGGGTGAAGCGCGCAGCCGCGGCGCCGTTGATCACGCGGTGATCGTAGGACAGCGACAGTGGCAGCATCAGCTTGGGTTGGAACGCTTTACCGTCCCACACCGGCTGGATGGTGGCCTTGGACACACCCAGGATCGCCACTTCCGGCGCGTTGACGATTGGCGTGAAGCCAGTACCGCCAATGTGGCCGAGGCTGGAGATGGTGAAGCAGGAGCCCTGCATGTCGTCCGGGGTGAGCTTCTTGTCGCGGGCCTTGGCAGCCAGCGCAGCCGCTTCGCCAGCGAGCTGCAGCAAGCTCTTCTGGTCGACGTTCTTGATGACCGGTACCAGCAGGCCATCCGGGGTGTCAACCGCAAAGCCGATGTGCACGTACTTCTTGCGAATGATCGCCTTGCCGCTTGGCGCCAGCGAGCTGTTGAAGTCCGGCAGTTCCTTGAGCAGGTGCGCGCAGGCCTTGAGCAGCAGTGGCAGCACGGTCAGCTTCACGCCGGCCTTTTCGGCCACGGCTTTCTGCGCAACGCGGAACGCTTCCAGGTCGGTGATATCGGCCTGGTCGAATTGGGTCACGTGCGGGATGTTCAACCAGCTGGCATGCAGGCCTGCCGCGCCGATTTGCATCAGGCGGGTCATCGGCACTTCTTCGATTTCGCCGAAGCGGCTGAAATCCACGGTACGGATCGGCGGAATGCCCGAACCACCGGTAGCGCCGCCGGCAGCCGGAGCTTCCTTGGCTTTTTGCATCATGGCTTTGACGTAAGCCTGCACGTCTTCCTTCAGCACGCGACCGTGCGGGCCGCTGGCCGAGACGGCGCTCAGCTCGACGCCGAATTCACGGGCCAATTGACGCACGGCTGGGCCGGCATGCACCTTGGCACCGCTAGGCGCAGGTGCAGCCGCCGCAGGTGCAGCCGCCGCAGGGGCTGGCGCAGCTTCGGCTTTTGCGGCAGGTGCAGGTGCAGCAGCGGCAGGTGCCGCTTCAGCCTTGGCCGCCGGAGCAGCAGCCGGTGCTGGTGCGGCGGCTGGCGCAGCACCTTGTACTTTGAGCTTGAGGATGAAGTCACCGGTGCCGACTTCGTCTTCCAGCTTGACCGCGATGCTTTCCACTACGCCGGCAGCCGGCGACGGAATCTCCATGGAGGCCTTGTCGGACTCCAGGGTGATCAGCGACTGGTCGGCTTCGACGGTGTCGCCGACCTTGACCAGCAGCTCGATGATCTTGGCCTTGCCCGACGAGCCGATGTCCGGGACGTGAATGTCCTGGACGGTGGCGGCGGCAGGTGCGGCGGCCGGGGCTGGAGCAGCCTCGGCAGCGGCAGGCTTTTCAGCAGCAGGTGCAGGTGCAGCGGCGGCCGGAGCCGCGGCCGCAGGGGCTGCATCAGCAGCACCTTCGATTTCCAGCTCAAGCAGTTCGTCGCCTTCTTTCAGGCGGTCGCCCAGCTTCACTTTCAGGCTCTTGACCACGCCGGCCTTGGGAGCAGGGATTTCCATGCTCGCTTTGTCCGACTCCAGGGTCAGGATGCTCTGGTCGGCTTCGACGGTGTCGCCGACCTTCACAAACAGCTCGATTACTTCACCTTCACCGCTGCCGATGTCAGGTACGCGAATGAGTTCGCTCACAAAAAATCTCCTCAGCAGTCCAGTGGGTTGCGTTTTTCCGGGTTGATCCCGAACTTGACGATGGCGTCAGCCACCACCTTGGGTTCGATCTCACCACGGTCAGCCAAGGCTTCCAGGGCTGCCAACACCACGAAGTGACGGTCGACTTCGAAGAAGTGACGCAGCTTCTTGCGGCTGTCACTGCGGCCGAAACCATCGGTGCCCAGGACTTTGAATTCCTTGGACGGGACCCACTGGCGAATTTGTTCAGCAAACAGTTTCATGTAGTCGGTAGAGGCAATGACTGGACCCTTACGGCCGGCCAGGCACTCTTCGACGTAGCTCTTGGCTGGCTTCTGGCCAGGGTGCAGACGGTTGCTGCGCTCCACGGCCAGGCCGTCGCGGCGCAGTTCGTTGAAGCTGGTGACGCTCCATACGTCGGCACCGACGTTGAACTCGTCGCGCAGGATCTTCGCCGCTTCACGCACTTCACGCAGGATGGTGCCGGAGCCCATCAGCTGTACGTGATGCGCCGCTTCCTTGGTGTCTTCTTCGAGCAGGTACATGCCCTTGATGATGCCTTCTTCCACACCGGCCGGCATGGCTGGCTGCTGGTAGGACTCGTTCATCACGGTGATGTAGTAGAAAACGTCCTGCTGCTCTTCGGTCATCTTCTTCATGCCGTCCTGGATGATCACCGCCAGCTCATAGCCGTAGGTTGGATCAAAGGTGCGGCAGTTCGGGATGGTGGCAGCCAGGATGTGGCTGTGACCGTCTTCGTGTTGCAGGCCTTCGCCGTTCAGCGTGGTGCGGCCGGCGGTACCGCCGATCAGGAAGCCACGGGTACGGCTGTCGCCTGCTGCCCAGGCCAGGTCGCCGATACGCTGGAAGCCGAACATCGAGTAGAAGATGTAGAACGGCAGCATTGGCTGGTTGTGGCTGGAGTACGAAGTACCGGCAGCGATGAAGGAGCTCATGGCGCCCGCTTCGTTGATGCCTTCTTCGAGGATCTGGCCCTTCTTGTCTTCCTTGTAGAACATCACCTGGTCTTTATCGACTGGCTCGTAGAGCTGGCCGACGGAGGAGTAGATGCCCAACTGACGGAACATGCCTTCCATACCGAAGGTACGGGCTTCGTCCGGGATGATCGGGACGATGCGCGGGCCGATGTCCTTGTCCTTGACCAGCTGCGCCAGGATGCGCACGAAGGCCATGGTGGTGGAGATTTCACGGTCGCCCGAGCCGTCAAGGATAGCCTTGAGGGTGCTCAGGTCTGGCGTCGGAACGCTGAAGCTGTTGGCGCGGCGCTGTGGCACGAAACCGCCCAGTGCACTGCGACGCTCGCTCAGGTAGCGGGCTTCGGCGCTGTTTGGCTCCGGCTTGAAGAACGGCAGGTTCTCCAGCTCTTCGTCCTTGACCGGGATGTCGAATCGGTCGCGGAACAATTTCAGGCTGTCGACATCGACTTTCTTGGTGTTGTGCGCGGTGTTCTTCGCTTCGCCGGCACCGGTGCCATAACCCTTGATGGTCTTGGCCAGGATGACGGTCGGTTGTTCTTTATGGTTGACCGCTTCGTGGTACGCCGCGTAGACCTTGTACGGGTCGTGGCCGCCACGGTTGAGCTTCCAGATCTCGTCGTCGGACAGGTCGGCAACCATCGCCTTGAGTTCAGGCGTGTTGAAGAAGTGCTCACGGACGAACGCGCCGTCTTTGGCTTTGTAGTTCTGGTACTCGCCGTCGATGACTTCGTCCATGCGACGCTGCAAAATACCGTCGACGTCCTTGGCCAGCAGTGGGTCCCAGAAGCGGCCCCAGATGACTTTGGTCACGTTCCACTGAGCACCGCGGAACACGCCTTCGAGTTCCTGGATGATCTTGCCATTGCCGCGAACCGGGCCGTCGAGGCGCTGCAGGTTGCAGTTGATGACGAAGATCAGGTTGTCGAGCTTCTCGCGGCCGGCCAGGGAAATGGCACCCAGGGATTCCGGCTCGTCGCACTCGCCGTCGCCGAGGAAGCACCAGACTTTCTGCTTGCCTTCAGGGATGAAACCACGGGCTTCCAGGTACTTCATGAAGCGTGCCTGGTAGATCGCCTGGATCGGGCCCAGACCCATGGAAACGGTCGGGAACTGCCAGAAATCAGGCATCAGCCAAGGGTGCGGGTAGGACGAAAGGCCCTGACCGTCGACTTCCTGGCGGAAGTTGTTCATTTGTTCTTCGCTGATGCGACCTTCCATGAACGCACGGGCGTAGACGCCTGGCGAGGTGTGGCCCTGGAAGTAGATCAGGTCGCCGCCGTGTTCGTCGGTCGGGGCCTGGAAGAAGTAGTTGAAGCCGATGTCATACAGGGTTGCGCTGGAAGCGAAGCTGGAGATGTGACCGCCCAGGTCCGAATCTTTCAAGTTCGTGCGCATTACCATCGCCATGGCGTTCCAACGTACCAGCGAGCGAATGCGGCGTTCCATGAACAGGTCGCCAGGCATGCGTGCTTCGTGGGTAACGGGGATGGTGTTGCGGTATGGCGTAGTGATGGCGTAAGGCAGTTGCGAGCCGCTGCGGGTCGCGAGTTCGCCCATACGGGTCATCAGGTAGTGAGCACGGTCTTCGCCTTCTTTGTCGAGAACCGATTCCAGGGCGTCCAGCCATTCCTGGGTTTCGACGGGATCGAGGTCTTGCATGGCTTGCTCCAGGGCGGAAAGGCTACCAGAATCGGTTGCCTGAAGTTTGCGACTGGCCTTGTGGGCAGACGACATAAATTCTTGGATGGCCGAAGGTTGCTTCGGCGTCCTGTAGTTTTACTACAAATCGTCGGCCATTTCAGCCTTTCGAATGTATATACGAGTAGTAAAACTACACAAGACTGAGCGTATGGATCGGTCTTGCTGGTGAGCATAATCGTTATTGTTGGTCTATTGCGAACAAGAAAAGGTGAAACTTTGATGTTGCCTGCCAAGATTGATTTAATTTCAGCTATTTCTAACCTTTGTTCGACAGTCCTTCACCGAGCATGGCTCTTGCCTTCACAACTACACGCCATTTACACGCCGATCAAGGATAGACCATGAGCCTTCCAACGCTGGCCGAACTGCCGGCCATTCTGTTGCCTTACGCCAGCCGGGCCGAGCAGTCATTTCGTGACGCAGTGGCCGCGCTGGACGACGATCATGGCCTTTCTGCGTGGACGCCGCAACGGTGGGCCGACTTCGCTCGCGTGTGCGCCGCCAGTGATTTCGTCATTGAACAGAGTGTTCGTGACCCTTTGATGTTGCTTGAACTGGCGGCCTGGGGCGAGCTGGACCGCGGCTTTGCGCCCGGCGAGCTGTGCAGCCAGATAGCCGGTGCCGTGCAACAGGCCGAAACAGAAGATGAGCTGGGCCGTATGCTGCGCCGCCAACGCACGCGCCAGCAGGTGCGCATCATCTGGCGCGACCTCACACGGCAGGCTGATCTGGTGCAAACCTGTCGCGATCTGTCCGACATGGCCGACGCCTGCATCGACCAGGCCTATCAATGGCTGTACCAGCGCCACTGCGCCCAGTTCGGCACGCCGACCGGCGCACGCAGCGGCGAGGCACAGCACATGGTCATCCTCGGTATGGGCAAGCTCGGTGCAGTGGAGCTGAACCTGTCGTCGGATATCGACTTGATCTTCGCTTATCCCGAAGGTGGTGAAACGGTGGGCGTGAAGCGCGCCCTGGATAATCAGGAGTTCTTTATTCGCCTGGGTCAAAAACTGATCAAGGCCCTGGACCCGATGACCGTCGACGGTTTTGTCTTCCGCGTCGACATGCGCCTGCGTCCCTACGGTTCGGCCGGCGCCCTGGTGCTCAGCTTCAACGCGCTGGAGCAGTACTACCAGGACCAGGGCCGGGACTGGGAGCGCTACGCCATGATCAAGGCGCGGGTGGTGGCCGGGGACCAGGCGGCTGGCGCGCAACTGCTCGACATGCTGCGCCCGTTTGTCTATCGCCGTTATCTGGACTTCTCGGCCATCGAAGCGCTGCGCACCATGAAGCAACTGATCCAGCAGGAAGTGCGGCGCAAGGGCATGGCCGACAATATCAAGCTGGGCGCGGGCGGCATTCGTGAGGTGGAATTTATCGCGCAGGCATTCCAGCTGATCCATGGCGGCCGCGACCTCAGCCTGCAGCAACGCCCGCTGTTGAACGTGCTGGGCACGCTGGAAGGCCAGGGTTATTTGCCCGCGGCGGTGATCAGCGAGCTGCGCAGCGGTTACGAGTTCCTGCGCTACACCGAGCATGCGATCCAGGCGATTGCCGACCGCCAGACGCAAATGCTGCCGGACAGCCCCGAAGACCAGGCGCGCATTGCCTTTATGCTTGGCTTCAGTGACTGGGCCGCGTTCCACGAGCGCCTGATGTACTGGCGTGGTCGCGTGGACTGGCACTTTCGCCAGGTGATTGCCGACCCTGATGAGGAAGAAGGCGAAGAAAGCGAATTGGTGGTCGGTGGTGAATGGTTGCCACTGTGGGAGGAATCCCAGGATGACGACGCGGCGTGCCGTCAACTGAGTGAAGGTGGTTTCACCGATGCCCCCAAGGCCCTCAAGGCGTTGGCCAGCCTGCGTGCCAGCCCGCAGTTGCGCGCCATGCAGCGCCTGGGGCGTGAGCGCCTGGATGCGTTCATCCCGCGCCTGCTGGCCCAGGCCGTTGAACATGCCAACCCGGACCTGGTGCTGGAGCGCGTGTTGCCGCTGGTGGAAGCCGTGGCCCGGCGTTCGGCCTACCTGGTGTTGCTGACCGAGAACCCCGACGCCCTGCGTCGCCTGCTGACATTGTGCGCGGCCAGCCCATGGATCGCCGAGCAGATCACCCGTTTCCCGCTGTTGCTCGATGAATTGCTCAACGAAGGCCGCTTGTTCAAGCCGCCGCTGGCGCCGGAGCTGGCCGCTGAGTTGCGCGAGCGCCTCACGCGCATTCCCGAAGATGACCTTGAGCAACAAATGGAAGCCTTGCGCCATTTCAAGCTGGCGCACCGCCTGCGGGTGGCCGCTTCCGAAATCGCCGGCAGCCTGCCGTTGATGAAAGTCAGCGACTACCTCACCTGGCTGGCCGAAGCCATTCTTGAACAAGTGCTGGCCCTGGCCTGGCGCCAGACGGTCGCGCGTCACGGCTCGCCGCAGCGCCTGGACGGCACCCTGTGCGATCCTGGGTTCATCATTGTCGGTTATGGGAAAGTCGGCGGCATCGAACTGGGGCATGGTTCGGACCTGGACCTGGTGTTTATCCATGACGGCGACCCCCAGGCCGAGACGGACGGTGCCAAGCCGATCGATGGCGCGCAATTCTTTACACGCCTGGGCCAGCGCATCATTCACCTGCTGACCACCCAGACCAACTCTGGGCAGCTGTATGAAGTGGACATGCGCCTGCGACCTTCCGGCGCATCCGGCTTGTTGGTGAGTTCCCTGGGGGCGTTTGATCGCTATCAACAAAATGAAGCCTGGACCTGGGAACATCAGGCCCTGATCCGTGCGCGGGTGCTGGTGGGTAGCCAGGATGTAGGCCGGGCGTTCGAGCAGGTACGGGCTAACGTGTTGGGGCGTGAGCGGGACTTGGAGAAGCTGCGCCAGGAGGTCAGCGAGATGCGTGCCAAGATGCGTGACAACCTGGGCACCAAGGCCACGACGGCCGGCAGGGGCGCCAATGCCTTCGAGGCCACGGCGCTGTTCGACCTCAAGCAGGACGCCGGAGGTATCGTCGATATTGAATTTATGGTGCAATACGCGGCTTTGGCGTGGTCTGCGCAACATCCATCGTTGCTGCGCTACACCGACAATATCCGCATTCTGGAGGGCCTGGAGCAGGTCGGGCTGATGCCCGCCGCCGATGCCCATTTGCTGCGTGAAGTGTACAAGGCTTACCGCTCAGCCGCGCACCGCCAGGCTTTGCAGAACGAGGCCGGTACGGTAGCCGGGGACCAGTTCGCCGACGAGCGGCGACAGGTGATGCGAATTTGGCAGGCGCTGGGCTTAAATTGAAACTCGACTGATTGGCGACGCCAATTTTTATATGGGATGCGGATTAATGTGGGAGCCGGGCTTGCCCGCGATGCAGGCGCCTCGGTTTATCAGGGATACCGAGGTGATGCGATCGCAGGCAAGCCAGCTCCCACATAAAGATGCTCCCTGGCGCACCGCGATCTACAGTCATTATCGAGGCGGGGAGGCATAGGCCTCCCCGCATCGTTTGTGGAAACTACATGAATATTCTGATCGTTGGGCCCAGTTGGGTCGGTGACATGGTGATGGCACAGACACTGTTTCAGTGCCTGCGCCTGCGCTATCCAGACTGCCAGATCGACGTGCTAGCCCCTGAGTGGAGCCGGCCGATCCTTGAGCGCATGCCCGAGGTGCGCAAGGCCTTGAGCTTCCCGCTCGGCCACGGCGCCCTGGAGTTGGCGACCCGCCGACGCATCGGCAAGTCCATGGCCGGCCAGTACGACCAGGCGATCCTGCTGCCTAACTCGCTGAAGTCGGCGCTGGTGCCGTACTTTGCCGGTATCCCCAAGCGCACCGGCTGGCGCGGCGAGTTTCGCTATGTGCTGCTCAATGACGTGCGCACCCTGGATAAAGCCCGTTACCCGTTGATGATCGAACGCTTTATGGCTTTGGCCTACGAGCCGGGCACTGAACTGCCCAAGCCGTACCCGCGCCCCAGCTTGCAGATCGACCCGGTGACCCGCGACGCGGCGCTGGCCAAGTTCGGCCTGACCCTGGATCGGCCCGTATTGGCCTTGTGCCCGGGCGCCGAATTTGGCGAGTCCAAGCGTTGGCCGTCGGAGCATTACGCCAAAGTCGCCGAAACCAAGATCCGCGAAGGCTGGCAGGTGTGGTTGTTCGGCTCCAAGAACGATCATTCGGTGGGTGAAGACATTCGTCAGCGCCTGATTCCCGGTCTGCGTGAAGAGGCGGTGAACCTCAGTGGCGACACGTCCCTGGCCGAGGCCATCGACCTGTTGTCGTGCGCCGATTCGGTGGTGTCCAACGACTCCGGCCTGATGCATGTGGCGGCGGCGCTGAACCGTCCGCTGGTGGCCGTGTACGGCTCCACATCCCCAGGCTTCACTCCGCCGTTAGCCGACAAGGTCGAAGTGGTGCGCCTGGGCCTGGATTGCAGCCCGTGCTTTGAGCGTACCTGCCGTTTCGGCCACTACAACTGCCTGCGCCAGTTGCTGCCCCAGCCGGTAACCGATGCCTTGCAGCGTTTGCAGGGCGACGTGGTCGAGGTTCATTGAGTTGCGGGTTCTGGTAATCAAGACCTCATCCCTGGGCGACGTGATCCATGCCTTGCCGGCCCTCACCGACGCAGCGCGGGCGATTCCCGGCATTCGGTTCGACTGGGTGGTGGAAGAAGGCTTTGCCGAAATCCCCACCTGGCACCCGGCGGTCGACAAGGTCATCCCGGTAGCGATTCGCCGCTGGCGCAAGAACCTCTGGCAAACCATCAAGAGCGGTGAATGGCGGCGCTTCAAGCAGGCGGTGCAGTCGACTAAATACGACCTGGTGATCGACGCCCAGGGCTTGCTCAAAAGCGCCTGGCTGACGCGCTATGTGCGGGCGCCCATCGCTGGCTTCGACAAAGATTCTGCGCGTGAACCCCTGGCTGCGCGCTTTTACTCCCGGCGCCTGGCCGTGGCCCGTGGGCAGCATGCGGTGGAGCGCTTGCGCCAGCTGTTCGCCGTGGCCCTGGGCTACGACCTGCCCCAACGCCTGGGCGACTACGGCCTGAGCGTTGAAAAGCTGCTCGGCCTGCCGCCGAAAAAACCGTTCGTATTGCTGTTGCATGGCACCACCTGGGACACCAAGCACTGGCCCGAAGCCTATTGGCGCGAGCTGGCCGAACGCATGGGCCGCCTGGGCGTGGACGTAAAGCTGCCGTGGGGCAACGCCGCCGAAAAGGCGCGGGCCGAACGCCTGGCCCTCGGCCTGCCCAACGCCGAAGTGTTGCCCAAACTCAACCTGGCGGGCGTTGCCCGTGTCTTGGCGAGCGCCCGTGCCTGCGTGGCCGTCGACACCGGCCTTGGCCACTTGGCGGCGGCATTGGACGTGCCGACCATTTCCCTGTTCGGCCCCACCAACCCAGGCCTTACCGGTGCCTACGGCAAAGGCCAGATTCACTTGGCCAGCGACTGGCCGTGCGCGCCTTGCCTGCAAAAACAGTGCACTTATCAACCCACTGCCGACGACCTGCGGCGGTTCGACATCGCACGCGAGTCGCCCCTGTGCTTCACGCGCTTGAACCCTGAGCGTGTCGCAAGCCGGCTGAGCACGTTGTTACTGGCCGAGGAGCAGCACTGATGCAACTGGCTTTTGTTCTGTACAAGTACTTCCCTTTCGGTGGCCTGCAGCGCGACTTCATGCGCATCGCCCTGGAGTGCCAGCAGCGCGGCCACAAGATTCGGGTGTACACCCTGATCTGGGAAGGTGATATCCCGCCAGGCTTTGAGGTGCTGGTGGCGCCGGTCAAGGCCTTGGTCAACCACCGCCGCAACGAAAAGCTCTACGCCTGGATCCAGGCCGACCTGGCCAAGCGACCAGTGGACCGCGTGGTGGGCTTCAACAAGATGCCGGGGCTGGACCTGTACTTTGCCGCCGACGGTGTGTTCGAGGACAAGGCCCAGACCCTGCGCAACCCGATGTATCGCTGGTTCGGGCGCTACAAGCACTTTGCCGAATACGAGCGCGCCGTGTTCGATAAGAACGCCAAGACGCAGATCATGGTGTTGTCTGAGCATCAGCAGCAGTTGTTCACCCAGTATTACGGTACCCAGGCCGAGCGTTTTCACCTGTTGCCACCGGGGATCGCCCGCGACCGCCGCGCGCCGCCGAACGCCGCCGAGATCCGCGCCGAGTTCCGCGCTGAATTCCGCTTGGCTGAAGACGATTTGCTGTTGGTGCAAATCGGTTCGGGGTTCAAGACCAAGGGCGTCGACCGCAGCCTCAAGGCGCTGGCCGCACTGCCTTCGCGCCTGAAGAAACGCACCCGGCTATTTGTAATCGGCCAGGACGACCCCAAAGTATTCCAATTGCAGAGCGCGGCGCTGGGCCTGGGCGACCAGGTGCAGTTCTTCAAGGGCCGCAATGATATTCCGCGTTTCCTGCTGGGGGCGGACCTGTTGATTCACCCTGCGTACAACGAGGCGGCCGGCATGGTGCTGGTCGAAGCGGTGGTCGCCGGCCTCCCGGTACTGGTGAGCCAGGTGTGCGGCTATGCGTTCTACATCGACAAGGCCCAGAGCGGCCGGGTGTTGGACGAGCCGTTCGAGCAAACCCAGCTCAACCAGTATCTGGTCGATATGCTCGACGACCCACAAGCGCGTGCGACCTGGAGTCGCAATGGTCTGGCCTTCGCTGAGACGGCCGACCTCTTTAGCATGCCGCAGTACGCTGCGGACCTGATTCTGGCGGAGCCAAACCGATGAAGTTGATTCTAGCCGAACCCTTCAAGACCCTCTGGGCCGGACGCGATGCGTTCGCCGAGGTCGAGAAGCTGGAAGGCCAGGTGTTCCGCGAGCTGGCCGCTCGCCGTACGTTGCGTACGGTGGTCGAGGGCCAGCCTTATTTTGTGAAGATCCACCGTGGGATCGGCTGGGGCGAAATCCTCAAGAACCTGGTCACTGCCAAATTACCGGTGTTGGGCGCGGGCCAGGAGTGGGTGGCAATCCAGCGCTTGCAGGCGCTTGGCGTACCGACCATGACCGCCGTGGCGTTCGGTGAAAAAGGCAGCAACCCGGCCGACCAGCATTCGTTCATCATCACCCAGGAACTGACCCCCATCATCAGCCTGGAAGACCTGACCCTGGACTGGGTCAAGCAACCGCCCGTGCCGGCCATCAAGCATGCCTTGACCCTTGAGCTGGCGAGTACCGTGGGCGCGATGCACCGCGGCGGCGTCAACCACCGTGACTGCTACCTGTGCCATTTCCTGCTGCACACCGACCGGCCTATCAGCATCGACAACCTCAAGCTGTCGGTGATCGACCTGCACCGTGCCCAGGTACGTGCGACGATCCCCGTGCGTTGGCGCAACAAAGACCTGGCCGGCCTGTATTACTCCGCGTTGGAGATCGGCTTGACCCAGCGCGACAAGCTGCGCTTTCTCAAGGCCTATTTCCAGCAGCCGCTGCGCCAGATCCTGGCGGAGCAAACCGCGCTGTTGTCTGCGCTGGAAAGCATGGCAGCAAAGCTGTATGCGCGTAAACAGCGATACGGGGATGCGATCTGATGGCGGGTTGGAATCTGGAACCTGCCTACGCCGCCCTGGCGGATGACTTTGGAAGCCTGGACGCGGTGTTCGCCCTGCAAGGCGAGCGGCTGACCCGCGACCCGTTGTCGGAAGTGATCCGGGTGGAGCGTGGCGGGGTCAATTATTACGTCAAGCGCTATGTAGGTGCCGGCAAGGGCCTGCGTCGTTACCTGGGCAGGCCGCGGGTGAAGTCCGAATGGCAGAACCTCAAGCGTTTCGCCAAGTGGGGCATCCCCACCGCCGACGTGGTGGCCTGGGGCCTGGACCGCAAGGGCCTGGCCTATAACCGTGGCGCCATGATCACCCGTGAACTGCCCAAGACCGAAGATCTGTCGGTGCTGGCCGAGCGTCACGATGAGCGCCTCAAAGACCCCCGGTGGGTCGATGGCATCAGCCGCCAGCTCGCCGAATACACGCGCACCATGCACGATCACCGCTTCACCCATAACGACTTGAAGTGGCGCAACCTGCTGGTGGACGATCAGCGCACCCTGTACCTGATCGACTGCCCCAACGGTGATTTCTGGCGCGGCTTCTGGCTCAAGTACCGCATCACCAAGGACTTGGCCTGCCTGGACAAAGTCGCCAAGTATCACTTGTCGGCCACCCAGCGCCTGCGTTTCTACCTGCAATATCGCCAGCGCGCGCACCTGACCGCGTCGGACAAACAGCGAATTCGCCATGTGGTGAAGTTTTTCGAGGGACGCGAATGAGTGACTTCCTGGCGGCTGAAGACCGCGCTCTGCTTGAGCGCAACGGCCTGGCGACCTTCGACGCCCTGTGGGCCAAGCAACTGGATGCAGTGGACGAGCCGAACACCAGCGGCGACGGTTGGAGCAGCGTGTATCGCCTGGAGCTTGAGGGGCAGGGTTACTACCTCAAGCGCCAGAGCAACTACCTCACGCGCACCTTGCACCGCCCGTTCGGCGAGCCGAGTTTTGCCCGCGAGTTTCGCAACATCAGCCTGTATCGAAAGCTCGGCATCCCGGCCCTGCAAGCGGCGTTCTTCGGTGAGCGCAAGGTCAAGGGTGAGCGCCGGGCGATGCTGCTCACCCGTGCGCTGGATGGCTGGAATGACCTGGATTCGTTGCTGGAGCAGTGGGCGCAATTGAGCGCAGCCCAGCACAGTGCGATCCTGTTGGCGTGCGGCAAGCTGGCGCGTCATCTGCACAGCGTCGGGCAAGTGCATGGCTGTTTTTACCCCAAGCATATTTTCCTGCAGCCTGCCGGTGAGGGTTATGCCGCGCAGTTGATCGACCTGGAGAAAACCCGCCCGCTGTTGTTTGGCTGGCGTGACCGGGTCAAGGACCTGGAACCTTTGCTGCGCCGCGCGCCGCAATGGTCGGATGCGCAGGTGCGCCAACTGCTGGCGGCGTACCTTGAGCAGCCCGAGGACGGTGCCCTGGTGTCCACTTGGCACCAGCGCCTGACCGCGCGCCGCAGCCACAAGGAGAACCGCTGATGCGTTTATCCGAGCTGAAATCGGCTGGGCGTACCCCCAGCCTGCCACTGACCCTCGACCTGGCGGATGCCGCCGGCCCTGGGCAATTGCAATTGCTGAGCCTGCTGCGGGTGTTGCCGGGGCAGCGCTACGTGGGGGCCGCTGTGTGGCGGGGGCGCCCGGTGTTGGCCAAGTTGTTGGTGGGCAGCAAGGCGGCGCGGCATTTTCAGCGTGAGCTCGCGGGTGTGCGTCTGTTGGCTGAGCAGGGCCTGACCACGCCGTTGCTGCTGGCCGATGGCTTGCAGGACGGCGAGGGCGGTTGGCTGCTGTTTGAATTTATCGAGGGGGCCCAAAGCCTGTCCGACGCTTGGCTCGCCGTCGAAAACCTGCCGCCGTTGGCGGACGAACAAACCGCCGTGCTCGCCGAAGCGCTGGGCGCGATTGCCCAGATGCATGCCAAGGGCCTGTGGCAAGAAGACCTGCACCTGGACAACCTGCTGCGCAAGGATGGCAAGCTGTATTTGATCGATGGCGCCGGTATTCGTGTCGAAGAGGCGGGCAAGCCGTTGTCGCGCAATCGAGTGCTGGAGAACCTCGGTGTGTTCTTCGCCCAACTGCCGAAAAACCTCGGGCCCTTTACCGAAGAGTTGCTGGTGTATTACTTGCTGGCCAACGGCGAACACGCCCTGCCAATGCAAGCCTTGGAAAAGCAGGTGCGTAAAGTCAGCGCCTGGCGTTTGAGAGACTACCTGGACAAGACCGGCCGCGAATGCACGCTGTTCAGCGTGGTGCGCGGCGCTTTTGGCTTGCGTGCGATCCGCCGCGAAGAAGAAGCCGCCATGGTGCCGGTGCTGGAGCAGGCCGATGCGTTGCTCGACCAGGGTCACCTGTACAAGACCGGTGGCGCGGCGAGCGTGGCCAAGGTCGACGTGGCTGGCCGGCCGCTGGTTATCAAACGCTACAACATCAAGGGCTTTGCCCATTGGCTCAAGCGCTTCTGGCGCCCGAGCCGCGCCTGGCACTCCTGGCGCGAAGGCAACCGCCTGGCCTTCCTGGGCTTCGCCACGCCCAAGCCGCTGGCGGTGCTGGAGAAACGGTTCCTGTGGTTGCGCAGCCGTGCCTACCTGGTCACCGAATACCTGCCTGGGCCAGACATCATCGAGCGCTTTGCGCCGTATGTTGAAAGCGGCGATGCGCCCGAGAGCGAATTGCAGGCGCTGGACCAGTTGTTTGCCGAGCTGATCCGCGAGCGCATCAGCCATGGGGATTTCAAGGGCCATAACCTGTTCTGGAGCGACGGGCGCTGGGCGATGATTGACCTGGATGCGATGTGCCAGCACGGTTCGCTGTCCAGCTTCGCCCCTGCGTATGCCAAAGACCGTGCGCGATTTATGCGTAACTGGCCGCAGGGCAGTGCGCTGTACCAGGTGATTGACCAGCGCTTGCCCAAAGAGGCGGGTGTCGGCAGTTAAATCTATCGCGGGCTTGCCCGCGATGGCGCCCGTCCAGGCGCTGCATTCAGAACTGATACTGCGCCCCAGCCCCCGCATACCACGAGCGCCCCGGCGCCGCTTCGTAATAGCGGTTATTGCCATCCCCCACAATCACCGACCCCACGTACTGACGATCCAGCAGATTATCCAGGCGCAGGGTCTGGTGAAAGGTCCAGTGCTCTACCTTCTGCTCAAACCGTGCGCGCCAGTTGAAGACGCTGTAGGCCGGCGCGGCGTGTTGTTGGTTGGTGTCTTCTACGTAGACCTTGCTGCGGTACATGCCTTCGATGGCGGTGCTGACCCAGTCCCGTGGTTTCCAGTTCAGTTCGGCGAACAGGGTGGTTTGTGGCACGCCGGGGAGGTAGTTGCCTTTGTCGATGGTGTTGGGGCCGCTGGTAAAGTCGCTGTCGTAGGTTGCGTGCAGGCGGGTGTAGGCGAGGCTGGCGCTCCAGTGGTCGCTTAGTTGGCTTTCAACGCCCAGTTCGAAGCCGCGGCGCAATGTGCGACCGGCGTTCTGGTAGCTGGTACGGCCACCGATGGATTGCTGCACCACCAGTTCGTCCTCGGTGGTGATCTGGAAAATGGCGGCGTTGATCCGCGTGTTGTTCAGTTGCGCTTTCACGCCCATTTCATATTGCGTGCTTTCAGACGGCTTCAAGCCGAAGTTGAAGCCCTCGGCGTTGCCCGGTGCATAGGCCAGCTCGGCCTGAGTCGGGGTTTCAAAGCCTTTGCCTGCGCTGATGTAGGCGTGCAAGTCGGGGGTGAACGCGTACATCACGCTCATCGAAGGGGTGTTTTTCTGGTAGGTCTTGTTGCCGCTGGCGTCGCCATTGCTGAGGAACTGGTCGTCAACGTCCATCTGCATCGTGCTGTGGCGTACGCCGGCTTGCAGGGTCCAGCGGTCGAGGGCCCAGTTGGCTTGGATATACGGGTCGAGGCTGCGAGCCGTGTCGATTTCGTCGCGGCGTAGTTGGCCTTTCACGCCCAGGGCATTGCCGCTGTAGTTCTGATAGCCATGGCGGCTGTCCTCGCTTTGGTCGAAGTCCAGGCCGGTAATGATCATCAGATCGCCAGGCGCGCTTTCGATGGGCTGCATCCAGCGCACGCTGCCGCCGTAGAACTTTCGATCAAATTGCACCACGCCTCCGCCGCGTTCGTTGGCGGGCGTGCCCTTTGGGATCGACAGGTACTGAATCACACTGCGCCGCCCGGTGTAGGCATTGACCTGCAAGGTCGCGCCACCGAAATACCGCTCGTAATTCATCCCCAATTGCTGGTGATCGATACTTTTACGCGTGTTGTAGTTCAGCGCATTGGCGCTTACCGAGCGCGGGTCGGCCTTGTACGCTGCCCAGGTTTGCCCCAGTGGATCTTGCGTACCGTTCTGCTCCAGGCTGCTGTAGATCAATGCCAGCTTGCTGTCGTCATCGGGCTCGACATTGAGCTTGGCGAAGGTCTGGTCGCGGCGCGCGCTGCTGTGATCGCGGTAGCCGTTGGTGTCCATGCGCGAGGCATCGAGCACAAACCCGGCACCATTCGCCGCGCCCTCGGCGCTGAGGTGGTTCTTGTTCAGGCCGTCGCTGCCCACCAGGGTTTCGGCGCCGATACGCGGCGGGCCTTCGCCGTCGCGAGAGAACATCTGGATCACGCCCCCGGCGTTGCTGCCATACAGCGTCGCCGCCGGGCCGCGCAGCACTTCGATGCGCTCGGCGGTGTCGAGGTTGAAGGTGGCGGCCTGACCCTGACCATCCGGGGTACTGGCGGGGATGCCATCGGCGATCAGCTTGATACCGCGTACGCCAAACGCCGAACGGGCACCGAAACCGCGGGACGAAATCTGCAAGTCCTGTGCATAGTTCTGGCGGTTCTGTACCACCAGGCCGGGCACGCGGGACAGGGCTTCGGAGGCGTTAATGCCGAGCTGGCCGTCACTGATCTGCTCCCGGTTGATGCCGTCCACGGAATAGGGCAAATCAAACGTCGGGCTGGCACTGCGTGAGCCGGTGACCACGCTGGGGTCAAGTATCAGCGGCGTATCGTCGGCCTGGGCATTACTGCACAGGCCCAGCAAGAGCAGGGCAAGGCGGGAGGGAGTGGATGATGTCATGAGGGGGCCGGGTCTGTGGCGCAGCGCAACTGAATGGCGTAGGCGCAAATGCCGCCAGTTTAACGGTTCCCCTGGATTTTTTCCGAATTCACAACACTGGGCGGAACAGGAAGTTTCCCACGCGTTGCGACGGCGCCTGTAGGCTCCTGATTCGTTGGGTTAGCGAAGCTGGAACTGCTAGATTTCGGTTCCTCCAAAAAAGAAGAGCCGAAAACATGCGCACAACGAGCATGAAGTTACTGGTGCTGGGGAGCATCGCATTAACCATGGCTGGCTGCGGAACTGTTACTACCGCGTTTCGCGAGGATGCCGCCACAGTTCGATCACTCAAGGCCAATAAAACCTATTGTCAGTCCGTTCCCCGTATTTACAGCGGGGTGACTTATAACCTGTGTATCTTGAACGGCCCGCCGAACTCCCGCGGCGATGTGGCAGTGAACAATGTGCCATGGACGCTCATTGATATCCCGCTCTCGGGTATCACGGACACGCTCCTGCTGCCCTACACGGTCTACCGGCAAAGCGCCGACGGTAGCATTGAACTCCAATAATCCCCTGAGCTTGCCGCTAACAGCTTCCCTCTGCTTTTAAGCTATAATCCCGCCCTTTAGCTGTTTCCCGCTCCGGCGGGAAACACACTTTTTTCAGGCGCGATGCGCCTGCATGCAGACTAAAAGAGGCTAGACCCCAGTGGCATTGACGATTCTTGGCCTGTCCGGCGCCCTTAGCCATGATCCTTCCGCAGCCCTGTATATCGACGGCAAGCTGATTGCGGCCGCCGAAGAAGAGCGCTTCGTACGCGACAAACATGCAAAGAACCGCATGCCCTACGAGTCGGCGAAGTTCTGCCTGGAGCAGGCTGGCATCAAGCCTTCGGACGTTGACGTGGTGGCGATCCCGTTTGCCCCGATCAGCCTGTTCGGCGAGGCGCGCTGGCACTACGCCAAGCGTTACTGGTACGCCCCCGACCGCGCCCTCGACGCGATCCTGATGGGCAACCGTCGCTACAAGCGCTATCGCAACAAGATCGTCTGGTGCCTGGAGCAACTGGGCTTCGATCCGAAGAAAATCAAGATTGAACCGGTAGAACACCACCTGGCTCACGCATCCAGCGCCTACCACTGCTCGGGCTTCCAGGAAAAAACCGCGATCCTGGGCATTGACGGCAAGGGCGAGTACGCCACTACCTTCTTTGGCTACGGCGAAAACGGCAAGATCCACAAGATCAAGGAATTCTACGATCCGGACTCCCTCGGCGGCCTGTACGGCGCAATCACCGAGTTCCTCGGTTTCGAGATGCTCGATGGTGAGTTCAAGGTCATGGGCATGGCGCCGTACGGCGATGCCAGCAAATACGACTTCTCGCGCCTGGCCTCTTTTGAAAACGGCGAACTGGTGATCAACACCGACTACGCCAACGTCATCGGCCTGCGCCGCTACAAAGAGAAGGGCAAGGGGTTCTACTTCTCGCCAAAACTGATCGAGTGGCTGGGGCCGAAACGCGAAGGCGACATCGCCGACGAGCCGTACATCCACTACGCGGCCAGCATGCAGGCGCTGTTCGAGAAACTGGCTTTGCAGATGATCGACCACTACCTGGGCGACATCCTCAAGGACACCGGCAAGCTCGCCTTCGCCGGCGGCTGTGCGCTGAACGTCAAGCTGAATCAGAAAATCATTGCCCGTGACGACGTCAAAGAGCTGTTCGTACAGCCGGCTTCCGGCGATGCCGGCACCGCCGTCGGTGCGGCGGCCTACGTGTCCCATGCTCGTGGTGTACCGGTCGAGAAGATGGAACACGTCTACCTCGGCCCGTCCTACAGCAACGAAGACGTGATTGCCGCGTGCGCCAAGCACGAGAGCAAGCCGAACTGGCGCAAGATCGAGAACATGCCTAAGCGCATTGCCAAGATCATGGTCGACGGCAATCCGGTAGCCTGGTTTCAGGGGCGCATGGAGTTTGGCCCGCGTGCCTTGGGCGGTCGCTCGATCATCGGTTGCCCAAGTGCGACCGGCGTGGCGGATCGCATCAACCACCAGATCAAGTTCCGCGAGCGCTGGAGGCCTTTCTGCCCGTCGATGCTCGACACCGTGGCCCCACAGATGATCAAGGTCGATCACCCGGCGCCGTTCATGACCTTCACCTTTGAAGTGGCCGAAGAGTGGAAGACCCGTGTACCGGAAGTGGTGCACGAAGACGGTACTTCCCGCGCCCAGGTGCTCAAGCGCGAATACAACCCGCGCTACTACGACATGATGAAAGAGCTGGAAGTGCTGACCGGTAACGGCGTGTCCCTGAACACCTCGCTCAACCGCCGTGGCGAAGCGATGATCTGCTCGCCGACCGACGCGCTGAACATGTTCTTCGGCTCGGACCTGCAGTACCTGATCATGGAAGACATTCTGGTGGTCAAGGACGGCGTGGACCCTTATGACGCCGTGGTTTAAATGCTGAACCGCTTCCAGGGCTGGCGGGAACGTGGCTGGGCGCCTGTCGAGGCCGAGGTTTACGCCCAGGCCTGGCAGCGTTACGGCGGCAGCGTGGCGACCCATCCCCAGGTGATCGAGCGGCTGGCCGGCCTGGCGCAGATACCCGTGCGCTACCTGGGCTGGGAGCAAGGTGGTGAGCTCAAAGGGGCGATCGCCACCTGGGGGCGCGACCTGGCGCTGTCCAAGGACGTGCTCAAGCGCAGCGGCAAGAAAGGCCTGTTTGACCTGGGCAACGCCGAGATCATCCTGCCGATTGCCGCCGATGCGCAGGCACCGTTACGGCACCGTGCGCGCTACCTCTCGGCGTTGAACGAGGGGCGCGTGAGCACCCTCAAGCCTCAGGCCGAGCAATTGGCCATGGCGCGCACGCCCGAAGACCTGTCGAAGAAGTTTCGCTATAACCAGCGGCGTGAACTGCGCCTGTTGGAAGAGGCGGGCGGCGTGGTAAGGGCGGTCAGTGAGTTTTCCAGCGTAGAACTGGCGGCGATTTATTGCGACCTGTTCCAGCGTCGTTGGGGCTTCCCGGCGGCGGGCGCGGCGCGTCTGGCCGAGGTGCTGGAGTTGCTCAAGGAATTCCTGTTCGGCTCGGTGCTGTTTCTGAACGACGCGCCGATTGCAGTGCAATTGGTGTATCAGGTGCAGTCCAACGAGTGGTTCAGCGCC
The DNA here is from genome assembly GCF_059419065.1 of Pseudomonas sp. GW821-FHT07B01. Taxonomy (NCBI): domain Bacteria; kingdom Pseudomonadati; phylum Pseudomonadota; class Gammaproteobacteria; order Pseudomonadales; family Pseudomonadaceae; genus Pseudomonas; species Pseudomonas sp. GW821-FHT07B01. The sequence continues at coordinate 14,996 of NZ_JBWKRA010000031.1, read as the reverse complement.
GAGTATGTCAACGGCGGCGTCGACCCTGAAACCCGTGCATTCAGCCCTGGCAGTGTGCTGAGTTTCCTCAATACCCAAAGTGCCTGGGAACATGCGCGGGCGGCGAACAAGTCACTGCGCTTCTCCTTCGGGCGTTCCGACCGTGAATACAAGGAGCGCTGGTGCAACCCGGTGCCGGTGTTCAGCGTATGAGCCGCAAACAGCAAATGCTCAAGCGCCATCGGCGTAACAAACGTATTGCGCTATTGATCGGCGTGCTGGTGTTGGTCGCCACCGGCGTACTGGTCGCCTGGTGGTTGCCGCTGATCCTTGCAGGGCTGCTGTGGGCCGCCCATGAAGCCTGGTTTGCCGATCACCTGTTTTATTCGCCCAAAGACAGCTATGAGTATGCCTTCCCGGCTGGCAGCGAACAGCCCGGCTTGCGCCTGGAGGCGGGCCGGCTGCTGCTGGATACGCCGTTGGCGGCGGATGAAACCCTGATCGTCGGCGTTGAGTTGAAAAGTACCTGGCTGGGGCGTTTCTTCGATCCTGCGGTGGACCTGTTGGGCCTGCAAAGCCCGGACCGGCAAGCCTTCGAACGCGGCGTCGCTGGGCGGCGTTATCTGAACCTGACCGGCGCCGCCGAAGCCTTGGCCGCGGGCAAGCTCAAATTGCGCGGGCGTTTTTGCCGGATCAAGGGGCAGCCGACGCTGTGGCGCTTTCGCCAGCCGGACTATCGCCAGCAACGTGTGATGGTGATCGCGCCCCATGCCGACGATGCCGAGCTGGCTGCGTTCAGCCTTTACAGCCAGGCGACTGAAAGCTGGATCGTCACGCTGACGGCCGGTGAAATCGAAGCCGAGCATTATCAGCACATGGGCCTGCCCAAGGCTGAAGCTGCGCGCCTCAAGGGCCGTTTGCGAGCGTGGGACAGCGTCGCCGTGCCCCGCTGGGCGGGCGTGCCCGAGGCGCAGTGCGTGCAATTGGGCTACTTTTGCATGCAGTTGCAAGCCATGCAGGCCGCGCCAGATCAGCCTCAAGCCTCCCGCGAAGCCGATTTGGCCGATACGCGGCTGTTTCGCCAGTTCAATGGTTTTGCCCTGCCTGGCGATGCTGATGGCGCGCCGACCTGGCATAACCTGATCGCCGACCTGCGGGCGCTGCTGCTCAAGGCGCAACCCCAGGTCATCGTCTTGCCCACGCCGTTGCTGGACCCTCACGCCGACCATATCTGCGCCCACGCGGCAGTGCTGGAAGCCTTGCAGGGCCTGGAGTGGCAGCCCGACACATTGCTCGGCTACGCCAATCACCTGCATGATAACGACCGCTGGCCCATGGGCGATTCCGGCGCTGGCGTGGCGCTTCCGCCACGTTTCGATGGTGCTGTGGAACTGGTGCCGTGCAGTTTCGCCCTCGCCTTGAGCCAGCAGCAGGACAAGGCCATGGCCCTGGGCATGATGCACGACCTGCAGCCGCCAGCGCCGTTCAAGCGTCGGGTGCGTAGGTGGTTGCAGCAACTGCTGGCGGGCCGTAGTCCATCGCCCTATGGCGAGAACGAATTCTTCCGCAAGGCCGTGCGCCGTCACGAGCTGTTGTGGGTCCTGAAGCAGGACTGAGAGCCGATTGAAGGCAGGCCGTTATGCGCCTGTCGCCCTTTTTACCGGGCTGCGTGCCCGTAGCCAGATCGCTGCATGGAGAGTTATGAAGCCTCGTTTCAAGGTTTTGCAGTTACAGCCGGACTACAACGTCAAGACCCATGACTTCGCGGACTTGGGTGAGCAAATCGTCAAATCCCTGCCGGCTGAGCGCTTCGAGGTGACCTCCGGATTTCTCAGTGGGCGCCCGCTGCCCGGCCAGCCCCTGAGCGTGGCCGAGCACTCCCATTATTTCGAGCTGCCGGAAAAGTCCCTCAAGGGCATTCGCTTTGGCGCCATGTGGCAGATCTACAAGTACTGCCGCGAGCAGAAGTTCGACGTGGTCATCTGTAACCGCTTCAAGTCGGTGAACATGATGCTGTCGCTCAACCGCTGGTTGAAGATCCCGCTGTGCATCGGCATCTCCCACGGCTTTGGCGAGTACGCCCGTGGTTACCGTCGGCGTCAGACCCAGCGCTGGGTCAGCCCGGCGTGGCGCTTTGTCGGGGTGTCCGAAGCGGTCAAGGACTACCTGGTAGACCTCAACTGCGGCTTCACCCGTGAGAACACCACCTACGTCACCAATGCGATCGACATTCCCCAGGCAGAGGCTTTGCAGCTGTCCCGTGAAGACGCACGCAAGGCCTTGGGCCTGCCAACGGATGCACGGATGATTGGTGCCCTGGGCCGCCTCGTGCCGATCAAGGGTCATACCCATCTGCTGCAAGCCTTCGCCACGCTCAAGGACAAATACCCTGAGGCGCAGGTGGGGATTATTGGTTCCGGACGTGCCGAAGCCGACCTGCGTGCCGACATCGAGCGCCTGGGCCTGACCGGCCGTGCGCACTTGCTGGGCTTTCGCGAAGACGGCATGAAGTACGTGCGTGGCTTCGATATCTGGACCATGCCGTCGCTGTTCGAAGGTCTGGGCCTGGCCTTGCTGGAAGGCATGAGCGGCCATCTGCCGGTGATTGCCTCCAACGGCCCGGCGATGCTGCCACTGGTGCAGGGCGCGGGCGGCTTGTCCCATGATCCGGGCAACGTCGAACAATTGGCTGCGGCCCTGGACACTTACCTGGCCATGAGCGATGAACAATTGCGCGCCAAGGGTGAGGAGGTGTTCCGCTATCTGGAGGCCAACCACACCCTCGATGAGTTCAAGCACAAGTACCTGACCCTGATTGAAACCGGTTTGCGTGAAGTAGGTAGAGCATGAATCAGCCACAACCTCTGGTCTCGGTGATCATCGCTTCCTACAACCATGGCCAGTACATCGAGCAAAGCATTCTTAGCGTGCTGGGGCAGACCTACCCCAATATCGAGCTGTTGGTAGTCGACGACGGCTCCAAGGATGACAGCGTCGAACGCATCCAGCGCTTGCAGGCCGAGCACGGCTTTGATTTCCAGGTGCAGCAGAACCAAGGGCTCAGCGCGACCTTGAACGGTGCGATTGCTCGCGCCAAGGGTAGCCTCATCGCACCGTTCGGCTCGGATGACATCATGTTGCCGGACCGTATTGCCACCCAGGTGGCGTATATGGACGGCAAGCCGAAGGTGGGCATGTGTGCTGGCAATATCGAGCTGATCGACGGGGATGGCAACCTGCACCCGGAGAAGAAACAGCGTCGCGACGTGCCGTTTCGACGTCTGGACTTCGATGACCTCTTCCTGGACCGCAAGCCGTTTCCACCGGCGCCGACCATGCTGATTCGTCGCGAAGTGCTGGAGGAGGTCGGTGGTTTCGACCCGCAGATTCCCCTGGAAGACTTGCTGATCCAACTGAAGATCACGGCGGCGGGCTACACCATTGACGCCCTTGACGTGGTGATGGCCAAGTATCGCCAGCACGCCAGCAACACGTACAAGAACCACCGCTACATGATCCAGAACATCCTCAAGACCTACGCCAAGTTCAGCGAGCACCCGGCCTATGACGCGGTTCGCTACAACTTCCTGAACTCGATGTTTCTCAAGACCGCCGACCGCGACCGCCCGTTGGCGCGGGAGGTTCTCAAGCAGATCCCTTTGAAGTTCTGGGGGCGCAAGACCTTGCGCGGGCTAGTGCGGTTGTATCTGGCGCCGCTCAAGAACTGAACCGACGCCGCCCCCTGTAGGAGCGAGCAAGCTCGCTCCTACAGGTGTTTACAGGCTCTGGACCTGCTCGCGGATTTTCGCAGTGGCCGCTGGGCTCGCCTCCGAGGCGTAACCTTTGACCAATTGTTCGAAGTGCGTTTCGAACAGCCAGTTGCGATCCTGAGGATAACGTTGCATGTGGCGCAGGTTACGTTGGCGCAAGGCGTAACGCAGTGAAGACGGGTAGATGCGCAGGTCAGCCACGTCGATCAGGGCGAACTCACCGTCGTCCATCAACAACACGTTACCCAAGTGCAGCGAGCGGAAGTACACGCCGCGCTCGTGCAGTTGCGCCATGAACCGTCCAAAGCGCTCAACCAGTGATTCACGCAGGCTGCTGTCCAGGCTTTGCAGCGCTTGGCGCAACGTCAGCCCGGGCAACGGCGTGTAGCGCACTGCGCTGCTGGCATCGCTCAGGCGATAGAGCCCGAGGATGTGCGGCGTAGGAATGCCCAGGGTGCGCAGTTGCTCGCTGTTGCTGGCAAAGCGCTCGGAGTACGGGTTGAAGCTGCCGGAGGTGTACCAGCGGCGTGGGCGGAACAGCTTCAGGAAACTGCCGTCCTCCAGGCGCAGAACTTTGGGCCCCAGGCCATCGGCCTCAATCACATGGGCGTTGCTGCACAGCTGTTCAAACGCTGCGGGCTTGAGGTCCTGCACCGGCATGCGCAGCAGGCTGCGATGGCGCTGGGCGAGGCTCAGGCCGGTGATAATTGCCAACGGAATCCACAGCAGGAACCAGTGCTCCTTAGGGCGCGACAGAATGCCGCCGCCCTCGGTCAGGCCCGCACCGATGCCGTAGGCCAGCAGTGACGAAGCCAGGATGAACAGCGGCTGGGCGCGTTGCTGCAGGCCTTTGTATAAGCCCCAAACGAGCATGAAGGCCCATGGGATGAAACCGATGATGCCGACGTAATAGAGCACGCCGAGGGCGAAGCTGTGGGTTTCGCGTAGTTGAAGGCCATCCGACACTGTGAGAAACAGCTCCGAGTCGTAGCTATGCCCGATCCATGGATGTTCGGCGATAAGCTGCAGAGACATGCTCCACAGTTCGAAGCGAAACGAGCTGCCGCGTTTGGTGATCAATTCGGGGTGGAGCAACAGGAGTCCGGCAGCACCCACGACCATGCCGATAATGAGCAGTGCCGCACGGCGGTTGCGGCTTACGAAACTCATCCACAGGATGGCCAGCGTCAGCGCCACCAGTGGCGTGCGTGAGCCGGTCGCCAGCACCGCAGTGGTCATGACCGCCAGGGCCGGAACGCTGAACCACAGGACCTTGAGACGCTGGGTAGTCATGCAGACATACAGCCAGTACACCGTGAAAAAGCCAAACAGATGCGAGCTGAGCAGTGGGTTGTCGAGGGCGCCCAGGCCGCCGATCATGCGCATGCCGGGCGAATAACCCTTGGCGAACGCCACCAGGTTACCCAGGCTGACCACCAGCGCAATCACCGCAGCGCTGAAGAAGATCGGCTTGAACAATTCGTTGCGGTAATGCAGCAGCAGACCGCAGCCGCCAAACAGCATGAAGGTATTCAATGGTCGCTTGAACAGGTCAGTATCGGAACTGGGCGCCGGGCTCCAGAGCAGACTGGTCAACGCCCAGGCGGAGAACGCCAGGAACGCGATTGCCAGGGGCTCGCGCAGCAGGTCCTTGAATTCCCGAGGGCGCATGCACAACAGAAACAAGGTCGGTACGCTGAACAGGATGTAGACAATGCGGTGCAGTACATTGCGATTGCCGACAAAGAACAGTGCACTCAGGAGCAGCAGCAAGCCAACAGGCAAAATCCATAGGACCAGGAAGTCGAAAACGCGATTTGAGCCATAGGTAAGGCGCTTGGAGTGCATACAGTAAAGCCATTCCAGAAATAGAAAGCCGACCATCTTAAGCTAGTGGCTAAGTAATGTCGCCGGTAGGATCCAACCGGGCCGCGGCTTACGCCGGGTGCAAGTACAACAGAGAAGCTGTGCTAAAGTCAGCCTCCTTTTTCAAAACGCCGCGTGATATGACCGACTCCAGTCCGAGCGCAAGCCCTTCGAGCTTGAAAATATACTTCCGCCTGCTCAGTTACGTTAAGCCCTATATGGGCTTGTTCGCGTTGAGTATCCTTGGATTTCTGATTTTCGCGTCGACCCAACCGATGCTGGGTTACATCCTCAAGTACTTTGTCGACGGTCTCTCCAATCCGGAAGCTGTGCTGTTCCCGACCGTGCCCTTTTTGCGCGACCTGCAATTGCTGCAGGCAGTGCCGCTGCTGATCATCCTGATCGCGGCCTGGCAGGGCCTTGGTTCGTTCCTGGGCAACTACCTGTTGGCCAAGGTCTCCCTGGGGCTGGTCCACGACTTGCGGGTGCAACTGTTCAACAACCTGCTGACGCTGCCCAACCGCTACTTCGATAACCACAACTCCGGGCATCTGATTTCCCGCATCACCTTCAACGTGACCATGGTCACGGGGGCCGCGACCGATGCTATCAAGGTGGTGATCCGCGAAGGCATGACGGTGATCTTCCTGTTCGCTTCCTTGCTGTACATGAACTGGCGCCTCACGTTGGTAATGATCGCGATCCTGCCGTTGATTGCCGTGATGGTCAGTACCGCCAGCAAGAAATTCCGCAAGCAGAGCAAGAAGATCCAGGTGGCCATGGGCGACGTGACCCACGTGGCCTCGGAGACCATCCAGGGCTACCGCGTGGTGCGCAGCTTCGGCGGCGAAGTCTACGAACAGAAGCGCTTTTTCAAGGCCAGCCAGAGCAACACCAACAAGCAACTGCGCATGACCCGCACCGGGGCGATCTACACCCCGGCGCTGCAATTGGTGATCTACTCCGCCATGGCAGTACTGATGTTCCTGGTGCTGTACCTGCGTGGCGACGCCTCGGCGGGTGACATGGTGGCCTACATCACTCTGGCGGGCTTGTTGCCCAAGCCGATCCGCCAGCTCTCGGAGGTCAGCTCGACTATTCAGAAAGGTGTGGCGGGCGCCGAAAGCATCTTCGAACAGCTGGACGAAGACGTTGAGGTCGACCACGGCACTCTCGAACGCGACAAGGTCAGCGGTCGCCTGGAAGTTCGTCACCTGAACTTCACCTACCCTGGCACCGATCGCCATGTGCTCAAGGACATCAGCTTCACCGCCGAGCCTGGGCAGATGATTGCGCTGGTGGGGCGCTCGGGCAGTGGCAAGTCGACCCTGGCCAGCCTGATCCCGCGCTTTTACCATCATGAAAGCGGTGAAATCCTGCTCGATGGCATCGAGATTGAAGACTACAAGTTGCTCAACCTGCGCAAACACATTGCCCAGGTCACCCAGCATGTGACTCTGTTCAGCGACACTGTGACCAACAACATCGCCTACGGCGACCTGGCCGGTGCACCTCGTGCCGATGTGGAAGCGGCGGCAGCGGATGCCAATGCGAAGGACTTCATCGATCAGTTGCCCAAGGGCTTCGATACCCAGGTGGGTGAGAACGGTGTGCTGTTGTCCGGCGGCCAGCGCCAGCGCTTGGCGATTGCCCGTGCATTGCTCAAGAACGCGCCGTTGCTGATCCTCGACGAGGCCACCTCGGCCCTCGATACCGAGTCCGAGCGGCATATCCAGGCGGCACTCGATAAGGTCATGCAAGGCCGCACGACCCTGGTGATCGCGCACCGTTTGTCCACCATTGAGAAGGCTGACCTGATCCTGGTGATGGACGACGGGCGGATTGTCGAGCGCGGTACCCATGGCGAGTTGTTGGCGCAGAACGGCTATTACGCCCGCCTGCATGCCATGGGCCTGGATGCACCGGTGCAGGCTGATATCACCTGATCCACCCGGCATCACGGGGTAAATGAAATGTGGGAGCGAGCTTGCTCGCGAAAAACTTCAACGATGACCCGCGCTTCCTGAATAAATGCGGCGTCTGTAAGTTTCTCGCGAGCAAGCTCGCTCCTACAGAGAGTAAATCCCCTCCTACATTTGCCCTGCGGTGGTCGCAAGCCATCGCAAACCCTGTGCTAATATCGCGCCCCTGTTCATTTTGTATGTGGGTTGCTCCATGAAGTTGTCCATGCCGCGATTCAATCAAGCCGCTGTCTTGGTGGTCGGCGATGTCATGCTCGACCGTTACTGGCATGGTGGTACCTCACGGATTTCCCCTGAGGCTCCGGTACCGGTCGTCAAGGTCGAGCAAATCGAAGACCGCCCAGGTGGCGCTGCCAACGTCGCGCTCAATATTGCCGCCCTCGGCGCCCCGGCCTCCCTGGTGGGGGTGACCGGCGACGACGAAGCGGCCGAAAGCCTGGCCAACAGCTTGCTGGGCGCCGGCGTGCGTGCGCTGTTCCAGCGCATCGCCCATCAGCCGACGATCGTCAAGCTGCGGGTCATGAGCCGTCATCAGCAGTTGCTGCGTATCGATTTTGAAGAACCCTTCGCCACCGACGCCCTGGCCCTTGGCGACCAGGTCGACGCGCTGCTCGACGGTATCAAGGTGCTGGTGTTGTCCGACTACGGCAAAGGCGCCTTGCAGAATCACCAGGTGTTGATCCAGGCCGCCAAGGCTCGCAACATTCCGGTGCTGGCCGATCCCAAGGGCAAGGACTTCTCTGTTTACCGAGGCGCCAGCCTGCTCACGCCCAACCTCAGTGAGTTCGAAACCATCGTCGGCGGTTGCGCTGATGAGCACGAACTGGTGAGCAAGGGCGCGGCGCTGATGGCCGATCTCGACTTGGGCGCCTTGCTGGTGACCCGTGGCGAGCACGGCATGACCCTGCTGCGTCCGGGCCATCCGGCGATGCACCTGCCAGCGCGTGCCCGTGAAGTGTTCGACGTCACCGGCGCCGGTGATACCGTGATTTCTACCCTGGCAGCCTCCATTGCTGCCGGTGAAGAACTGCCCCACGCCGTGGCCCTGGCCAACCTGGCGGCGGGCATTGTGGTGGGCAAGCTGGGTACCGCCGCCATCAGCGCACCGGAGTTGCGCCGTGCGATTCAGCGCTCGGAAGGCTCGGAGCGCGGTGTGCTAGGCCTGGAGCAATTGCTGCTGGCGATTGACGATGCCCGGGCTCACAACGAAAGCATTGTGTTCACCAACGGTTGCTTTGACATCCTGCACGCCGGGCATGTGACGTACCTGGAGCAGGCGAGTGCCCAAGGCGACCGTTTGATCGTCGCGGTCAACGATGACGCGTCGGTCAGCCGCTTGAAAGGCCCTGGCCGCCCGATCAACAGTGTTGACCGGCGCATGGCGGTACTCGCGGGCCTGGGTGCGGTGGACTGGGTGATCAGCTTCTCTGAAGGCACGCCGGAAAACCTGTTGGCCCAGGTCAAGCCCGACGTGCTGGTCAAGGGCGGTGACTACAGCGTCGACCAAGTGGTCGGTGCGGACATCGTCAGTGCCTACGGTGGCACGGTCAAAGTGCTGGGGTTGGTTGAAAACAGCTCCACCACCGCGATTGTCGAGAAGATCCGCAACAACGAGTGATACCCCGTGGGGCGAGCCTGCTCGCCCCTAGCTTTTCTTCGGCACGATCTTGCGCAGCATCTGCCGCGCCTTGCCGGTCAAGCGCTTGAGCTTGGAGTCTTTTTCCGGCTCTGCCAGGCCCTGCTGCCTGAGCCAGTCCTTCCAGCGAATGCGCTCATCGCGCACCAGCCAGCCCTCTTGCTGGGCAAAACTTTCCGCCAGATACAGGCCGCGCGTGCTGGCCGGATACAGCTGGTCTTTCTTGACCGTGTACAACTCTGCCAGCGGCTCGCCATCTTTGAGCGGCATCAAGTACAGGTCCGGACGCTGGCGATCCAGGCGCGCCACCAGTTGGTCACCCTCCAAACGCTCATCCACATGAAACAAGCTGAGGGACTTGGCTTCCTTCGGCACTTCCAGGCGCAGGTCATAAATCAATTGCAGCGAGGCGGTCGGCAGGTGCACATAGGCCCGTGGGCGCTCGATCAGTTGCATGGTGGCGCAGCGTACCGGGCGTGCGGCGCCGGACAAGGGGCTGAGCCGAAACGGTAGGGCTTCGCGGTAATGCAGGGCGGCGGAGTAGGGCGCCGGCAGCCAGGTGTCGTTGAAGCGCCCGCCGAGCCAGCCTTCGGGTGTTTCGAGCAGGCACTCTTCAGCAATTTCCTGGATGGCGGTGTGCAGCGGCAGGTTCAGTTCATGGGCCGGGACGTAGCCGGAGATCAGCTTGAGCACCACGTCGCCACGGTCCTGGCGGCGTTGGCGCACCAGCACCCAGTAGTCCTTGTTTTGCCAGTGCAGGGTCAGGCGTACCGAGACGCCGAGGTTCGCCAGTTCCAGGGCGAAGCGTTCGGCATCTGGTACCTCGACCGGCTTGCGCCGTTGCAGGGTCTGGGCGAAGTTGAGCGGCATGCCGACGCTCTGGTAGCTCAGGCCTTCGGGGGTGGCTTCGACGTGCAGCGGCAGTGTCTTGAAGTTGCTGGGGTTCTTTCTTATGAGCGTACGCGGCATGTCGGCTCCTTCTTGCGACGGGGTCGGCCGCGTGGGCGGCATCAGAGTTGACGAATGACCCGGGCAGCAGTTGCTACGTTATGGGCCAGGTGCAGCGGATTAATGGTCCCGACAATAGCACTGGCGACGCCCGTTTGCGCGAACAACAAGGTGAAACTGGCCTGAATTGGATCCATTCCCGGTTCCAGGCATACGTGGCCGCTGGCCAGCGCCTTTTTCACCAGGATGCCCTTGCCGTGGGCGGCCGCATAGTCGATCACGGCCTTCTCAGCCTGTTCGTTGAGGTTGTAGGTGACCATCGCGCAGTCGCCCTGTTCCAGCGCTTTCACGCCGCCCTCGACGGTTTTGCCGGAGAAGCCGAAACCGCGAATCTTGCCGTCTTTCTTCAACTGCGCCAGGGTCTGGTAAACCTCGCAATCGTTGAGGATATGCAAGTCGTTGCCGTCGGAGTGCACCAGCACCAGGTCGATAAAATCCGTTTCAAGTCGTTTCAGACTGCGTTCGATCGACATCCGCGTATGGGCCGCGCTGAAATCGTGATGGGACACGCCATTGGCAAACTCTTCGCCAACCTTGCTGACGATGACCCAGTCCTTGCGCTGGTCACGCAGCAGCGGCCCCAGGCGCTCTTCGCTCATGCCATAGGCCGGTGCGGTGTCGATCAGGTTGATGCCCAGTTCGCGGGCCTGGCGCAACAGCATGCGGGCCTCGTCGTCGCCAGGGATCTGAAAGCCGTTGGGGTATTTCACCCCTTGGTCGCGGCCCAACTTGACGGTGCCCAGGCCCAGGGGCGACACCAGCAGGCCGGTGCTGCCCAGGGGGCGATGCAGGTCGTGCAGGGTTGGCAGGCTCATGGCAACAGGTGCTCCCAGACGGGTTGGCCGATTGCCGGTGCTGGCAGCTCGGGCAGCGGGGTATTGGCGCCTGGGCGGATGCCGTCGCGCTCCAGAGCGTGGAGTACGCGGTCGGCGAAGTCCGGCGCCAGGGCCAGTTTGGTGGGCCAGCCGACCAGCAGGCGGCCGTCTTCGGCAAGGAACGCGTTATCGGGACGGCTCAGCCCCGATTGCAGCGGCTCGGCGCGATCCACCCGCAGGGTGGCCCACTGGGTCTGGCTCATGTCGATCCAGGGCAGCAGTTGCGCCAGCTCTTTCTGCGCGGTGGCGATCTGTTCTTCAGGCGTACGCCCCACACCGTCAGCCTCGGCGATATCACCGCCCATGTACCAAACCCAATTGCCATCCGCGGCCGGGTGGGTGGTCACGGTGAGACGCGGCTTGGTGCCGCCGCCCAGGCAGTGGGCGTACAGCGGCTTGAGGCCTGGGCCTTTGGCGATGATCATGTGCAGCGGGCGTTTTTGCATGGCCGGCTGGCTATGGCCCAGGGCGGCGAGCAAGTCTGCCGTGCCGCCGCCAGCGCTCAGGACTATGCGCTGGGCGCGGATTTCACGGCCATCGACCTTCAAGCCCACCAGGGTGCCACCCTCTAGCAACGGTTCGATGTGCACACCTGCGAGCAGGCTGTCACCAGCCAGTTGCGCCAAGCGATTGATCAGGCTGGGCACGTCCACCACCAGCTCGGCCAGGCGGTAGACCTTGCCTTTGAAGCGACGGTCCTGCAGCGCCAGGGGCAGTTCGTCGCCCTTGACCTGATCGACGCGGCCACGCACTGCCTTGCTGGCGAAAAAGCTGGTGAGGTTGCCGGCAATCGTCCCGGGCGACCACAAGTAATGTGCCTGGGACAGCACGCGCACACCGGACAGGTCCAGCTCGCCGTTGCCGGCCAGGGCTTCACGCCAGCGGCGCGGCATATCGGCAATGGCTTCGGAGGCGCCGGTGAGGGCGCCATGGAGGGCGTATTTCGCACCGCCGTGAATGATCCCCTGGGACTTCAGGCTTTGCCCGCCGCCCAGGGTGGCGCTTTCCACCAGTACCGTGGAAAACCCCTGGCCGCGCAGGCGCGCATTGAGCCAGAGGCCAGCAACCCCGGCGCCGACAATCAGAACGTCGGTGGAAATAACGGATGGCATCGGCGACCTCAGTGTTCAAGACAAGAGGCGCAGTATACAGGCTGTTGAGTGGCGGTCAGTGCCCGGCGGTTTTCGAGAACAGCTGAATCACCACCACGCCCAGCACAATCAGGCCCATCCCCAGCATCGCCGGCACATCCAGCTTCTGCCCATAGATGAACAACGCCGCGATGCTGACCATCACGATGCCCATCCCGGCCCATACCGCGTATGCCACGCCGACCGGCACGGTGCGTACCACTAGGGTCAGCATCCAGAACGCCACGCCGTAACCGACGATCACCAGCAACAACGGAATAGGGGTGCTCCAGCCTTTGATGGCTTTCATGGAAACGGTGGCGATCACTTCCGAGCAGATGGCGATGGCCAAGTAGTAGTAGGCGGCATTCATGGGGCAATCCTCGACGTGATGCGCATTTGATAAGGTCGGCATTCTAGAGGTTCGCCAGATGGGGTAAAGTCATTACCTATCTGGAATTGAGATGGGTTGAGCCATGAGCGTGCACTGGGATCTGGAGCAGATGCGGCTGTTTGTCAGTGTCGCCGAGCAGCGTTCGTTTTCTGCCGTGGCGCGTGGGCAGCGCAAGGCGCAATCGGCGGTCAGCAGTGGCATTGCCCTGCTGGAGGCTGACTTGGGCGTTGTCCTGTTCGAACGTAGCAGCGGCCGGCAACCGCGCTTGACCGAGGCCGGCAGTGTGTTGCTGGAGGAAGCGCGTGAGGTGCTGCGCCAGTGTGAGCGCCTCACGGGCCGGGCGTTGTCGTTGACCCGCGGCGAGGAAGCCTGCCTGCGCCTGGCTCAGGATGAGGCGATGTTGTTCCAGCCGGTGCTCGACAGCCTGGAGGCGCTGGCCGTGCACTACCCGCTGCTGGAGGTGCAGTTGTCCAGCGCGGCCCAGGGCGATGTGGCGCGCAAGCTGGTGGAGCGCAAGGCGGACCTGGGGCTGTTGTTCTATCACGACCAGATTCCCGAAGCCCTGGAGCGAAGGGTGGTGGGCAGCGTGGAAATGGTCACGGTGTGCGGAGTCAATCACCCGTTGGCCAAGGAGCAGTACGTGACGTGCCAACACCTGGCCCAGTTTCGGCAGTTGCTGATGTCGACCCAGACCAGCGTCTACCCCGGCAGCGAGGCGGCCAGTCCCCTGGTGTGGCGCGCCGACAGCTTCTACGTATTGGCCGAATGGCTGATGAGTGGCCTGGGCTGGGCCTGGCTGCCTCGGCATATCGTGCAATACCCGACCTACCAGCAACAGATGGTCGAATTGGCCAGCGAGTGGACCCCGCCCGCCCTGGTGGTGGAACTGGTGTGGCGCCGCGACGAGCACCTTGGGCCCGCCGCGCGCTTCCTGGCCAAACGTTTTGCCGAGTGCTTGCAGGCGATCGACTGAAAAAGCCGATAAACTCCGCCGCCATGAATAGAACTCTCTACAGCTGTCTGTTTTACCTGGCGCTGCCGTTGGTGGCTTTACGCTTGTGGTTGCGTGCGCGCAAAGCGCCGGCTTATGCCAAGCGGGTGGGCGAGCGGTTTTCCTATGGCTTGCCGGTGATGCGGCCCGGCGGGATTTGGGTGCACGCGGTGTCGGTCGGCGAAAGCATTGCCGCCGCCCCGATGGTTCGCGGCTTGTTGGAGCGTTATCCACAGCTGCCGATTACCGTCACCTGCATGACGCCCACCGGTTCCGAGCGGATCCAGGCGTTGTTCGCCAACGAACCGCGCATCCAGCACTGCTATTTGCCGTACGACTTACCGTGCGCCGCCAAGCGTTTTTTGAACCGCGTCCAGCCCACGCTGGCGGTGATCATGGAAACCGAGCTGTGGCCCAACCATATCCACGCCTGTGCCCAGCGCGGTATCCCGGTGGCGCTGGCCAATGCACGGTTGTCGGCGCGTTCGGCCAAGGGGTACGCGCGATTTGCCAAGCTGACGGCGCCGATGCTGGCAGAAATGAGCCTGTTCGCCGTACAGACCGAGACCGAGGCCGAACGCTTGCGCAGCCTGGGTGCACGTCCTGAAACCGTGGAAGTGACCGGCTCGATCAAGTTCGACCTGAGCATCGACCCGCAGTTGACGGCCCGCGCCGCTGCCCTGCGTGAACAATGGGGCGCCAGCGAGCGTCCGGTCTGGATCGCCGCCAGTACCCACGAAGGTGAAGACGACGTGGTGCTGGCCGCTCATCGCCAGTTGCTGGCGAACTATCCCAATGCACTGCTGATTCTGGTGCCCCGTCATCAGGAGCGCTTTGGCCCTACGTTTGAGCGCTGCGTGCAGCAAGGGTTTGCCACCGTGCGTCGCTCCAGCGGCGAGCCGGTTACCGAGCACACCTCGGTGCTGCTCGGCGACACCATGGGCGAATTGCTGTTTCTTTACGCCCTGGCTGACAGCGCATTCGTCGGCGGCAGCCTGGTGCCGACCGGCGGGCACAACCCGCTGGAACCGGCGGCGCTGGGTAAACCGGTGATCATGGGCCCGCATGTCTTCAACTTCCTCGACATCACCGCGATGATGCGCGACGCCGGGGCTTTGCGAGAGGTGGACGATGCCGATGGGCTGGCCGAAGCGGTGCGACAGTTGTTTGAGTTGCCCCAGGACGCACGCAAGATGGCGCAGGCGGGGCTCAAGGTGATGCAGGCCAATCAGGGCGCGCTCAAGCGTTTACTGGACGGTTTGGACAAACTGATCAAACACTGACAACACCAACCCAATGTGGGAGCTGGCTTGCCTGCGATAGCATCACCTCGGTGTACCTGATGTACCGAGGTGTCTGCATCGC
>NZ_JBWKRA010000030.1:0-68782 GCF_059419065.1 Pseudomonas sp. GW821-FHT07B01 | reverse complement strand
TTGATGGTGATCGACGAGCCGTTATCCAGCTTCAAGGTGACGTCGGTACCGGCCTTGTTGCTCAAGGTCGCGGTGTAGGTGATCTGGCCACCTTCGTTAACGGCACTTGGCGCAGTCAACGTGACAGTCGTAGTGTTATCGGTACCCGGTGTGTCAGTCACAGTCGTGGTGACTTTATCAGTCCCTGGAACCAGATTTTCAAAGTGCTCGCCACCGGTCACGCCTTGGATGGCGGTAGTGACAGTCTGATCACCTTTGTAGACGTCATCCGGTGCAAGAACCGACACGCTAGCGCTCGATTGGTTTACGCCAATGGTGATGGTTTGGCCGTTATCCAGAGTCACGGTCAGCGGGTTGGTGATGTTGGTCACCGGCGCGCCGTTTTTATCCACAAGGCTGGCGGTGTAGACGATGTTGCCGCCTTCGCCGACGGTGGTGGTGGCCGTCAGGACCACATCTACCTTGTCGATAGTGTCGTTGATGGAGGTGGTCGCGCCGTTGCCAGCTACTTCGAGTTTTTCGAAGTTGCCACCAGTAGTCTCAGTGATCTTGACCGTCTGGGTGCTCTTATCGATGAACACGTCATCGGTAGGCGCAGGCACGGTCACAGTGCCAACGGTGTCGCCAGCCTTGATGGTGATCGACGAGCCGTTATCCAACTTCAGCGTTACATCAGTGCCCGCTTTGTTGGAAAGCGTTGCGGTGTACGTAATCTGCCCACCTTCGTTAACAGCGTTAGGCGCTGTCAGCGTTACGGTAGTGGTGTTATCGGTGCCCGGTGTATCAGTAACGGTGGTGTTCACCGCGGTAGTGCCAGGGACCAGATTCTCGAAATGCTCGCCGCCGGTCACACCCTTGATAGCAGCAGTGACGGTCTGATCGCCTTTATAAATATCGTCTGGCGCAACGGTAGTAACGGTGCCGCTGGATTGGTTAACACCGATGGTAATGGTCTGACCGTTATCCAAAGTCACGGTCAACGGGTTGGTGATGTTAGTCACCGGCGCGCCGTTCTTATCCACAAGGCTAGCGGTGTAGACGATATTGCCGCCTTCACCAACGGTAGGAGTTGCCGTCAGCACCACATCAACTTTGTCGAGGGTGTCGTTGATCGTGGTGGTGGCGCCGTTGCCTGCAACTTCCAGTTTTTCGAAGTTGCCGCCGGAAGCGTCAGTGATTTTGACGGTCTGCGTGCTCTTATCGATAAACACGTCATCGGTCGGCGCAGGCACGGTTACGGTACCAACAGTTTCGCCAGCCTTGATGGTGATCGACGAACCGTTATCCAACTTCAGCGTGACATCTGTGCCCGCTTTGTTGGAAAGCGTGGCGGTATACGTAACCTGCCCACCTTCGTTCGCCTCGGTTGGCGCTGTCAGCGTCACAGTGGTGGTGTCGATCGAATCGGTAATGGTGGTAATCGCTGGCGTGGTGCTCGGCACCAGGCTCTCGAAATTGCCGCCAGTCGCGCTCGTGATCGTCGTACTGACGGTGCTGCCGTTGACGTAGACGTCGTTAGCCGGCGTATCAACGACAACGGTACCTGTCGACTCACCGGCCTTGATGGTGATCACCGAGCCATTGCTCAAAGTGACGTTCACTGGCGTCTGTGCCGGGTTGGTCAGCGTGGCGGTATAGGTGATCTGGCCGCCTTCAGTCACGGTCGAACCAGCGGTCAGGGTGACCGTGGTGGCATCGATCGAATCGGTAATGGTCGTGACCGCAGGCGTGGTATTCGGTACCAGATTCTCGAAGTTACCGCCCGTTGCACCGGTGATGGTGGTGCTGACGGTAGAGCCATTGTTGTAGACATCGTTAGCCGGTGTATCAACCACAACGCTGCCTGTCGACTCACCAGCCTTGATGGTGATCACCGAGCCATTGCTCAAGGTGACATTCACCGGGGTCTGCGCCGGGTTGGTCAAGGTGGCGGTGTAGGTGATCTGGCCGCCTTCGGTCACGGTCGAACCTGCGGTCAGAGTGACCGTGGTGGTGTCGATCGAATCGGTAATGGTCGTGACCGCAGGCGTGGTATTCGGTACCAGATTCTCGAAGTTACCGCCCGTTGCGCCCGTGATCGTGGTGCTGACCGTCGAACCGTTGTTGTAGACATCGTTAGCCGGCGTATCAACGACAACAGTGCCTGTCGACTCACCAGCCTTGATGGTGATCACCGAGCCATTGCTCAAGGTGACGTTCACCGGGGTCTGCGCTGGATTGGTCAGGGTGGCGGTGTAGGTGATCTGGCCGCCTTCGGTCACGGTCGAACCAGCGGTCAGGGTGACCGTGGTGGTGTCGATCGAATCGGTAATGGTGGTGACCGCTGGCGTGGTATTCGGTACCAGGTTCTCGAAGTTACCGCCCGTTGCGCCCGTGATCGTGGTGCTGACCGTCGAACCATTGTTGTAGACGTCGTTAGCCGGCGTATCCACGACAACGCTGCCCGTCGACTCACCGGCCTTGATCGTGATCACCGAGCCATTGCTCAAGGTGACATTCACCGGCGTCTGCGCCGGGTTGGTCAAGGTGGCGGTGTAGGTGATCTGACCGCCTTCGGTCACGGTCGAACCAGCCGTTAGAGTGACCGTGGTGGTGTCGATGGTGTCGGTGATCTGCGTCACGGCCGGGTTAGGGTCGATGGTCAATACCAGGTTGCCGCCACCGGTGGTGCCCGTAACGCCCACGCTGATCTGGCTCGGGTCGTTGTACGGGGTGTCGTTGGGAGCCAGGGGTACGTTGACCGTACCGGTCAGTTGGCCTGACGGGATGGTAATCACCGCGCCATTGGACAAGGTGACGGTAAGGTCGCTGCTGGATGGCCGCGTCACGGTCGCGGTGTAGGTCAGCACACCACCGGCTTCGGTGATGGTGGGCGTTGCGCTCAGGGACAGGGTCGAAGGCTGCAGCACCAGGTTGCCCGCGTCAGCGGAGCCTGGGGCACCGGTCAGCGCGTTGAGAGCCGAAGTGCCCTGACCAAGCGTACCGGTGGGGAAGCCGATGGTCGGATCGACACGGCCGGCGGTCGCATCCAGCACCACGAAGCTGTGGCCACCCCCGGCTGCGCCGTTACCGGCAGCGTTTGCGCCGGCGGCGGTGGCTTCCAGGTCGGTGGTCGGGTCGGCGCCAGCGGCGATAGCTTGTTGCAGCTCGGCAACCGATGGCGCGGCTTGCTCGCTGGCAGCGGCGAGGTCGAGGCTGGAGTCCGGCAGGTCGGCGCTCCACTGGGTGTCACGGCCCAGGTCCAGAATGCGACCGTCGGCCAGCTCCAGGCTCACGGCGCCCGACATACCGGTGTCGATCTGGTCGCCCGCGAACAAGCGATCACCTTCAACGAGGACGCGCCGAGCACCTTCCGGAGAAATAACGAAAACTTGACCAACAATGCTTTTGACGATGGCAACAACACTGCTCATTAAAATTTTCTCCGGCGATCCGTTTCGACAAATTCCATTTCGCAGCGCGCTATTAGGGCTGCCAATTGGGAGGGCGTAGTCTATATATGTATTGACGTCAAATAATTGGCTAGATTTTTTAGCTATCTAGTTAGTGCCAAACTATTGACCTTGGGGCCGCCATCCTAAACAATCGGCCCCGTAATGTCACATTGATATTTATGCGGCGAACCGTCCTACATGTGTGTGAAGCAGTTCCGCTTTTTGAACTTTCCGACGTACGGTCATTACGGTAGCCATTATCCGACGCAGCGGTGCCAATCGCTGTGATTTGAGACAAGAAGTCCTAGGGAAATTTTAAATGCGTCTGCACCTGTTCAAGGCAATACCGTTCGTTCTCGCCGCCAGTTTCGTACAAGCCCAGACACTGCCCCAAGCCATGCAACAGGCATTGGATGTACACCCGGAAATCCAGGCAGGTGTTAACAGCCGCATCGCTGCCGATTACCAATTGCGCGCCGCACAAGGCGGCTACCTGCCGCGTGTCGACCTGAACGCCGGTTACGGCCGCCAAGGAACCGACAACGCCACCACCCGCGCCAACAACCCTGGCGGCAATCACTGGGACACGCTCAACCGCGGTGAATCCAGCCTGCGCCTGCAGCAAATGATTTTTGACGGTTTCGCCACCTCCAGCGAAGTCGGGCGTCAACAAGCCAACGTTAATTCCCGCGCTTACTCTTTGCTCGGGACTTCCGAGCGCACCGCGCTGACCGTTGCCCAGGTTTACCTGGAAGTATTGACCCGCCGTGAGTTCGTACGCCTGGCCGAAGACAACCTGCGCAACCACGAGCGCATCTACGACCAGATCAAGTTGCGCACCGGGCGCGGCGTCGGCAACGGTGCCGACCAGGACCAGGCCGAAGCGCGCCTGGCCCAGGCCCGTAACAACTTGATCACCGAGCAGACCAACCTGGCCGATGCGCAGGTCAACTACCTCAGCGCCGTCGGCCAGATGCCCGACGAACTTGAGCGTCCGGCCCCATTCATGGCCATGCTGCCGGCAGACCTGAATGAAGCGCGTCGCCAGATGCTCGACAACAGCCCGATCCTGCGTTCGGCCGAGTCGGATATCTCTGCCGCCGAGAAGCAGTACGACGCCGCCAAGTCCAACTTCTATCCGCGTTTTGACGCTGAATTGGGTACCAACGCCGACAACAACGTCTCCGGTGATCCCAACCACAGCAATGGTTGGGAAGCCATGGTGCGCATGCGCTTCAACCTGTTCGCCGGTGGCAGCAACAAGGCCGACCTGCAATCGAAGTCCTACCAGGCCAACCAGGCGCTGGACATCCGTAACAATGCCTTGCGCCAACTCAATGAAGAACTAGGCTTGGCCTGGAACGCCCTGAACAACGCCAATGCGCAATTGCCGGTCGCCCAGCAGTACGTGGATCACAGCACCCGCGTACGCACGTCCTACCAGCAACAGTTCAGCCTTGGTCAACGTACGCTGTTGGATTTGCTCGACAGCGAAAATGAATTGTTCACCGCTTCCCGCCGCCTGGAAGAAATCAAGAACATTCAGTTATTTACTCAGTACCGAATCAAGGCGACCATGGGCGAATTGCTCAAGAGCCAGGGAGTGGTTGCACCAATGGCCTCCGTCGTGCAGAACGACGTGAAACCTAAAGTCCAACTGCCTGGGATGAATTGAGCCACCCCAATAGCCCCATCTGTTAGTCGAGAGTGCCCCGCGTGGAACCTGAAGTCAGTCGAGTTCATCTCAGTCATGATCCACGCGCACTGCACGACGACCCGTTACTCGACGGGTTGTTGGCGCTCTGCGCCCTGCATCAAAAACCGGCCAGTGCGGCCATGCTCACCACCGGCCTGCCGCTGCCTTCGCAACGCTTGAGTGCCGAACTGCTGCCGCGTGCCGCTGCGCGGGCCGGGTTGCAAGGCCGGCTGCTGCAACGCAAGTTGGAACAGATCCCGACCATTGCACTGCCGGCGCTGCTGTTGCTCAAGGACGGTCGCAGTACCGTGCTGGTGGGCTGGGAGGGCGAAGATGAGGCGCGGATCCTGCTCAGCGAAAGCGACGGCGGTGAAGTGCTGATCAAGCGCGAAGCACTGGCCGACGACTACATCGGCAAAGTCTTCTTTGCACAGCCGCAGCACAAGTTCGACGTCAACCACGGCAGCCTGATTCCGCGGGCGCGCTCGTGGTTCCGTGACACCCTCATGCGTTCACGCTGGCTCTACACCGACGCCATCGCCGCCAGCTTCCTGATCAACATCATCGCCATGGCCGCGCCGCTGTTCGTGATGAACGTGTACGACCGCGTCGTGCCGAACCAGGCCACCGCCACCCTGTGGGTGTTGGCCGTGGGTATCTGTGGTGCTTACCTGTTCGACCTGATCCTCAAAAGCCTGCGCAGCCTGTGCCTGGACCTGGCCGGTAAAAAGACCGACCTGATCATCTCGGCCACGCTGTTCGAGCGCATCGTTGGCATGTCCATGAAATACCGCCCGGCGCGGGTCGGCAGCTTCGCGCAGAACATCCACGAGTTTCAAAGCTTGCGCGACTTCCTCGCGTCGCTGACCCTCACCAGCCTGATCGACCTGCCGTTTACGCTGCTGATCTTCCTGGTCATCGCCATTCTCGGCGGGCACCTGGTGTGGATTCCAGTGTTGGCGTTCCCGCTCGCCTTGGGCATCGGCTACGCCTTGCAGAAGCCCCTGGTCGCGACCATGGAACGCACCATGGCGCTGGCCGCCGAGCGCCAGTCGAGCCTGATCGAAACCCTCGCCGGGCTCGATGCGGTCAAGGTCAACAATGCCGAGAGCGAGCGTCAGTACGGCTGGGAACAGACCATCGGTACCCTGAGCCGGCTTGAGCTTCGGGTGAAGTTGCTGTCGGGCCTGTCGATGAACATGACCCTGCTGATCCAGCAACTGGCCGGCGTGATCATGATCGTGTTCGGCGTGTACCAGATCATCGACGGCAACCTCAGCATGGGCGGCCTGATTGCCTGCTACATGCTCAGTGGCCGCGCCTTGAGCCCGTTGGCCTCGCTGTCGGGCCTGCTGACGCGCTACCAGCAAGCCAAGGTCACCATGACCTCGGTGGACCAGATGATGGAGCTGCCCCAGGAGCGCAACTTCGAAGAGCGCCCCATGAGCCGTCGCACCCTGCAAGGCGCCATCGAGTGCCGGGGCCTGAACTTCACTTACCCGAACCAGCAGAACCTGGCGCTGAAAAACATCAACCTGGTGATCAAACCAGGGGAAAAAATCGGCATCATCGGCCGCAGCGGCTCGGGCAAAAGCTCCCTGGCCAAACTGATCGTCGGCCTTTACCAACCCGACTCCGGCTCCTTGCTGGTGGACGGCGTGGACGTGCGCCAGATCGACGTGAGCGAACTGCGCCACAACATCGGCTATGTCGCCCAAGACATTCAATTGCTGGCTGGCACCCTTCGCGACAACCTGGTCAGCGGTGCGCGCTACGTCGAGGATGAAATGGTCCTGCAAGCCGCCGAACTGGCTGGCGTGCACGAATTTGCACGTCTGCATCCCCAAGGCTACGAACTGCAAGTCGGCGAGCGTGGGCAGAACCTGTCCGGTGGCCAGCGCCAGAACGTTGCCCTGGCCCGTGCGCTGCTGCTCAACCCGCCCATGCTGCTGCTGGACGAACCCACCAGCGCCATGGACAACACCGGCGAAGAACGCTTGAAGCAACGCCTGCAAGCCGTGGTGCAAAACAAAACCGTGGTGCTGGTCACGCACCGAGCCTCACTGCTCTCCCTAGTTGATCGCCTGCTGGTGGTCGACCGTGGGCAGATTCTCGCGGACGGCCCGAAAGCCGTGGTCATGGAAGCGTTGAAGAAGGGGCAGATCAGTGTTGCTTAACTCCATCAAGAGTGCGGTCGGCCGCTACTTCAAAGGCTCCGATTCGCTGCAGGGCCAGCCGCTGCCCGAGGTCAACAAGGCGCTGATCGAAGATGCGCCACGGGTCATCCGCCTGACCATCTGGGCAATCATCGCGTTCTTTGTATTTCTGGTGGTGTGGGCCGGTTTCTCCCAGATCGACGAAGTGACCCGTGGCGACGGCAAGGCGATTCCGTCGTCCAAGCTGCAGAAAATCCAGAACCTTGAAGGCGGTATCGTCGCCGAGTTGTACGTCAAGGAAGGCCAGATCGTAGAGGCCGGCGCGCCGTTGATTCGTCTCGACGACACGCGGTTTGTCTCCAACGCCGGGGAAACCGAAGCCCTGCGCCTGGCCATGCAACTGCGTGTCGAGCGTTTGAGCGCGCAGGTGGATGACCGTCCGCTGAACATCCCTGACGAGGTGTTAAAGGCCGCGCCGAGCCAGGCCGCCAACGAGCGTTCCTTGTATGAAAGCCGCCGTCAACAGTTGAAGGATGAAGTGGGCGGTTTGCAGGAACAACTGGTACAGCGCCAACAGGAACTGCGCGAGTTCACCTCCAAGCAGGGCCAATACCGCAGCCAGTTGTCCCTGCAACGCCAGGAAATCAACATGTCCGAGCCGCTGGTGGCCCAGGGCGCGGTGTCGCCGGTAGAAGTGCTGCGCCTCAAGCGCGCCGAAATGGAAACCCGCGGACAGTTGGACGCTACCACCCTGGCGATCCCGCGTGCTGAATCGGCGATCAAGGAAGTGCAACGCAAGATCGATGAAACCCGCGGCAAATTCCGCAGCGAAGCCCTGACCCAACTCAACGAAGCCCGTACAGAACTGAACAAGGCCGAGTCCACCGGCCGCGCGCTGGAAGACCGGGTCAGCCGCACCCTGGTCACCTCGCCCGTGCGCGGGATCGTCAAGCAGTTGCTGGTCAACACCGTTGGCGGTGTGATCCAGCCGGGCAGTGACATGGTCGAAATCGTGCCGCTGGACGACACCCTGCTGGTAGAAGCCAAGATCCGCCCGCAAGACATCGCCTTCCTGCACCCAGGGCAGGAAGCGGTGGTCAAGTTCACCGCTTACGACTACACGGTGTACGGTGGCCTGAAGGCCAAGCTCGAACGCATCGGTGCCGACACCATCACTGATGAAGACAAGAAGACCACCTACTACATGATCACTTTGCGCACTGACCGCAGCCACTTGGGTACGGATGAGAAACCGCTGCTGATCATCCCTGGCATGGTTGCTTCGGTGGATATCATCACCGGCAAGAAAAGCATCCTCAGCTACCTGCTCAAGCCGATCATCAAGGCGCGGGCCGAGGCGTTGCACGAGCGTTGATCTTCAGCGCCTGTCCGACCTTATCGCAGGCAAGCCAGCTCCCACATTTGAATGTGTTCACCAATCAGAATGTGGGAGGGGGCTTGCCCCCGGTGAGCCGTCAGCATCACGCTACAGCTCAAACCAAACGCCATATCCATATGCGCTAACGGTATTTAAGCTTCCATCCTTATGCCTATAAATTCACTCCCCTGTCCGCCGGGAATGAATCAAATGTCTGCCACCACCGCCCTCCAAACCTTCGACATCCACCCCTTCCCAGGCAGTGTCGGCGCCGAGATCATCGGCCTGGACTTATCCCGCCCAGTCAACGACCAGGACTTCGCCCGCATCCATCGCGCACACTTGGACTACCACGTCATCGTGTTCCGCGACCAACGCATCACTCCCGAACAACAGATCGCCTTCAGCCGCCGTTTCGGCGTGTTGCAGATCCATGTGCTCAAGCAGTTCCTGTTGGCCAACCACCCCGAGATCCTGATCGTTTCCAACATCATCGAGAACGGCCAATCCATCGGCCTGGGGGATGCAGGCAAGTTCTGGCATTCGGACCTGTCATACAAAGAACTGCCCAGCCTGGGTTCGATGCTGCATGCCCAGGAACTGCCATCTGAAGGCGGCGACACTCTGTTCGCCGATATGCACAAAGCCTGGCAGCACTTGCCAGGTCACCTGCGCAACGCGGTCGAAGGCCGCAGCGCCGCGCATTCCTACACGGCGCGCTACAGCGAGACCAAATTCGAAGGCAACTGGCGCCCAACCCTTACCCCCGAACAGCTCGCCCAGGTTGCCGAAGTGGTGCACCCCGTTGTGCGCACCCACCCGGAAAACGGCCGTAAGGCGCTGTTCGTCAGCGAGGGCTTCACCACCCGTATCGTCGGCCTGCCCGATGACGAAAGCCGTGACCTGCTGGCCCAGCTCTACGCCCATAGCGTGCTGCCGGAAAACATCTACCGCCACCAGTGGCAGCCCCACGACCTGGTGTTCTGGGACAACCGCTCGCTGATCCACCTGGCCGCCGGGTGCCCAAGCCATCTGCGGCGCAAGTTGTACCGCACCACCATTCAGGGTGATGCGCCTTTCTAACCCGATAAAGCCTGCTAGGATTGCGCCCAGCTCACTCCCAACGAACCACGAGTGCTTGGCATGCAACTACCGGACATGAACCTGCTGGTCGCCCTCGACGCGTTGCTCGACGAGGGCAGTGTGGTGGGCGCCGCGCGGCGGATGAACCTCAGCCCGGCCGCCATGAGCCGCACCCTCACGCGTATCCGTGAAGCGGTCGGTGACCCGATCCTGGTGCGTGCCGGCCGTGGCCTGGTGCCGACGCCCAAGGCGCTCGAGCTGCAAGGCCAGGTGCGCAATGTGGTGGAGCAGGCTGCGTTGCTGTTCCGTTCGGCGGACCAAGTCGATTTGAGCACCTTGCGCCGCCGCTTCAGCGTGCGCGCCAATGACTTTTTCATCGGCGTGTATGGCGGGCGACTGTTCGACACCATGGAGCGTGTGGCGCCGTTGTGTGAGCTGCGCTTTGTGCCCGAAGGCGACACTGACGATGAAGCCCTGCGGGAAGGGCGGTTGGACTTGCGGGTGAGCAACACCATGCCTGCCAGCCCGGAAGTGAAGGTGCAGAACCTGTTCTCCACCACCTTTGTCGGCCTGGCACGACAAGACCACCCGCTGTTCGACGAAGAAATCACGGCGGCACGCTTTGCCAGCTACTCCCACATCAGCATCTCCCGGCGCGGCATCGCCCGTGGGCCCATCGATACCGCGTTGAATGCCCAAGGCCTGGAGCGCCGTGTGGCCATGATCGCCCCAGGCTTTCACGGTGCGATGTTCATGCTGCCCGATTCCGACCTGCTGTTGCCGGTACCCAAGGAAGCCCTCCTGAGCGCCAAGCGTCTGAACCTGCCACTGCGCGCATTTGCCTTGCCGATTCCACTGCAAACCCTGGTCCTGGCGCAATCCTGGCACCCACGCTTCGACAAAGACCCGGCCCATAAGTGGCTGCGCGAAACCATGCGCGAGAGCTGTCATGCCACCTGGCTAGAAGCCCAGCCGGTATAAAGCGAACGCGGATGAATGTGGGAGCTGGCTTGCCTGCGAAGGCGGGGTGTCAGTCACTGAATCTGTTACTGAACTGGCGCTATCGCAGGCAAGCCAGCTCCCACAGGGTTCAGTGTTGATGTTCAAAGTTGCGTCTGACGCACTTATAACCTGCCAACAAGTAACTTTTTGTCATGAGAGTGCCCGATTAAACTGCTCAGGTATTTCTCATTCCGAGTTACCTGTTCATGACGTCCCTCGCTGCCCCCGTCCTCCAGGCCGCAGCCAAACCTGCGGCTCTGAGCCCACCCGTATTCGGCCCGCGCATCATCATCGGCTTGCTCGGCGTATTGCTGGCGGTACTGGTTTCCGGTCTCAACGAGATGGTCACCAAGGTTGCTCTCGCCGATATCCGTGGCGCGCTGTACATCGGCTTTGATGAAGGCACGTGGCTGGTCGCCGCCTACACCGCCACCTCCGTGGCAGCCATGGCCTTCGCGCCGTGGTGTTCGGTGACGTTTTCCCTGCGCCGTTTCACGCTGTGCGCCATCGGTTTGTTCACCGTGCTGGGCATCCTCTGCCCGTTCGCGCCGAACTACGAAAGCCTGTTGCTGCTGCGTACCGTGCAAGGCCTGGCCGGTGGCGCGCTGCCGCCGATGCTGATGACCGTGGCGCTGCGTTTTTTGCCGGCCAACGTCAAGTTGTACGGGTTGGCCGGTTACGCGCTGACCGCCACCTTCGGCCCCAGCCTGGGCACGCCGCTGGCGGCGTTGTGGACCGAATACGTCGGTTGGCAGTGGGCGTTCTGGCAGATCGTCGCGCCTTGCCTGCTGGCCATGGCGGCCGTGGCCTATGGCTTGCCACAAGACCCGCTGCGCCTGGAGCGCTTCAAGCAGTTCAACTGGCGTGGTTTGCTGTTGGGCTTCCCGGCGATTTGCATGCTGGTGATCGGCCTGTTGCAAGGCAATCGCCTGGACTGGTTCGAGTCGGGCCTGATTACCTTCCTGCTGTGTGGCGGCACAGTGTTGCTGGTGCTGTTCATGCTCAACGAATGGTCACAGCCGCTGCCCTTCTTCAACCTGCAGATGCTCGGCCTGCGCAACCTGGCCTTCGCCCTGATCGTGCTGGCCGGCGTGCTGATGGTGCTGACCTCGGTGATCATCATCCCGTCCAGTTTCCTCGCCCAGGTCCAGGGTTACCGGCCGCTGCAAACTGCGCCGGTGATGCTGCTGATGGCGCTGCCACAGTTGATTGCGCTGCCGCTGGTGGCGGCGCTGTGCAACCTGCGCTGGGTCGATTGCCGCTGGGTGCTGGGCATTGGCCTGAGCATGTTGGTGCTGTGCTGCATCGGCAGTTCTCACCTGACTTCGGCGTGGATTCGTGACGACTTTTATGGCTGGTACCTGCTGCAGATTTTCGGTCAGCCGATGGCCGTGCTGCCGCTGTTGATGCTGTCCACCGGCAGTATCCAGCCCATCGAAGGGCCGTTTGCCTCGGCCTGGTTCAACACCGTCAAAGGCCTGGCTGCTGTGATCGCCACTGCGGTGCTCGATACATTGACCACCCAGCGCGGGCATTTCCATTCAACCATGTTGGTGGACCGCCTGGGCAATTCGCCCCTGGCCGACGCCGACGCGCCGGGCCTCGCCCACCGCTTGCACGAGCAGACCGTGGTGCTGACCTCTTCGGATCTTTACGTCGTCATGGCCGGTGTCGCGGTGGCGTTGATCCTGCTGATTTTCTGGATGCCCACGCGGATCTATCCGCCTCGCGCTCCGGCCTGACCTCAAGGACTTTCCATGAAACGCAAAGACAAAATTGCCGTCTCCGTTATTGCTGTATTTGCCGTCGGCGTGTTGGTTTACCTGGTTGCGCCGGGCGTACTGGGCAGCAAGCACCAGACCACCAACGACGCCTTTGTCGCCGCCGACTTCACTCTGGTGGCGCCGCGGGTGGCAGGCTTCATCAAAGAAGTGCTGGTAGAAGACAACCAGCGCGTCAAGGCTGGCCAACTGTTGGCGTTGATCGACGACCGCGATTTTCGCGCCGCCGCCCAGGCCGCCGATGCCGACACCCTGGTCGCCCAGGCCCAGCTGAAAAACGCCAGCGCGACCCTGGAGCGCCAAAGCTCGGTGATCGCCCAGGCCCAGGCCACCGTGGCAGCAGATCGCGCAGAAGTGGCGTTTGCCGAGCATGAACTGAATCGCTACAACCACCTCGCTGGCGTCGGTGCGGGCACCGTGCAGAACGCCCAGCAAGCCAAGACCCGCATCGACCAGGCTACCGCGCGCCTGGCCAAATCCACCGCCGTGCTGGCCGCCGAACGCAAGCAGGTGGAAATCCTCACCGCCCAGCGTGACGCCGCCGAAGGTGGGCTCAAACGCGCCCAGGCCGCGCTGGAAATGGCCAGTTATCAGCTGTCTTACACGCGCATTGTCGCACCGGTGGATGGCATGGTCGGTGAGCGTGCGGTGCGGGTCGGCGCCTATGTGACGCCGGGCAGCAAGATCCTCGCGGTTGTGCCGCTTTCTGAAGCCTATGTGGTGGCCAATTTCCAAGAGACGCAACTGTCGCATATGCACGCGGGGCAAGCGGTGCAAGTCAGCGTCGACAGCCTTGACGGCGAACTGCTCAAAGGCCATCTGGAAAGCCTGGCGCCTGCCACCGGGGTGACCTTCGCCTCGGTCAAGCCCGACAACGCCACCGGCAACTTCACCAAGGTGGTGCAGCGTATTCCAGTGAAGATCGTGCTTGAGCCGAACCAGCCATTGACCGAGCGCCTGCGCGTGGGCATGTCGGTGGAAGCCAGCGTCGATACGCGGCCGGTCTCGCAACAGCGTGAGGTGGCCCAGCAATGAAACACGTTGCCTGGCTCACCTTGAGCCTGATCACCCTGAGTGCCTGCACGGTCGGCCCGGATTTCCAGCGGCCCCAGGGCTCGCAGATCAATCAGTGGAGCGAACCCCAGGGCCGCCAGGCCGCCAGCCGCGCCACCAGCGACCCTTTGCAGGAGCGCTGGTGGGATGTGTTCCACGATGCGCAACTCTCGGCCCTTACACGTCGCGCCCTCAGCGATAACCTCGACCTGAAACTGGCCAGCAGCCGCCTGCAACAAAGCCGCGCTATCCGCCAGGTGACCACGGCCGAGCGCTACCCCAACGTTGATGTCGGCGGCGCTTACCAGCGCAAGCGCAACAGCGGCAAAGGCTTGAACGACCCTTCCGGCGAGAACGGCCGCTCGGCCTTCAACCAATGGGACATGGGCTTTTCGGCCGCCTGGGAGCTGGACTTCTGGGGCCGGGTCAAGCGTGAAACCGAGGCCGCCGACGCCACGCTGGAAGTCGCCGAAAATGACCGTCGCGCCGTGTTGTTGTCGGTGCTGGCCGAGACTGCCCAGGACTATATCCAACTGCGCGGCGTCCAGAACACCCGTGCCGTCACCGAGCAAAACCTCGATGTTGCGCGCCACAGCCTCAAGCTCTCGCAACTGCGCCTGGCCGACGGCGTCGCGACCGACCTGGACGTGGCCGAAGCCGCCGCTCAAGTCGCGGCTATCGAGGCGCGCCTGCCGGATTTACAACAGCGCCAGGACCAATTGATCAATGCCCTTAGCCTGCTGATGGGCGAGCCGCCCCAGGCCCTGCACGCGCAGCTGTCCAAGGATGCACCTGTGCCGCAAACCCAGCG
Organism: Pseudomonas sp. GW821-FHT07B01; assembly: GCF_059419065.1. Taxonomy (NCBI): domain Bacteria; kingdom Pseudomonadati; phylum Pseudomonadota; class Gammaproteobacteria; order Pseudomonadales; family Pseudomonadaceae; genus Pseudomonas; species Pseudomonas sp. GW821-FHT07B01. The sequence continues at coordinate 54,388 of NZ_JBWKRA010000030.1, read as the reverse complement.
CCAGGTCGCGATCGGCTTACCATCAGAGCTGGCTGAACGGCGCCCAGACATCCGTCAGGCAGAGGCTCGCTTGCACGCCGCCACTGCCAGCATCGGCGTGGCCAAGGGCGACTTTTACCCACGTATCACCCTGTCCGGCAGCCTCGGCTCCCAAGCCATGCAGCTCTCGGATTTCGGTTCCTGGGGTTCCCGCGCCTTTGCCTTCGGCCCACAGTTGAGCCTACCGCTGTTCAACGGCGGGCGCCTGCAAGGCATGGTGGATTTACGCGAAGCCCAGCAACAGGAAGCGGCCCTGGCCTACCAGCAAACCGTGCTGCGTGCCTGGCATGAAATCGACGACCAACTGACCCGCTACAACGCCAGCCAACTGCGCCGCGACAGCCTGGCTGAAGCAGTGCGCCAGAACCAGATCGCCCTCACCACTGCGCAACATCAGTACGTCGAAGGCGTGGCGGATTTCGTCAACGTGCTCACGGTGCAGAGTGCGTTGTTGGCGACTCAGGAGCAGTGGGTAGAGAGCTCCACCGGCGTGTCATTGGCCATGGTCGGGCTGTACAAAGCGTTGGGAGGAGGGTGGGAGTCGGTGTATCCGTTGCAAGTCGCTCAGTAATGAGGGTGCGCTTTGTTGCGGCCCGAGATCCTTGATCCTAAGTGAGGTCGGCTGCAAACCGGGTACACACATTGGAAAGCATGCGCACATCGGCACCGCTACAGCCTGTCGCTTCGAAAAAGCCGGAGGCTTCTCGCACCACAGCATAAATATCAGTGACGATGGATCTTGCTTCATCCATTCCCAACCCAAAGCGCTCGGGGGTACTGAGCAAATTGCTGATCGACGATACCCTGCCCTCATTCCCGATGATAAGTGCCTGCAAGCCTAGCTGAGTCGGGTGGGGCAACACGTCAAATACTGGCGCAAGGGAATAGCCCGAGGCGCTGGTCAATAGCAGTCCGGTTTGTTTCAGGTGGTCGTCGCTATTGCCGATGAGCACATTGAAGGCCATGCGCTTGTAAAGCTCACGCATATCAAACGTTGCATCGTCGCTGACCTTCTTCAAAACGTCTGCGATCCTGTAATAGGAAACGGCACTTTCAACCGCGTCGACGCGGGTCAATCGCAAATGCGTCGGGCCGCGCGAGCCAACTGTTGGCGTAGCGAAAAACGAATCCATTCCCATGCATGGCCACTTCGCCAACAGGGACCGGGTCACCGACCAAGTGAGCTGAAAAAACAAAGGCATTACCAATCGGCTTCCAGGACATCGTGTTCTCCTTCAGTGCGAATGCGCTCAGGCTCACGGGCGAGGCTCATGGTAATCCCAACCTGGTCAAGTTCTGGTGACGCAATGCTCGCCATACCTTCTTCCAAGTCCATCGCGCTAAGCACATTCATCAGCACGCCGAGGGATATGCCGGCCTCGCCCTGCCTCAGCCGCTGATACGTCTGCCGCGTAATGCCCGCGCGGCTGCATATGGTGGAAATTTTCAACCGGCGACGAATGCGGGCTATTTCGATACCGTTCCCGATACCTCTCATCAGCTCAGCGCTTCTCTCAGAGATGTACCCTTTGTGCGGGTAGGGCTTCGCTGTTTCTTGCATGATATATCACCCTTTAAAGCAATAAAGGTAACTTATATCATCCAAGCCTCTAAGGCCACCTGCAAAAAACCGGCTCGAGGCCGGCTTTTTGCAGGGTTGGAAGAATCAAAGGTTTTGCAAAAACACCACATACCCCCGAAACCACTCATCGGCCCCCAGATACCCCGGCTCTTGCCACTCCCCGCCCTGAATCAAGCCAATCTTGAACGGCACGCCCAGCCGATTCATCCGCGGCAAATACGCGGCATAGTCAGGGATGCTGTGACGCCCTTGATACGTCTGCACCACCACTTCATCCACCACGCCCTTGAGTTGGGCGATAGCGGCCGGGTCAGCGTTGCTGCTCCAGTCCATCAGGCCGGTGATGCTCAACCGCAGGTCGGCAGGCAGGCGCTGGCGCAGGTCGCGCAGAAAATCGGCGTATTCGTGCAGATATTGGGTGCGGGCGTCGAAGTCGATCTGGATGCCGATCACCGGGTTGCCGGCGTCACACCAGCGTTGCACCTGGCCCAGCACCTGGGTGTAGACCCGTTCCGGCCAGCGCAAGGTGTGGGCGCGGTACACCACCCAGACGTGGCCTTGAGTAATACGCGGCACGCTCATGCCCTGGGCGATCAATTGCACGCCGCGCTGGGGCGCGCGACGAGTGGAGTTGATCTGGCCTTGCAGGATGTACAGGGTTTTTGCCTGCTTGATCACCGGCTGAGGCTCGACGCCACTCCACAGCCAGAAGGCGTCATAGTCGCGGGCGTCCACGGCACCAAAAGCCGGGCTTGCCAGCAACAGCAAGCCCAGCCACAGCGGCTTCACCAGTAGTACTGCAGCGATTTGCCCCACTGGGTATCGGCAAAACCGCTCTTGAGTTGGCGGAACCAGGCTTTGCGCACTGCCGGCGCAACGTCTTCGCCGCCGCAGCTGTTGTAACCGGCCGGCGCGTAGCAGTTGATGGCGCGGAACAGCGCATAAGCCTTGTCGGTTTTCGGCGCCTTGGCGTTGGCGATCACCTGTTTGTAGCCGTCCAGGCGCGAGAAGGTTTCACCCTTGAAGTCCGAGGCGGTACTGCCCAGGCTGCCGGCGGCGCGGGGTTGTTCCAACGGCATGCCGTCCAGGCCGTTGCGCAGGATGAACTCACCGAAGCAGTTCAACGCATGCGGGTTTTTGGCCTCGTTCTGCAAGGTCGCCGCGATTTGCGCGATGCTTGGGCAGGCGTAGCCGGATTCGGCCTTGTCGCCGTTCCATTGGAACAGCTTCAAGGTCTGGCCGCTGGTATAGGTGTAGCCCAGGCTGGTGCCGAGTTTGTCGTCAGAGAGCGAGGCCTGCTTGAGGTCATCGGCGAAGGTGGCGTACTGGCCGCGCAGCAGGTCTTTGTAGAGGAGCACGAATTGCGCGCTCTGACGCTCGATCGGGTCGCTTGCGTTGGCGATCTGCTGGCGCAGCAGGTCGGGGCCTGCGACGTTGCGCAGCAAGATGTAGCGCACTTGCTTGGCGCTGATCGGCGAGTCGGCGGCGAACACCTTGGCCAATTGGCCGCTGCGCTCGTAATTCATGGCCAGGGCCAGTTCCAGTTGATCGCGTTGCAGCGGTTGCTTGGCCAGCGGCAGCAGTTGCAGCCACAGGGCTTCGGCGGCCTTCCAGTCCTGCTTGGCTTCCAGAGCCAGGGCGCGCAGGGTCTGTTGGCTGAAGGCGAAGTAATCCAGGCTCGACGGCACATCCGCCGGCAGGTGCTTCAAGGCCGCGTCGGGTTGGTGTTCGACGTACAGGGCATAGCTGGCTTGCAGGAAGTCAAAAAGCGCCGGCTCACTGGCGAAGGTGCTCTTTTGCTTATCCAGGTCTTCACGGCTCAACAGCGGCGGGGTGTGGGCGCGCATCGCCATCAGGTCGCTAACCACTTGCAGCATCGGGCTGTTCGCCGCTTTGTTGCCGACCATCAGCAACTTGAGGTCGGCCTCTTCCACCAGTTCGTCCACGCTCACATTGCGCTGGGCCTCAGTGGCCTCGGTGAATTGCCAAGTGAAGTCTTCGGCAAGCCTGGCGTCGTCGTTCGCCAGCCAGTGCACACGGCGCAACAGGCCACGGGCCGACGCAACGTAATCGCCCTCTGGATAATGTTTCAGGTAACTGAGAAAACCTTCTTCGGCATCGCTCAAGGCCGACTTATCCACATGCTCGCGTTGCGGCATGCCGTATTCGTCGAAGGCTTCGGCCTGGGCCTGATTCAGCGACGTACGCGCAGTCATGTACAGCGCCGTTTCCTTCAGCCACGGCACATCGCTGGTGGCGGCGGCGGCGAACCCGCGCTCGGCGTAATCGAAGCGCCCGCTGTAGAAGTCGCCGGCGGCCTGCAAATAGGTGCGAAACAACTGGGCGTTGGCCGAGGGCGTCAACTGCGCGTCCACCACCTGGCGGCTCCAGTCACAGGTGGTCAGCAGCTGCAGGCGTGCTTTTACCAACACATCGCGCTCGGCGGGCGGCATCTGGGCCTTGATCACCTGGCTGATAAACGCCGTGGCGCTGTCATCGTCATTGCTGCGGCAACGGCTGCCTTCGCCATTCAGGAAGTCCTGGCCTGCGGTCTTGTACTCCTCGCGCTTGATGCCCAGGGGCTGGAGCAGCGTGTCGAGTTCGGCTGTGCGTGAATTGTCAGCCTTGTTGTCAGGCTCCTCATTCGTGGCCGGAACCGGCACCAGGCGGTACACCGGAAACGGCACCGGGCCAAAGCCTTGCGCCAAATCGTCTTCGCCCAAGGCATTCGGAGCCAGGGGCGCAGCTTTTTTGTCGGCCAACAACAGGCGCAGGTTCACCCGGCTGTCGTTGCCAGGGCTGAGAAACGGCTGGTTGCTGCACGGCTCGTAGCTGTCACGCGATACCCGCCAATCGGGGTAACACGAGTCGTCAGAGCTGGCCTGGGCCGGTAGGGAAAAACCGGCCAACAGGGCCAGGGCCAGAGGTGACAGCAAACCGATGCGCATAACGTTTCCTTGATCCTGAGTCCTTGGAGAAGGGGCAATAATAGCCTGATCCGACGAGTGCTTCGGTGAAGGCCTACACAAATTGCTGATTTGTCCGATTCCAGCGGCGAGGCCAGGGCTTTTGGCCTAGAGTGGCGGTGTTTGCGCATAGGCAAGCAGGGTCATGCCGGGAGAATTTGAGGTGCGTCGGTCTGTGGTAGAGCAAAACGAAAAAGTTGAAGCATTGCCGACCTTCCATCGCTTGACCTGGGAAGGTGCCGGCTGGCTCAGCCGTCTGTGGTGGGTGCCGATCCTGGCGCTGGCCATGGCCCTGCGGTTTTACCACCTCACCTCGGCGGCGATCTGGGGCGACGAAGGCTCAAGCCTGTTACTGAGCGAATACGCCCTGGCCGACCTGTGGTTTCACGCGGCCCATGATGTGCACCCGCCGCTGTATTTCTTGCTGCTGCGCGGTTGGGTCGAGGTGTTCGGCGATAGCATCGGCTCGATTCGCAGCCTGAGTGCGATCCCCGGTATTGCCTTAGTGGGCCTGGGCATCTGGCTGACACGGCGACTGTCCACCCGCCGCGCGGCCGTGCTGGCGGGGATCCTGCTGGCTCTACTGCCCACGGCGGTGCGCTACAGCCAGGAAGTGCGGATGTATTCGCTGCTGGGTGTGGGGCTGCTGGGCGCCACGCTGGCCCTGGTGTACTGGGTGAAGCAGCCCGAGCGCGTGCGTTATTTGGCTGTGTATGTGCTGTTAATGAGCGCCGGGTTCTATACCCACTACTTCACCGCGCTGTGCGTGCTGGTGCATTGGGCGTACCTGGGGTTGCAGGCGCCAGCTCAACGCCTGATCACGCGACCTGCGTGGTGGGTCGCCAACGTAGCGATAGTGTTGTTGTATCTGCCCTGGCTACCCAACCTGCTGGATTTGGTGCAGCACGTCGAACAACTCAAAGTCGGCGGCGACATTGGTTGGGAAGAGCCGGTCAATCTACTGTCGCTGCCGTCGATCATCTGGCAGTTCCTATTGCAGGATGACGGTCTCGGCCTGTGGCCGCCGCTGTTCTGGCTGTTCCCCCTGCTGCTCGCCGGGGTGGTTGTATCGACGGCCTGGCGCAACCACGCGGCGCGCCTGCCGGCACTGTTTTGCCTGCTGCCGCTGTTGCTGGTCTATGGCGTGTCCTTTATCTCGCCCGTGTTTATCGAGCGCTACCTCACGGTGTATGCGTTAGGCCTGCCGATAGTCCTGGCGCTTGCCATCGACCGTTTGCCGCCCCGTTTGTCCTGGCTGGGCGTGGCGTTGTTCGCACTGTTTGTTGGCGTAGAACTGTTGGGGCTAAAGAACAACTTCGAAGTGGATGAGCACGACCAGTTCAACGTGCCGGTGGAGTTCGTCAATCGCAACTACCAGGAAGGCGACCGCATCGTCCTCAGTGACATGATGTGGTACCTCAGCTACGTGTATTACGACCAGACCGACGCGCAACTTCAGCTCTACACACCGCCCAAGCCCGACGGCACTGCCACTCGCCCGAACGCCTATGGTTTCGGCACACTGGTGGACCAGGACGGTGGCCGCATCTATCTGGACCGCCTCTCAGCACTGCCTGCTCAAACGCGGCGGGTATGGTTGATCAGCAGCAACGAAGCCCCAGATGAATTCGCGCCACTGCCCAACGGCTGGCGCGAACTCAGTCGCCAGGACGGCGGTGGCGCCAGGGCGCGGTTGTTCGTGCTATGCAACGCACCGGCGCCGCAACCTGAAGGCTGCCGCTAGACTCACTTGAACCTACTTATGAGGAGCCTTTCATGGAATCGCCACTGCACAGCTTGCCGGCTTTGTTCAAACAGCTTGGCCTGCCGGACGACCCGGTCAGTATTGAGCAATTTGTCGCCTCTCATTCGCCGCTCAAGCCGGAGTTGAAACTGGCGGATGCGTTTTTTTGGAGCGACGCCCAGAAGACATTTTTGCGTGAAGAGATTCTGGAGGATGCGGATTGGGCGGTGGTGGTGGATGAGTTGAATTTGATGTTGCGGGGTGGGCGAGGGGTGTAAAAAAATATCCCAAGAAATGCGAGTATGTAAAAAAAAATGGTGAGCGGTAAAAAAACTGGGCTTTAATCGCTTAAGTGAATTTTTTCTGGAAAAGCTCGCCATGCCAACAGTCGGATAAGCTCATCTGTGTGAGGCGCTCGATCTAAAGGTTATCGCACCCTCCCTCCCGAAATGATGGACCGCGCCATCCAGTGGGCATACCTGCACGAAACCCGCGATTCATTTGCCATCGAAAAAGAACCACCCAGCGAAGAAAAATCCCGTCGCTTCGTCCAACTCCTGCGCCAGGCCCACGAAGGCCGGTTGCTCACCGAGGACTACTTGGTCGAACTGCAAAACAGCACCGTCTTCAACCCCTTCGACAAAGCCGTCGCGTTTCGCCACGAACAGAACCCTCTGCATAACGGGCTGCGCGGCGCAGCCGGTGTCAGCTACGTACCGCCAGCTCCCGCGCTTTGCCAGGAACTGATGGAAGAGCTGATGGCCTTCGCCAACCAGCCCGTGCGAGGCGTCGATCCTTTGGTGGCGGCGGCAGTCACCGCTTTCGGCTTCGTCTTCCTGCACCCGTTCATGGACGGTAATGGGCGCCTGTCTCGCTTCCTGATCCATCAGACGCTTTGCCACTACGGCGCACTGGAAAATGGTTTGCTGCTACCGGTCTCTGTCGCCATGAAGCATGAAGAGCAAGCCTACCTGCAAGCCCTGAAAACCTTTTCCCAGCCAACCCGTGAGTTCTGGAACGTCACCTGGCTGGATGCGGACCACATGGCGTTCGACTTCATCGGCCACCCCTCGATCTATCGCTACTGGGATGCGACCCGCTGCGTCGAATTCACCCTGCAAATGGCCCGCCGCGCGCTGGAAGTGGAACTGCGCGAAGAAACCGAATTCCTCGACCGTTATGACCAAGTGATCAAAGCAGTGAACCAACGCTACGACGTGCGCGGCAGTGATTTGTCGAAGCTGGTGATGATGTGCCTGGATAACGGTGGGAAGCTTTCCAAGCATCGGCGTAAGCAGTTTCAATACAGTGTGGCGGAGGAGGTGTTTGGGTTTATTGAGGAGGAGAGCTTGAGGTTGATGGGCGAGTAAGAGGTGATCCAGACACTTCGTGAAAAGATGGGAAACGTCGATTTCTCTAGCTGAAACGGACTATAGATGCAGCAGATGTTTTTTCTTATCAAAGGGATATCTCCTATTGATGAGTGGGTGCGACTAATTCCGCGCGGAAGACTACGTCGTCTGGGTGGGCAGGCTGAGCAGCAAGCATGAAGCCGACGCTGACCTAATGGGGGAGCGGGCTTGCCCGCGAAGGCGGCGTGTCAGTCCCTGAATATTCAACTGAACCACCGCTTTCGCAGGCAAGCCAGCTCCCACATTTTGTTTGTCGTATGGCGAATATCGCGATTTGCTGATGCCCACCCTCAAACCGGCTTTACTCAAGCCACATCCCACCACTCATCTGCGAAATTGTTTCAAAACTTGACGGCACACCCTTCCTCCACCATATTGATAGTTAGCAAACTAACTGTATGCGAACTATCCAGTGCCTCAATCCCTCGAACAACTCCAGATGAGCCTCAGCAGCAGCATGGTGGTGGGCGCCCGTAATTGGCGCAAAATCTGCCAGACCACGCTGGTCAGCTATGGCATCTCCGAAGCCTGCGCCGTGCCGTTGTTGATGATCGGTCGCTTGGGCGACGGTGTGCACCAGGTCAAGGTCGCTCAGGCCTCCGGTATGGAAAGCCCATCACTGGTGCGCCTGCTCGACCGGCTGTGCGGTGACGGTTACGTCTGCCGCACCGAAGACATCCACGACCGCCGCGCCAAGGCCCTGAGCCTTACCGAGCGTGGCCGTGAGTTGGTGCAGGCGGTGGAAGCGCAACTGGTGCGCCTGCGCAAAGACGTGTTGGCAGATATCGCCCCTGACGATCTGCAAGCCGCACTGCGCGTACTGCGCGCCTTCGAAGCGGCTGAGGCTGTGTCGTCTTGAACGGATTTTTTACCGGCTTCCCGCCTGCCCGCGATTGGTTCTACGGGGTGCGTACCTTCGCCGCGTCGATGATCGCGCTGTACATCGCCATGCTCATGCAAATGCCGCGTCCGTACTGGGCGATGGCCACGGTGTATATCGTCTCCAGCCCGTTTGTCGGCCCTACCAGTTCCAAAGCCCTGTACCGCGCCATCGGCACCTTGATGGGCGCGGCGGCGGCGGTGCTGTTTGTGCCGATGTTCGTGCAGTCACCCTACATTCTGGTGGTGGTGATTGCGCTGTGGACGGGCACCTTGCTGTTCTTGTCCATGCACCTGCGCACCGCGAATAACTATGCCCTGATGCTGGCCGGCTACACCTTGCCGCTGATTGCCCTGCCGGTGGTGGATAACCCTTTGGCGGTCTGGGATGTGGCGGAGGCGCGTACCGAAGAAATCTTCCTCGGCATTGCGGTCGCGGCGGTGGTGGGCGCGATGTTCTGGCCCCGGCGCCTGATGCCGGTGTTCGATGGCTCGGTGGCCAAGTGGTTCAGCGACGCCCAGGTCTACAGCCAGCGCTTTCTCAGCCGCAAGGTCGACCCCGAAGAGGTCAGCAACCTGCGCGGCGGCATGGTCGCCACTTTCAATACCCTCGAATTGATGATCGGCCAACTGCCCCACGAAGGCGCGCGCCCGCAGACGGTGCGCAACACCAAGGAACTGCGCGGGCGCATGATTCACCTGCTGCCAGTGATCGACGCATTGGATGATGCGGTGTACGCCATTGAGCACCGGGCGCCGGAGTTTCTCGATCAGCTCACGCCGTTGCTGGAAGAAGCCAGCGCCTGGCTGCAAAGCACCACCGAAGCCGCGCCACTGGAAAGCTGGCGCCTGCTGCGCGACAAGATCGACGCCGCTCAACCCCAGGGCGAAGCGCTGGATGACCGTCATACGTTGCTGTTCTCCAACGCGCTGTACCGCCTGGGCGAATGGGTCGACCTGTGGCAAGACTGCCGCAGCCTGCAAGCCGCCATCCAATGCGAAAGTCAGGACACCTGGCGCGCTGTTTACCGGCACTGGCGCCTCGGCCGGCTCACGCCGTTCCTCGACCGTGGGCTGATGTTCTACTCGGCGTTCTCCACCGTGACCGCGATCATCGTCGCCTCGGTGCTGTGGATTCTGCTGGGCTGGACCGATGGTGGCAGCGCCGTGATCCTTGCCGCCGTCGCCTGCAGCTTTTTCGCCTCGATGGACGATCCGGCGCCGCAGATCTATCGGTTCTTTTTCTGGACCGCCATGTCGGTGCTGTTCGCCAGCCTGTATCTGTTTCTGGTGCTGCCCAACCTGCATGATTTCCCCATGCTGGTGCTGGCCTTCGCCGTGCCGTTTATTTGCATCGGTACCCTCACGGTGCAGCCACGGTTTTACCTGGGCATGTTGCTGACGCTGGTGAACACCTCTTCGTTCATCAGCATCCAGGGCGCCTATGACGCGGACTTTCTCAACTTCGCCAACGTCAACCTGGCCGGGCCCGTTGGCCTGCTGTTCGCGTTCGTGTGGACGTTGATCGCCCGACCCTTTGGCGCTGAATTGGCGGCCAAGCGCCTCACCCGTTTCAGCTGGCGCGACATCGTCAGCCTCACCGAGCCCGCCACCCTGGCCGAGCACCGGCACATGGCCGTACAAATGCTCGACCGCCTGATGCAACACCTGCCGCGCCTGGCCCTCACCGGCCAGGACACCGGCATCGCTCTGCGCGACCTGCGCGTGGCGCTGAACCTGCTCGACCTGCTGGCCTACTCGCCACGCATCCTCGGTGTGCCACGGGTGTTGCTCAACCAAGTGGTGGAAGGCGTGGGCGGTTACTTCAAGGCCTGCCTCAAGGCGGGTGAACGCTTGCCCGCGCCCAGCGGTCTGCTGATGACCCTGGACCGCACGCGCCGCGCCCTCAATGGCCAGGGCCTGCAAGACGAAGACGACACGCGCCTGCATCTGCTGCACGCCTTGGCCGGCCTGCGTCTGGCGCTGTTGCCCGGTGTGGAGTTCATTGGCGGTACAGAGATGGAAGCGCCGTTACCTGATGGAGCGCCTTTATGATCGGTGACCTGGATATCAGCGGGGTGTTCCTGCCTACGCTGCTGGTGCTGATGGGCATTACTTATGTGTTGTTTCTGGTGGTGCACGGGCTGTTGACGCGCATGCACTTCTATCGCCTGGTCTGGCACCGGGCATTGTTCAATGTGGGGCTGTACGCGCTGTTGCTGGGCGCGGTGGACTCACTCAGTCGATATTTGATGACATGAAAAAACCTTTTTTGACTATCGGCCGTGTCGTCCTGACGTTGTTGATCGTGAGTTTCGCGGTCGTCGTTGTGTGGCGCATGGTCATGTACTACATGTTTGCGCCCTGGACCCGTGACGGCCACATCCGTGCCGACATCGTGCAGATCGCCCCGGACGTTTCCGGGCTGATCCAGCGCGTGGACGTGCGCGACAACCAGTTGGTGACCAAGGGCCAGGTGCTCTTCGCCGTCGACCAGGACCGCTTCAAGCTGGCCCTGCGCCAAGCCCAGGCCGCCGTGGCCGACCGCCAGGAAACCCTGGCCCAGGCCCAGCGCGAATACAAGCGTAACCGTGGCCTTGGCAACCTGGTGCCCAGCGAGCAACTGGAAGAGAGCCAGTCCCGCGTCGCCCGCGCCCAATCGGCCCTGGCCGAAGCGCAAGTGACAGTGGACTCCGCCCAACTCAACCTCGACCGCTCGGTGATTCGCAGCCCTGTGGACGGCTACGTCAACGACCGCGCACCGCGTACCCAGGAGTTCGTCACCGCCGGGCGCCCGGTGCTGTCGGTGGTGGACAGCAATTCCTTCCACATCGACGGCTATTTCGAAGAGACCAAGCTCGACGGCATCCACGTCGGCATGGGCGTGGACATCCGTGTGATCGGCGATAACGCGCGCCTGCATGGCCACGTGCAGAGCATCGTCGCCGGTATCGAAGACCGCGACCGCAGCAGCGGCTCCAATCTGTTGCCCAACGTTAACCCGGCGTTCAGTTGGGTGCGCCTGGCCCAGCGGATCCCCGTGCGCATTGCCTTCGATGACGTGCCGGCGGACTTTCGCATGATCGCCGGGCGCACGGCGACGGTGTCGATCATTGACGACAAAGTTAAAGACGGGGGCAAACCATGAAGCGGCTTCTGGCAACCGCTTCCCTGGGGTTGTTGCTGTCGGCCTGCCAAGTTGTAGGCCCGGATTACAAACTGCCGGAACAGGCCGCAGTCAACCGTGGCGACCTGCAAGGGCCGATCATGGGTGAAGGCAAAAACGTGGTGTCGGCACCGGTGCCGGCGGATTGGTGGAAGCTGTACAAAGACCCGCGCCTGGACGAACTGGTACGCCAGGCCATGGCCTCCAACACCGACCTGCGCGTGGCCGCCGCCAACCTGCAGCGCTCCCGTTATCAGGTGCAGCAGGCCGAATCCGCTGGCGGCTGGAGTGCCGGCGTCAAGGCCGAGGCCCAGCGTTTGCAGGAGTCTGGAGAGGCCTTCTTGCTGCCGGACAAAGTCCCGGTGGGCAATATCGGTAGCGTCGGGATTACCACGTCCTATCAATTCGACCTGTTCGGCACCTTGCAGCGTGGCATCGAAAGCGCCCAGGCCAGCGCCGACGCCACCCAGGCTGCGGCGGATATCGCCCGCATCACCCTGGTGGCCGATGTGGTGCGCTCCTATACCCAGGTGTGCGCGGCCAACGAAGAGCTGGCGATTGCCAACGAGTCCCTCGACCTGCAAGCCCAGAGCACCAAACTGACCCAGCGCTTGCGGGATGCCGGGCGCGGCGACGAAACCCAGGTGACTCGCTCGCAAACCCAATACAAATCCCTGCGCGCCGACATACCGCGCTATGAAGCCTCGCGTCAGGCCGCGCTGTTTCGGCTGTCGATGTTGCTGGCCAAACCTGTCGACCAACTGCCAGCCGGCACGGGCACCTGCGCTGAGCTGCCGCATATCGCTCAACTGCTGCCGGTAGGCGATGGCGCGACATTGCTCAAACGCCGTCCCGATGTACGCCAGGCCGAACGCCAGCTGGCCGCCGCCACCGCACGCATCGGTGTGGCGACCGGCGCGTTGTACCCGGATATCAGCATCGGCGCCACGGTCGGCACCGTCGGCTTGCTGGAAAACCTCGGCACGCCTGCCACCAACCGCTGGGGCTTTGGCCCGATGATCAGCTGGACTGTACCGACCAACGGCGCCCGCGCCCGCGTGCATGAAGCCGAAGCCGCGACCCAGGGCGCCCTGGCCCACTTCGACGGCGTGGTGCTCAACGCCATCCGCGAAACCCAGACCGGCCTGGCCCAATACACCGCCGTGTTGCAACGCCGCGACGCCCTGGCCGACGCCGAACAGTCGGCCCGAGAAGCGGCGGGCCAGACCCACCGCTTCTTTCAGGCCGGCCGCGAATCCTTCCTGGCCGACCTGCAAGCCACGCGCACCTACACCGATATGCGTGCGCAATTGGCGGCGGCCAACACCCAGGTTGCCATGAGCCAGATCGACCTGTTCCTGGCCCTGGGCGGCGGTTGGGAAAGCGGACGAACGCAAGGGCAAAAACCCGGCAAACCGTGAGGTGATTGCTATGCTTTCTTGGGTGAGGCCCGCTGGCGCCTCACCCGACAAAGCTCGCGTTTGCTCATGGGGATTCCAAGAATGAAAAACCCTTATGCTCCCGCTTTCTGGTGCGTGCTCTTCGCACTGGTTTTGTTATCGGCCGCGTATTTTTACGGCGTCATGCTCGCCCATCAATTCGACAAGGCGATGGTGTTCCTCGACAGCGCCTGCCTGGTGATCGGCACCTTGTCCATCGGCGTGGTGGCCTGGGCGTCGTATCAAAACCAGCGGGTGAAGAAAAAACTCCTCGAGCAGGGCAAGACCCGCGTGGCGATCTGGGACACCAAGGTCGCCCTGCGCCGCGTCGAAACCGTGTTCGACCGCTATTTCTGGGGCAGTTACTGGCAGCCGGGGCGCACGTTCCAGGAAGTCATGGGCGACCTCACCGGCACGCCGCTGGAAAAAAGCCTCGAAGTCCTGAAAAAACAATGTGTGCTGCTGGATCGGCAGGTTGCCGACGGTAGGCACTGGCTGGATAACGCGCGGGAATTGTCCGACGTGGCCACGCAAATGGCCCGCGAGCGCTACCAGCTGGACTTTTGCGACCCCAAGGCCGACACCCCTGGCAATGCCGTGATACATCGCGAGTTCGAGGTGCTGGTGTACACCTGGACCGCACGCTTGAAGAGTTTTGATCACCAACTGGATGAAGTCGAACAGGAGTACTCCTGAACTCCTGCTGAACTGATCCCTCTGAAAGGTTGGGCCGTTTACGCCCGCCAGTGCTAATCTTCCCCCGTTTTCGGCGGGCTTGAGCCAATCCCCTCAGGGGTTCAAGGAAGACAGCCCACTTCTCACAGGATTTGATCAGGTCACTTCATGAATAAGCCAGCCGTTGTTTTCTTGGGTTTTGTTGTCGCCGTCGGCGCCGTCAGTGCGGGCGGTGCCTGGTACACCGGTAAACAACTGGAGCCGGTCCTGCAAACCGCTATCCAGAGCGCCAATAAAGAACTGCAGACCTCCATGGCCGGCGTCGATGGCAGCGTGACCCTGGAGCTGGTGTCCCTGGACCGTGGCGTGTTCAGCAGCACCGCGCACTATCGCCTCAAAGGCCAAGGCAGCGTGTTCGGCGAAGACAACCCGAACCCCGAATTGCTGTTCGTCGACCATATCGAACACGGCCCGCTGCCGTTCTCGCGCCTGGTGACCCTCAAGTGGTTGCCGGTCATGGCCACCAGTCACTACGAACTGGAAAAGAACCCCACCACCGAAAAATGGTTCGCCGCCAGCAAAGACGTGTCGCCGCTCAAAGGCGTGGCGAATATCGGCTATAGCCGTTCGGTCAGCGGCAACATCGAATTGCTGCCCCTGGAGTTCAAGGACGCCACTTCCTCGGTGAGCTTCTCCGGCGCCAACCTCAACTTCGACAGCAGCGCCGAAGGCCAGAAGGTCAAGGCCGAAGGCTTCATGAACAGCCTCAAGGTTGCCGCAGTGGACGCCGAAGGCGCACCGTTCGAAGCGGAGCTGGCCGGCCTGACCGTCGCCAGCAACCTGGAAAAAACCACCTTCGGTTTCTACACCGGCCAGAACACTGTGGAGCTGACCGACACCAAGGTCACCTTCGGCCCGCAGAAAGCCGTGCTGACCCTCAAGGGTTTCGAGCAGAAAGACTCCAGCGAAACCAAGGACAACAACCTGGCTGGCCGCGTCGACTACAAGATCGACGAGATCGGCTACCAGGGCAAAGCGGTAGGCTCGGCCGCCATGGCCGTGAGCATGAAGAACGTCGACATTCCGGCGATGCTGGTGCTGACCAAGCTCTACCAGGACAAGATGCAACCGGTGCAAGCTGCCGCTGCTGCCGGTCAACCGGTGCCGGAGCTGCAAATGACCGAAGCCGAGCAAGCCCTGGCTGAAGCCAATGTCAACCAGGTGCTGGCCGCCAAGCCGCAACTGGCCGTGGAAAACTTGTCGCTCAAAACCACCCGTGGCGAAAGCAAGTTCAACCTGGTGGTGGACCTGACCAAGCCAACGTCCATGGAGCTGCCGCCGGTTGAACTGGGCAAGCAAATGGTCTCGCTGCTGGATGCCAACCTGACCCTGTCCAAGCCGATGATCAGCGACGTGGCGGCCCTGCAAGCCCAGGTGGGCGGCGTGACCGACCCGCAAGCCATCGAACAGCAATCGCAGATGGCGGCCGAGATGGTCAGCAGCATGGCGGTCGGTACTCAACTGGCGACCCTGGTGGGCACCGACGTGGTTTCCAAGCTGCACTACGCCAACAACGAGGTGACCTTCAACGGCCAGAAGATGACCGTTGAGCAGTTCCTCAGCTTTGTGATGTCCAAAGCCGGTGCGGTCAGCGGCGCCCAATAAACCTGAAATGCGATAAAAAAATGTGGGAGCTGGCTTGTGTGGGAGCTGGCTTGCCTACGATAGCATCGCCCCGGTCTGGCTGAACGACCGAGGTGCCTGCATCGCGGGCAAGCCCGGCTCCCACACAAACCAGGCTCCCACTTTTGTTTTGTGTGAGGGCAAAAAATCGCGATCGTACAATTCTGAACAATTGTTCTGAATTGTGCTTCCCCCTACTTCCCTAAGGGATAGTTCCTACAGGAAAGCTAGGTCGGGCCCCGAGACGCCGACACCCTGAAGCGTTTCGTTCAGGACCATCTATCGTTAGAGCTTTCCGTGTGTAAGGAAGCTCACGACATGCTGCGAAACCACCCCTACAGTGCCTCAGGCCGGTTGCGTCTGCTTATCGGAGCCGCACTGTGCAGCCAATTGCTGGTCCCAGGCCTTGCATTTGCCGACCCTGCCTACGACGCCCTGATCATCCAGGCCCGCAACGGTCACTTCACGCCGGCGCTGACCCAACTGCGCCAACTCTCCGCCGAACGCCAGACCCCAGGCCAGGTCAGCGACCACCTGGTGATCGCCGGCTGGGCCGGGCAAGACGCCGAAGTGCTCCAGGTTTACGAGGCGCAAGGCAAGCATCGCAACCTCACCATCCAGGCACTCGCCACGGTGGCGCGCACTTATCGCAATCAAAAGCAGTGGGCTCAGGCCGAAGCGGTCTATCGCCAGGCGCTGCTGCGTGAACCCAATAACGTCGACCTGCAACTGGGCCAGGCCCTCACCCAGGCCGATGGCGGCAAAGCCAACGAGGCGGTGCAACGCCTGCGCACGCTGGTGGCGGCCCAACCCAATGACCCCAACCGCCGCATGGCCCTGGGATATGCGCTGACACGTGCCGGCCTGAACTACGACGCGCTGTTCGAATTCGACCAAGCCTTTATCCGCGCCGGTGACAAACCCGAAGTGGCCCGTGAATACATCGTTGCCCTGCAAAAGGCGCGGCTGCCGGAGCCGGCACTGCGCCTCTCGTCCAAGCGCCCGGGGTTGGTGGACGCCGTCACCCAGCGCCGCCTCGAAGGTGACCTTGCCGCCGAGCGTGTGCGCATGGCTGAGTTCGCCACGCGCAGCGAGAAGGAACGCTACGTCATCGCAGACCGTGCCCTGCAGGACTACGACAAACTGATCAGCCGCTGGGCGCCGGACGCCACAGCCAAGGACGATGTCATCCGCTGGCGCATTGACCGCCTGGGCGCGCTCAAGGCGCGAGCACGGCATGCCGAGGTGATCCGCGATTACCAGACCCTCACCGGCGAAGGCGTGCAACTACCTACCTACGCGTTGCGTTGGGTCGCCGGGTCTTACCTGGAACAGCGCCAGCCGGAAAAGGCCGAGCCGTTGTACCGCCAGGTACTGACCGCCCCCGACACCGATGCCAGCTATCGGGTCGATGACAGTACGGCGCTGTTCTACGCCTTGTTGGAAAGCGACAAGGTCGAAGAGGCCCGCCAGGTCGCCAACAACCTGGCCAAGGAGCAAAACCCCCGCGTTGAGCTCAAGGGCTTGCCCATTGGTAACCCCAATGACAACTGGATGGACGCCCAACAATTATCCGCCCAGGCCGGTACCTATGGCGGTGACTTGCCCGGCAGCGAGGCCAGCCTGGAAGCGCTGGTGGCCAAGGCACCGGGCAACGTGGGTCTGCGCCTGGCCCAGGCCGACATGTACCGCGCCCGCGACTGGCCGCGTCGCGCCGAAGGCACGCTCAAGGAAACCGAAACCCAGGCTCCCCGCGATATCGGCCTGGAAGTCTCCCAGGCCTATACCGCCATGGACTTGCAAGAATGGCGGCAGATGGACGCGCTCACCAACGACGTGCTCGCCCGTAACCCGGACAACCGTCAGGTGCAGCGCCTGAGCCGCCTGCGCGATGTGCACGACATGGCCGAGTTGCGTGTCGAGGCCTACACCGGCAAGAGCTACGGTGGCGGCAATAACAACGACGCTGGTGCCGTCTCCGGCAGCCGAGACTGGGGCATTGAAAGCGTGATCTACACCCCTCCCATCGACGAAGATTGGCGCCTGTTCGCCGGTGCCGGCTATGCCACCGCCGACTTCCAGGAGGGCACTGGCCAACATCGCTGGCAGCGCGTGGGCGTGGAGCGTCGCACCCGTGACATGACCATCGAAGCCGAAGTGTCCAACCATTCCTATGGCGACGGTTCCAAGCAAGGCGCCAGCGTGTCGATTGCCCGCGACATCAACGACCACTGGCAATACGGCGGCAGCCTTGGTTATTTGCTCAGCACCACGCCGTTGCGGGCTCTGAATGACGGTGTCACAGCCAACGGCGGCAGCGGTTTTATCCGCTGGCGCGCCAACGAAAGCCGCGAGTGGAAACTGACCCTCAGCCCGTCCCATTTCAGCGACGGCAACGACCGCTTCGAAGCCTTGCTCACCGGCCGCGAAGGCCTATACAGCTCGCCCCATGTGCAAGTGGACCTGGGCCTGGAAGTGGGCGCCAGCCGCAACAGCAAGGAAGACACCGTGTACTTCAACCCGAAGTCGGACTTCACGGTGTTGCCCATGATCAACGTCAATCACGTGCTCTATCACCGCTACGAAACCCAGTGGAGTCAGCAGTTCCAAATCGGCGCGGGTACCTACAGCCAGCGTGACTACTCCACCGGCGGTATTGGCCTGATTGGCTACGGCCAACGCTATCGCTGGAATGACGTACTGGAAATGGGCGCCAACCTCAGCCTGATCAGCCGACCTTATGACGGTGATCGCGAACGCGATCTGCGCCTGCTCGTCGACCTCACTTACCGTTTCTAAAAGAGCCTGACCATGACCGTCCTCAGCCGTTGCTTGTTGGTCCTGGGTGTAATGCTGGCCGCCGCCTGCGCCCAACAACCCGCGCCCTACACTCCACCCGCCGAACGGCCGATAGCGCCCAACGAAGCGCCGTGGCCGAAGAACCACTTCCTGGGCATTGCCTATCACGACGTAGAGGATCGCGACCCCGATCAAGCCGTGGTGGCGGTGCGCACCGAGCGTTTGATCGAGCAGCTGGCGTGGCTGCGGGAGAATGGCTACCAGGCGGTCAGCGTCGATCAGATCCTGGCGGCCCGGCGCGGCGGCCCGGCATTGCCACCCAAGGCGGTGATGCTCAGCTTCGATGACGGTTATTCCAGCTTCTACACCCGCGTGATGCCGATTCTGCGTGCTTATCACTGGCCGGCTCTGTTGGCCCCGGTGGGGTCCTGGATCGACACGCCGTTGAATCAACCGGTGGATTTTGCCGGTACACCACGGCCACGTGGAGAATTCCTGACGTGGCAGCAGATTCGCGAAGTGTCCCAATCCGGCCTGGTGGAAATTGCCGCCCACACCGATGCCAACCACAAGGGCATCCTCGCCAACCCCCAGGGCAACCTGGAACCGGCCGCCACCACGCGAAGTTTTGATCCCAAGACCAACGGCTACGAAAGCGAAGCGCAGTTCCAGGCGCGTATGCGGGCTGACGTCGCCGCGATTTCGAACAAAATCCGTACCGTCACCGGCAAGGCGCCGCGTGTGTGGGTGTGGCCGTATGGGGCGGCCGATGGCACCTCGTTGGCGGTAGTCGGCGAGCACGGCTACGAGATGGCGCTGACCCTGGAAGACGGGCTCGATGACCTCGGCAACCTGATGAACAGCCCGCGCTTTCTGGTGGCCTCCGACCCGGACGGCGAGCATTTTGCCAACAGCATGGCGGCCGTGCAGACCAAAGCGCCGATGCGCGTGCTGCACGTAGACCTGGACAACGTGTACGACCCCGACCCGGCCCAACAGGCGCGCAACCTCGACGTGCTGGTTCAGCGCGTGGTGGACATGGGCGCCGGCACCGTCTTCCTGCAAGCCTTTGCCGACCCCAAGGGCGACGGCCTGGTGCATTCGCTGTACTTCCCCAACCGGCACCTGCCGATGCGTGCCGACCTGTTCAACCGGGTCGCCTGGCAGTTGCACACCCGCGCCCATGCCAGTGTGTACGCCTGGATGCCGGTGCTGAGTTTTGCCCTCGACCCCAAGCTGCCGCGTGTCACCCGCTGGGACCCGAAAACCGGCCAGATCGGCCCCGACCCGGATCAATACAAACGCCTGTCGCCATTTGATCCCAAGGTGCGGCAGGTCATCGGTGAGATCTACCAAGACCTGGCGCGTGTAGGGCCGATTGACGGCATCCTTTACCACGATGATGCGGTGTTCAACGACTTCGAAGACGCCAGCCCCGCAGCACTCAAGGCCTATGCGGCCCAAGGCCTGCCGGACAGCATCGCCGCCCTGCGTGCCGACCCGGCCGTGATGCAGCGCTGGACCCGTTTCAAAAGCCGCTACCTGATCGACTTCACCCATGAGCTCACCGCCAAGGTTCGCGCCATCCGTGGGCCGCAGGTACTCACCGCGCGCAATATCTTCGCCGAGCCGATGCTCAACCCCGGCAGCGAAACCTGGTTCGCGCAGAACCTCGATGACTTCCTCCAGGCCTATGACTGGACCGCGCCGATGGCCATGCCGTTGATGGAAGGCCAGGAAGTGAAAACCTCCAACGCCTGGCTGGAAAAACTCATCGCCACGGTCAAGACGCGCCCCGGCGCGATGCAAAAAACCATCTTCGAATTGCAAGCCAAAGACTGGCGCACCCAGGCCGCACCGGATATCAGCGCTGAGCAACTGGCAGAGTGGATGGGTGTACTCAAACGCCAGGGCGTCACCAGTTTCGGCTACTACCCGGACAACTTCCTGGAAAACTCCCCGGACTTGAAGACCATCCGTCCGGCCCTCTCCAACCAATGGAACCCTTGATCATGGTTGACAGAATCCTGGCTCTATTCGTGTTGGCACTGGTACTGGGCTTGCCCCTGGGCCTGATCTTCCTGGTGACCGGGCAGTTCCTGATGGACTTCGTGTTCTTCTACCCGTTGTTCATGTCGGCGCTGTGGATCGCCGGTGGCCTGTATTTCTGGCTGCACTGGGAACGCCACTGGCCGTGGGAAGAAGACACGCCGGCGCCGACCCTGGCCGGCGAGCCGCTGATCTCGATCATCATCCCTTGCTACAACGAGGGCGATAACGTCGCTGACACCATTGGCGCGGCCCTCGGCCAGGTGTACCCGAACATCGAAGTGATCGCCGTCAACGACGGCTCCAGCGACAACACCGCCGCAGTTCTCGATGCCCTGGCGTTGCAACACCCGCGCCTGCGCGTGCTGCACCTGGCGCAGAACCAGGGCAAGGCCGTGGCCCTGCGCATGGGCGCCGTGGCCGCCCGCAGCGAATACCTGGTGTGCATCGACGGCGATGCCTTGCTCGACAAAAACGCGGCCGCCTACATGGTCGCGCCGATGCTCGACAACCCGCGCCTGGGGGCCGTCACCGGCAACCCACGCATTCGTACCCGCTCGACCCTGATCGGCCGGGTGCAGGTGGGCGAGTTCTCCTCGATCATCGGTTTGATCAAGCGTACCCAGCGGGTATTCGGTCGGATCTTCACGGTCTCCGGTGTGGTGGTGGCGTTTCGCAAGAAGGCGCTGGACCGCATCGACTACTGGAGCACCGACATGATCACCGAGGACATCGATGTCAGTTGGAAGCTGCAACTCGATCACTGGGCGATCTTCTACGAGCCGCGCGCCCTGTGCTGGATCCTCATGCCCGAAACCGTCGGCGGCCTGTGGAAACAACGCCTGCGTTGGGCCCAGGGTGGCGCCGAAGTGCTGTTCAAGAACATCCGTGGTATCTGGCAATGGCGCCACCGCTACCTGTGGCCGCTGCTGTTCGAGTACTGCCTGTCTACCGGTTGGGCCTTCACCTTCCTGCTGTCGGTGATCTTCTGGGCCGTGGGTAAATTCGTCACGCTGCCGGCGGCGATCACCGTGAGCTCTTTGGTGCCGCCCGCGTTTACCGGGCTGGTGCTCGCCATGGTGTGTCTGTTGCAGTTTGCGGTGAGCATCCTGATCGACCGGCGCTACGAAAAAGACCTGTGGAAAACCCTGTTCTGGACCGTGTGGTACCCGATGGTGTTCTGGCTGGTGAGCCTGTTCACCACCCTGGTCAGCTTTCCCAAGGTGTTGTTCAACCAGCATCAGAAACGCGCACGCTGGGTCAGCCCGGACCGCGGTATCAAACCTGCTCAAGAGGAGGCGTGATCATGAAACTGGTCAGAACTCGCCAAAACACACTGATGTGGATCGTCGATGTGCTGCTGACCCTGCTGGCCTGGGGTGGGTTGATCTGGCTGCTGGCGCGAGGCATCAGCGCCATGCTTGAAACCCACGGCGGCCCACGCATCGAGGCGCCTATCTTTGCTGCGCTCAACACCTTGCAGGTTTACCTGTGGATCGCGCTGTTCAATGCGCTGATCCTGATCAGTTGGGCGCGCTATCAGCAGCATCGCGGGCGCAAATTCGCTCAGCGCCGCGCCGAGGCCAATGCGCTGAGCGACCAGCACTTGAGTGAAAGCTTCAACTTGGGCGATGGCGACCTGGAACAACTGCGCCGCCCCGGCGTGCTGGTGATTCACAACGATGAAGAGGGCGGCGTCGAAGAAGTGAAATCCCACGTCTCCCGCGACGTCGAACGCCCCGGCCTGGCTCTGGTACCCGACAAAGACAAGGGCATTGGCTAGAGGTAAGTGAACGCAATGCTCAAAGCAATTGAAGCTCCAATGTGGGAGCGGGCTTGCCTGCGAAAGCGGTAGTGCAGTAAGAGTTGCAGTGACTGACATACCGTCTTCGCGGGCAAGCCCGCTCCCACAGGTAGTATTTCCACCCATAGCGTGCAGTGGTTCACTTCTCTTGTTGGAATTCCGATAAATGGGATCCAATTCACAAAACCCCCGCGAACTTTTCCCCCTTCTCCGGTACTAACCTAACTCGACGAACAACTGATGGCTAAGTAATGGCAGTCGGAAAGTCATTCGTCGAATCGCCATCAAAACAGTTGCCGCTTGTCGGAATAATTACTGCAAGTGCCCGACTTAAGCTCTTTTGATGAAAAATTATTATTAGTAATCAACAGGTTGGAAAGCTAATCAGTCGAGCGGCCCCACTTCGCCCGTTTCTAGGCGAGCTGGAAGTTCGATGTTAGTTTCGCGGCCCTTGATTTTCGATGGATCGAACATGTCTTCGTTATTGCCACGGACTCGGTTTCTTCTCTGCACGTTCCTGCTCACCTGCCTGAGCCTGAACAGTGCATCCGCCGCCCCCACGCCTGGCGATCAGGACTTGATCCGCGACCGGCAGAACCGCCTGCTCGAAGAGCAGCAGCGGCGCCTCCAGGAGCTGCAGGACCTGCCCGGCAAAGCGAACAAACCCCAAGCCCCGGCAACCCCTGCCGACACCCGTTGCTTCCCGATCAAAACCATCGAACTCAAAGGCGCCGACAGCCTTCCGGCGCCCGACCGCGAGCGCTTGCTCAAGCCCTACATCGGCCAGTGCCTGGGCGTGTCCCAGCTGAACGACCTGCTCAAAACCATCACCGACTACTACCTCGGCAAAGGCCGCGTCACCAGCCGTGCCTACCTGCCGCAGCAAGACCTCTCCACCGGCCATCTGCAAGTGCTGGTGGTGGAAGGCAAACTCGAAGCGTTGCGCAGCGCCGAAGGCAGCACGGTGACCGACCGCGAACTGGCCATGGCCTTTCCCGGCAAAGTCGGTGAAGCATTGAACCTGCGTGAAATCGAGCAACTGGTGGACCAGCTCAACCGCCTGCCGTCCAAACAAGCGCAGATGGAACTCACCCCCGGCAAGCAAATCGGCGGCAGCGACGTGGTGGTCAAGAACACCGCGCAAAAGCCCTGGCGTGCCAGCCTGTCGCGCAACAACGACGGGCAGAAAAGCACCGGCGAACAGCAATGGGGCGCTGGCCTTGAGTGGGACAGCCCACTGGGCCTGGGTGACCAACTGATGCTGCGCGGCGGCCATGACGCCATCAGCGACCACCAGAAAACCTCGAAAAACACCATGCTCTACTACAACCTGCCCTGGGGCTGGTGGAACTTCAGCTACACCTACAGCGAGAGCGACTACCGCACCTACGGCGTGACCGACGGCTTCAAATTCAAGCAGGACGGCGACAACCAGAACCACCAACTGCGCGCCGAGCGGGTGATCCATCGCGACGATGTGAGCAAGACCTCGGTCAACGTCGGCCTGGCGCACCTGCGCACCAACAACTACATCCTCGACGCACGCACCGAGGCCAGCAGCAACCGCCTCAGCGAACTGCAACTGGGCGTCAACCACGGTCGGCGCATCGGCAGTGCCTTCGTCAACCTGGACCTGGGCATGCAAAGCGGCATCGGCCTGCTCGACGCCCAGTCTCAAGACGAGCGTGACCCGCTCGGTCGGCGCCAGCCCAATTCGCGCTACCGCAAATACACCGCCACCGTCAGCTACCTGCAACCGTTCAGCCTGTGGGGCGAGTCGTTCAGCTTCAGCAGTTTGGCCACCGGCCAACGCAGCGAAGACATTCTGTTTTCGCCCCAGCGCATGAGCCTCGGCGGCTCGGCCTCGGTGCGCGGTTTCAAGGACCAGTTGCTGACCGGCGACAGCGGCGGCTACTGGCGCAACGAAGTGCGCTGGGCGCGCCCGGTGACCCTCGACTGGATGCGCCCGGCCTTCGCCGAGTACGGCGCCAGTGTCGGCTACGACCAAGGCGTGATCCGCAACGACCGCTACAACGACAACGTTCATGGCCGGGTGTCCAGCAACTCCCTGGAGCTGTTCGCCCGTGGCAAACACGTCAGCACCAGCGTGACCTTTGCCCATTCGTTAGAAAGACCCGGTGTGGTGACCGAGCGCGAAGCGCCGATCTACTTCCGCATGGATTTTTTCCTGTAATTCAACGCCCCGCTGCATGAGAGCCTGACAATGGATGTTCGCCAATTCGCCTTCCTGGCCCGCCAACCTTCTGCCGCCCTGAAGCGCCGGGACGCGTTCTTCGGCCTGCCCAAGCGCGGGCTGGCGTTGATCCTCGCCAACGCATTGTTCTGGCAGCCGCTGCTGGCCCAGGCTGAGGGCATCGTGGTCAGTGCTCCGGGCACCACCGTGGGCGCGGCGGGCAATGGCGTGCCGGTGGTCAACATCGCCACCCCCAATGGCGCGGGCCTGTCCCATAACCAGTTCAAGGACTACAACGTCGGCCCCAACGGCGTGATCCTCAACAATGGCAACGGCGCCATGGTCAACACCCAACTGGGCGGGATCATTGTCGGCAACCCCAACCTCAAGGGCGGCGCGGCGAACGTCATCCTCAACGAAGTCAACGGCGGCAGCCCCAGCCAGTTGCGCGGCTACACCGAAGTGGCGGGGCAGTCGGCCAAGGTCATCGTCGCCAACCCGTACGGCGTGACGTGCAGCGGTTGCGGCTTTATCAACACCCCCAACGTCACCCTCACCACCGGCAAACCGGTGCTCGACGCCAGCGGCCAATTGCAGCGCTATGAAGTGGATGGCGGCGCCGTGACCATCGACGGCCAGGGCTTGAACGCCAGCAATGTCGAACGCTTCGATATCATCACCCGCTCGGCCAAGATCAACGCACAAATCAACGCCCGCGAACTCAACGTGATCGCCGGGCGCAACGATGTCGACGCACAAAGCCTGAAAACCACCGCCCGTGCCGATGACGGCAGCGCCAAGCCCGAGTTGGCAATCGACTCGTCGGCCCTGGGCGGCATGTATGCCGGCGCGATCAAACTGGTGGGCACCGAGGCCGGTGTGGGCGTGAAGCTCGACGGCACCCTGGCCGCCAGTGGTGGCGATATTCAGCTCGACGCCAACGGGCGCCTCAGCATGGCGCAGGCGGCGGCCACCGGTAACGTCAAGGTCACCGCGCAAAACGTCGACCTCACCGACAAGGTCTACGCCAACGGCAACGTGCAGGTCACCAGCGCCCAGGCTTTGGTCAACCGCAAGAGCATCGCCGCCGGCCAGCGCATCGAGATCAACGCGGCCAGCGTGAACAACCCGGGCATCATCGAAGCCGGCGTCGCCGCTGATAACAGCCGCAACACCACCGGCGATCTGGTGGTGAACGCGCAAACCGTCACCACCAGCGGCAACCTGTTGGCCAGCCGTGCACTGGCGATCACCGCCGCGCAAGCGCTGACCAACCAGGGCGCGATTATTCAGGCCAAGACCGTCGAGGTCAGCAGCGCCAAGCTCACCAATCAGGGCGCCACTGCGCGCCTGTTCGGTGAGCAGAGCCTGGCGATCAACTCGCCGGCCATCGTCAACCTCGGCGGCCTGATCCGCTTCGGCGAAGGCCAGGCCGCCACGCTCAACAGCGCCTCTCTGGACAACCGCCAGGGCCGTATCGAAATGGCCGGTGGCAGCCTGGTGCTCACCAGCGCCAACCTGAACAACAGCGGCGGGCAAGTCATCGCCAACGACCTGACCGTCAACGCCGGTAACCTGAACAACCAGAACGGCGTGCTGGTGGCCAAAACCGCGACCGTTACTGCCAGCAACCTCGACAACAGCCTCAAGGGCCTGATCCAGGCCGACGGTGGCGCGCTCAACCTCGCCGTTTCCAACACCTTCAACAACAATCAGGGTTTCGCCCAGGCCAGCACCGATCTGAACGTTACGGCCGGCACCCTCAGCAGCAACGCAGGCGGCGTACTGAGCGCCGACACCGGCAAGCTCACCCTCACCGCCGCACAACAGCTCAACAACGCCCAGGGCCGCTTGCAGGCCGGGCAGGGCGATATCGAACTGCACGCCGCCAACCTGGATAACCAGGGCGGCACGATCGTCGGCAAGCAACTGCTGCTCGACGTGGCCGGCGGCGACATCGACAACCGCGCCGGGCGCGTGTTGGGTGACCACCTCGACGTGCGCGCCTCGGGCCTCGACAACCGCAACGCCGGCCTGCTGGCCGGTGGTGCCCTGGGCGTAAGCCTGCTGCTCAAAGGCCCGGGCCAGTTGCTCAACGCCCAGGGCCGCATCCAGAGCGAGGTCCTGCTGCAACTGCAAGGCGAGCGCTTGGACAACAGCGCCGGCATCCTGCTGGGCCAGACCGTCGACGTCACCGCGCAGACCTTCACCAACAGCAACAAAGGCGCGCTGGTCAGCGACGGCGGCGACGTGGTGCTCAAGGTCAGCGACCTGCTCACCAACGTCGGCGGCCAGATCGACGCGGGCGAACGCAGCGTGCTGGTCAAGCAGCTCACCACCCTCAACAACGACGGCGGCACCCTGCGCGGCAAGCGCCTGGACATCGCCGCCCAGCACCTGAACAACGACAACGGGCAACTGCTGGCCGGCGCCGAAGGCCTGAGCTACAGCGGCCAGGATGTGAGCAACCGCAAGGGCCTGATCCTCAGCGGCGGCGCCCTCACCGAACTGAACACCACCCGCCTGGATAACCAGGGCGGCACCGTGCAGGGCGACAGCCTGAGCGTCACCGCCAACAGCGTCGACAACGCCAGCGGCGGCCTGATGGCCAGCCTGGTCGGTAACCTGCAACTGACCGTAGAAGCCCTTGCCAACCGTGGCGGCAAACTGTTCGGTAAAGAACAAGTGACCGTCAGCGGCGCCAGCCTCGACAACAGCGCGGGCGGCCAGATCAGCGGCAACCAGCTCAACCTGACCTCACGCGACACGCTCACCAACCAGGGCGGCCTGATCGAAGCCAACCAGGGCCTGGCCCTCACCGGCGGCAGCCTGGACAACAGCGCCAACGGCCAACTGCGTGCACTGGGCGGCGCCAGCAGCAAACTCAACCTCAGCGGCGCGCTGAACAACCAGAACGGCACCCTCGAATTTGGCAGCCAGGCCTTCAGCCTTGACGCCGCCAGCCTCAACAACCAGAGCGGCATGCTGCAACACGCCGGCACCGGCCTGTTCCACCTCAACACCGCCAGCCTCGAAGGCAGCCAGGGCAATATCCAGGGCATGGGCAGCGCCGACTGGGCATTCGGCAAGGTCGACGGCCTGGGCCGCGTGCAACTCAACGACGTGCTCACCTACAAGAGCGCCCAAGGGCTGGCCCTCAAGGCCGGTGACCGCATGGCCAGCGCCAAGGGCCTGATCCTCACCGTGGCCAGCCTGGACAACGGCGGCGAACTGCTCAGCGACGGTGACATCAGCATCACCACCGGCGATATCACCAACAGCGGCCGCGTCTCGGCCCTGCAAACACTCACCGTCGTCGCCAACAACCTCAGCCAGAACGGCGGCCGCCTGGCAGCCACCAATGCGCGCCTGACCCTGGGCGGCGCCCTGGACAACCTCGGCTTCCTCACCGCCCGCCAGCAACTGGACATCGCCGCCGCGCAAATCAACAACCGTGGCACCCTCGGTGCCCAGGGCGCAGTGAACCTCACCGCAGTCAACGGCATCACCAATGCCGCCGACACGCTGCTGTTCAGCGGCGGCGACATGACCTTGCGCAGCAATGGCTTCAGCAACAGCTATGGCGATGTCTACAGCAAAGGCAACCTGAGCTTCGCCGCCCGCGATGGCGGGCGTGCCGTGCTGTTCAGCAACCGCTCCGGCACCGTGGAAAGCGAAGGCTCGATCGGCATCAATGCGGGCTTTATCGAAAACGCCAAAGATGAATTCGAACTCGGGCAAACGCTGACCACCGGCAGCTTGAGTTGGATCTGTGGCCAGCACTGCGGCGAGAGCGACAACTGGGAACGTGGCGAGATCACCATCTACGAAACGTACCTCGAGGCGGCGACCAAGGACTCGGTAGCGGCGCGCCTGGTGGCGGGCAAAAACATGCTGCTGCAAGGCGACAACGTGCAGAACCGCTACAGCCTGATGGCCGCCAATGGCGACCTGAGCATCACCGCCGGTGACCTGCTCAACCAGGGCGCCGCCACGCGCACGGGCCAGCGCAAGCTTGTCATCGGCACGCCAGGTCACGTCTCCGACGATTTGTTTGAACGCATGCAATATGTCGACGTACCCGCGTTCAATGCGGCCACGGCGGCTGGGAATTTCGACAAGGCGCGCTTCGAAGAACTCAAAAGCCGCTCACCCAACAGCCTGCCGTTCGCCTACGCAAGTGACGTCACCACCTGGACCAACAACAGCGGCCCCGGCTACGACGCCACCCTGCAAGCGGGCGGCACGGTCAACCTCAACGTCGCCCGCACCCTGCAAAACGGCACGTTGCACAACAACACCCTGGCCCAGTTGACCGGCACCCTCGGCGACGACCAGACCGGCATCCCCGTCGGCGGCATCAACATCAACCTGAGCAAACACGCCAACGACCCGAGCGCCCAGGCGCCCGGCAGCGTATTGCCCGTGGTAGGCGTGGCCCCTGGTGGCGGCTTCGTGCCCGTGGACTACACCGGCACCGCCTTCGCCCCGGTCGACCCCACCACCTCGCCCACCTTCCAATTGCCCAAGGGCGAGTACGGCCTGTTCGTCAAGAACGCCGACCCCACCAGCCATTACCTGATCGAGACCAACCCCGAGTTCACCTCCGTATCAGGCTTCCTCAGCTCCGACTACATGCTCGGCAAGCTCGGCTACACCTCCGACGACGCCTGGCGCCGCCTCGGTGACGGCCAGTACGAAACCCGCCTGATCCGTGACGCCGTGCTCGCGCAAACCGGCCAACGCTTCCTCGCCGGCGGCCTGTACAGCGACGCCGACCAGTTCCGCTACCTGATGGACAACGGCCTTGCCAGCAAAGACGCCCTGCGCCTGAGCCTGGGCGTGGCCCTCACCGACCAGCAAGTCGGCGCCCTGACCCACGACATCGTGTGGATGGAAAACCGCGTCATCGACGGCCAGACCGTGCTCGTGCCGGTGCTGTACCTGGCCCAGGCCGACTCGCGCAACGTGCGCGGCAACAGCCTCATCCAGGGCCGCGACCTCAACCTGGTCACCGGCGGCGACCTGATCAACGTCGGCACCCTGCGCGCCAGCAACAACCTCTCCGCCATCAGCAGCGGCAGTATCTACACCGGCGGCCTGGTCGAAGCCGGCAACAACCTCAGCCTGCTGGCCCAAGACAGCATCCGCAACGCCATGGCCGGCGAAATCCGCGGCAAACAAGTCAGCCTCACGGCGCTCAAAGGCGACATCACCAACGAGACCACCGCCATCCAGGTGCGTGACGGCGCCGGTATGCGCACCCTCACCGACACCAGCGCCGGCACCATCGTCGCCCGCGAAAACCTCGCCATCGACGCCGGCCGCGACCTCACCAACCGAGGCGCACTCACCGCTGGTAACGACGCCAACTTAACCGCCGGCCGCGACCTCAACCTCATCGCCGCCAGCGACACCAGCGTCAAACACGAGACCCGAGACGGCGGCGAGAAATCCAGCATCACCACCGACGTCAAAAACCTCGCCGCCAGCGTCACGGCGGGCGGCAACCTCAACATGCAGGCCGGGCAAGACGTCAACATCATCGGCAGCACCGCCACCGCCGGCAAAGACCTCACCATCGCCGCCGGCCGCGACCTCAACGTCGCCTCGGTCAGCGACATGCACAACGTCGAGGGCAAGGAAAAGGACGGCAAAAAACGCATCAAGACTTCGGACGACCAGACCACTCAAGTGGCGAGCGTACTGACGGCGGGTGGGGATTTTGTCAGCCAGGCCGGGCGTGACACCACGATCGTGGCGAGCAGGATCAGTGCGGGGAATGAGGCTTATCTGTATAGCGGGGATAAGTTGAGTTTGTTGGCGGCTGAGAACAGTACG
Organism: Pseudomonas sp. GW821-FHT07B01; assembly: GCF_059419065.1. Classification (NCBI taxonomy): domain Bacteria; kingdom Pseudomonadati; phylum Pseudomonadota; class Gammaproteobacteria; order Pseudomonadales; family Pseudomonadaceae; genus Pseudomonas; species Pseudomonas sp. GW821-FHT07B01. Next base: position 24,116 of record NZ_JBWKRA010000030.1, on the reverse strand, counting down.
CATACGTTGTATGACATGAAGGAGAAGGGAAGCTGGGGCGCTAAAAAGGCGCAGATGGATGAAGTGACCCGCACCACCCAGGTAGGGACCGAGATCAAGACAGGTGGCAACCTAGTCCTTAAAAGCGACGGCGACCAGCTGTATCAAGTTGCGAAGCTTAATAGCGGCAAGGACATCATCCTTGATAGCGGTGGTGCAATTGTCTTTGAAGGCGTCAAGGACCTGCACGATGAGAGCCACACTAAGAGCAAAAGCGACCTCTCGTGGTTCAGCGCTAAGGGCAAAGGTAATACAGACGAAACCTTGCGTCAGAGCGAGTTGGTTGCCCAAGGACAGCTTGTCATCAAGGCCGCCGAAGGCATTCGTATCGACGTCAAACAGGTCGATCAGCAGACTGTAAGCCAGACCGTTGATGCGATGGTCAAGGCTGATCCTAATTTGGCCTGGCTCAAGCAAGCTGAGGCACGTGGCGACATTGATTGGCACCAGGTAAAGGAGATTCACGAGAGCTTCAAGTACGACAACTCAGGGTTGGGCGCCGGTGCCAAGATTGCGATTGCGATCATGATGGCGGCGATCATGGGGCCGGTAGGATTCGGGTTGCAGGGAGCCACCCTTGCGGTGAGCACCAGCCTGAGTACGACGGCAGTCACTAGCACCATCAACAACAAAGGCAATTTGGGTGCAGCGCTTAAGGAAACGGTCAGCGCCAATAGCCTGAAAAGCGCAGCAGTCGCCGGGTTTACGGCGGGGGCTCTTGAGTATGCCGACACTAATTGGTTCGCTGGTGCTGATGGCGCAGGTGCAGGCACAAGTACAAGCACAGTCCAAGGTGTTACCCCGAGTACGGGTTCAACCTTGGCGGTTACAAACTCCTCCAAAGATATTTTCACCTGGACGTCAGCAGGCGATATCGCGCTGCGTACCGGTGGCCGGGCGGTAATCTCTAGCGGAATATCGACGGCCGTTCAAGGGGGAAGCTTCGGCGACAACTTCAATGCGGCCTTGTTGGGAGAGGCTGGCAACGTTGCAATGGCTACCGGTTTTAATTGGGTGGGTGATTACGTCACCTTCCCCAATGGCAGCCCTCAAAAGATTATTGCGCATGCTTTGATGGGTGGATTGCTGGCTGAAGCCACAGGTAGCGATTTCAAAACCGGGGCTGCCGCTGCCGGGCTGAATGAGGCGCTCATCAATCAGTTGGTGTGGGCTGCTCAAGGCAATGACGACATCACGCTGATGCTTTCACAACTGACAGGCTTGCTAGCGGCAGCGGCTGTCGACGGAGATTTGGACAAGGGCTCTCAGATTGCTCAGAAGGCAACGACGTTTAACTATCTTTACCACGAAGAAGTCGAGGAAATGCTTCGGGAGGTAGATAGCAAGACTACGGAGCAAGAGAAGCGTGAGGTCAGGCAGCGCTATGCGGAACTTGATCAGCAGAGAAATGACGAGTTGGATGCGCTTTGCGCACGCGATCCTCAACGCTGCCGAGGTATTGCAACTTCCCTGGCGAACGATGATCAGAAACTTGTCGATCTGGTAGGTAAGCTTAGATCCGAAAAGCAGGGTGGCGCTGCCTCCGCTGTAGGTTTCGTGATAGGGAACAATCTCGACGCTTCTAGCAAAATTGCAGCAGATATCAGCTCCGCAGGTGGCGGAGCATTGGTTAAGCTGGGTGCAGAGGCTATAAAGGCTGGAGTCGGAGTAGCATTACCGTCTCGCTCTGGGGGAGGGAAAGGGAAGGCTACTCAGGGTGAAACTGCGTCTCCTGAAGTACCGTTAGTGTCAAAGGAAATATTAATATCCCGGGGGAAATATGGGGAAGCGGCAGAGCATATTTCAGATGCGCAAAACGCCGGTCATCCTGATGTATTAACAATTGATAGGCCTGGTGCTCCCGGGAACAGAAAGGACTCAATTGGTGGTCTTCCTAAGGTCCCTGGGAAACAGTTAGATGAGTATCCACCGGCAATGTTTAAAGAGGGTGGGACTGGAGCGAGTGTTAGACCCATAAGCCCGAAAGATAATATGGGGGCTGGCGCATGTATAGGTAATGCATGTCGCGGACTGCCCGATGGCGAGAAAGTCAGAATTAAGGTGGTGGACTAATGGCTAGGTTTAGAGAAAGTATATATTTGTCTTATTCGCAATTTTGCGTGTTTTTGAGTTCGCTTGATCAGCCGTATAATGATTGGAGTGATCGTAGTTATGCGCAAGGATTTGCGTGGAGGTTAGGGAGTGTTTCTTTTAGAGCTTTGATTGACGAAGGGGACCATATAATTAGCCTTTTCATTAACGAACAAGTGCCCGCTATAAGCGCAGACGTGGTTCGGGCCTTTAAAGTTCCCTTCGCGGTGAGAGATAGAAATATTGAGGTTGGTAGTATTTCGAGTACGGTTCCTCTAGAACTGCCTGAAGGAGATTATTCTCTTCAGGTCGAATTTATAAGACCCTCCTCAAGTGGAGTGTATGAAATAAATGTCCATTTGAATTTAGGGGGCTGCGATTTTGAGGTGTTGAGAGCAGACGCCGAAATTGACGAGCAAGGTGAGTTTGATATCGATGCGGTTCCTGCGGGATAAAATTTCGGAGAAATGGGGGCGGATTTGAATGGCACTTACTTAACCTTCTTCGGGTGTCCATTTCTCCTGACCTCGGTCCTAGCCGCCGAGCGCGTCTGCATCAGCATCGGGTAAGGCTTGGGCCTTCGTTTTATGGCGCGAGGCTCAATCCGTCCCGGCCGGTTTCCGACACGTTTCCTGGCGATCAACCTGAGTAAATTCGGTACCCCATCGTCTTGTTCGTCGGCACCGTACTGCTGCATCGCGAGGCATAATTGGAAGCGAAAAAGGGGACAGATTTATTTAAATTTGTACTGGGATAAGCGTATTAAATAAATCTATCCCTTTATTCTCCGAAAATGAAGCTCGCAGAATACAGGAGCATAAATAATGATTACCAAAGATATAGAAATTGTTAAAAGTATTTTTGAATTGCTTCAGTCAGGAATTGTTGAAGATTATGATGCATTCAGGTATGAAGCTGAGTTGTGCGATAGATACATGGTTGAAGAAGTCACCATTGAGAAAAATGGGGTGGGAAATGAGCAGCCGCAAACTGATTTCAATGGTGCTGTTTTGTATCGATTAATTAAGGAGTTGAAGGCTAGCGCAGCATCGCGGGGTGAGAACTGGAGTTCTTTTGTGATGAGTTACGATGTTGGTGGGCAAGTAAAGACGAATTTCGTTTATCCGTGAGTAAAAGTGTGAAATTAATGTTTGAGTGTGATTGATTGTCCATTTGGTTTGTGTCAAAGAGGGTTATATAAAAGGGGTGGGTCTATTTGTATTAAATAAATCTGTCCCCTTTATTCGAAGGAAATAGTTTGGTATGGATTCAAGATTGATATCACTCTGTAAAGAGTTGGCGAAAATGACTTCTGATCAGGCGGCAGCTTGGATATTGAGCCGGTACCCGCTTGCTTCAGATAATTGGGGTGAAGCTTTATTACTCCTTCCTCATAGATCTTGGAAAAAACCAGAGCAGAAACGTTTAGCGGATTATTATTTTAAGAAAATTCCGTTCTCTAGCGCTAGAGGATATGAAGCGTTCGCGTCAATTATGCCAGTTAAGTTAATGGTTGCATGCATTAACGATGCATTGCCCAAAGATCCTAGCAGGCTCGAGCTATTGTTTTATCATCTTGTCCCAGTGCTTAAGCGTTTTGCAAAGAGTGATGCAGATCGAAAAATTATTGAGACTTTCCTTTCGGCTTTTTCGATAAATTTGCCAAAAAATAATTGAGAACAAAAGAAGGCGGTTTGTTTGATCTAGCTAGAGAAGTGAAAAAAGGGAGCAGATTTATTTGAGTTAGGGTTGAAAAAACTATTAAACAAATCTGTTCCCTTTTATTCGCCCTTTTGTTCGATAGGGCAATAGATATCCTGAATGAGCAAAATATCAGTAGAAAAGGGGGGCCAGGGTCGGTTCTCCCGGCATACCCTCCAAAAAAAGGAGCTGAATAATGCATTCCGTACCGCTAGAACATGAGAAGCAAAAGTTGATTTTCTACGTGGCTCAAGACTTAGATCAGTCTATTAGATCTAATGTGCAGCAGCTCGTGAATGAGTTCGCTGCGTCAAGAATATGGAGCATTGCCCCGCCAACCTTTATTGACGCGATAGACGAAGGGGGCGCGGAAGTGGTGGGTGGAATGTTGGAAATTTATTCAGCACTGCAACCGAATATACTGTCTGTTGATATGGATTCAAAAAATCTAGATGAAGTAGAAGAAATAGTCTTTGCCGTTAAAAAGTTATCGGAAAAGGAAAATATTTCCTTTGAGTTTCTGTTGGATACAACTTTTGTCGGCGCCATTGATGATGGTGTTGTTGATCGAGTCTTGTTGGAGGGACTGCTCGTGCCGTGGCGAAATCATATAAATGGAAGAAGTTGAGTTGGTGCCAGAGCGGAGAAGAATAAAAAAGTGAGAAAAGGGAAAGATTTATTTAGAATTAGAGTTGAAAAGCGTATTAAATAAATCTGTCCCGTTTTTCACATTTTCACGGAGAGAAAACGTGAAAAAAATTAGCGTAATAATGGTGGTTGTATTTCTGATTGCGGGTTGCGCGCCGTCACGGTCTGCGTGGCTATCCAGTAAAGATGGATGGGTAGGTACCACCTTTGAATCTCACGTATACAGCATTTGCTCGCGCACGCCCCATACATGTACTGAGCCATTTTGGTCCCCCGCTAACAAAGAAAAAACGTTCGATAGGGTAGTAAAAGAAAGCAGCGGGACGCGCTACTACATAACCTGGATTAGGAATTGCCGCTATTCGGTGCTTGTGTCTCCGGAAAGTAGGATAGTTTCATGGAAGTATGAGACTAATAATTTAGAGAGTTGCTATTTGTTTTAGGGTGATATATATAGAGAGAAAAGGGGCGGATTTATTTAGGCTGGAGTTGGAAGGCGTATTAAATAAATCTGTCCCCTTTTGTTCGTCCCCTTTTGTTCATAGCCGGATGTATGTGTTTGCGGCTACTTCCAGTGGTCTGCTTTATGCTTTTGATGTAGGTAATAATTGGTCGATAGTAGAGATCGATTCGGAAATCGATGAGGTGGCGGTGTTGGCCGATAACTTTTCAAGCTTCATCCGTAATCAGCTGATTGTGGTGAAAGGTTATGTCGATTGGCGCGCGGAGCAATAAGACGCTGTCAGGTGGGGAGATGAGATTAAAAAGGGACGATTAAAAAGGGACGGATTTATTTAGTTTGCGCTGATCACGCACAAAGCGGGCGACACAAAGGCCGCCCGATTTTCACTCAGGACGGATCGGCATTGAGCCTGCGACTGATGACGTCCAGCAAATCACACCCATCGCGCAGCGGAATGGCCAGCAAGTGGGCGAAGTCTGAAAGCACTACGGCATCGCTGCTGAGTTGTTCGCGGAAGGCCAGGTTTTCCAGCAGTTGGGTGACGGCCCGAATGCGGTGCACGGCGGCGTCGTGAAGGACGTCGAGGGGTGCCTGGGTGTCGATGGTCAGCGCTGGGATGGTGCAGTCGTGGCCGGTTAGGGGCATGTATCTATTCATGGGTACAACCTCGGTCAGTAAGTGAGACTGTCACCTGTCGTCGCCAAACGAATGGGTGACAGCTGTACGCAGGTTGGCGAACCGGGACCGAGTTCCGGCAGACCCGAAGGTCTCCCGCGCACAGCTGCCATAAAGCAGCAATGCGGGTACGGAAGCCCCTGCAAGCAAGCAGAAAGCTTTCGCATACGGTCAACGGATCGCCAAATCCGATCGCCCTGTTGGGCGACGGCCGGACTATAAGCCCCTGACCCAAAACCGCGCAAGGCATCACAGCAATGGCACAATGCCTCGCGCCATGCCACTCATTGCCGACACAACGGCGATGACCAGCGCATCAAAAAATGAGACCCCGCCATCATCGGCACTCTCAAAACCGCTCCACCGTTACCCACAAGGAAGAAATACATGATCAAGTTGTTCTGCAAAGCCGCTGTCGTTCTGTCCCTTGCCACGCTGTTTGGCTGTTCCTCGACGCCGTCGGTGGAGAAGATGCAGGCTGACGTGGCGAACTATTCGCTGCCCAAGGCTGCCGTGGCTGATAAAGGCCTGGTGTACGTCGTGCGCCCGAGCAACGTAGGAATGTTGGTGCGGTTCAACGTGTTCCTGGATGACAAGGAAGCCGACTCGGAGATGGGTTACAACCGTGGTAACCAGTACATCTATTTTTTCGTGACGCCGGGCAAACACGTGATCAGCTCCAAGGCTGAAAACTGGGCGGACATGCCGATTGATGTCAAAGCGGGTGAGGTGGTTTACCTCAAGCAGGAAGTCGAAATGGGCTTCGCCGTGGCGCGTAACAGCCTCAAAGCGCTGAGCGAAGTCGAAGGCCGTTATCTGGTCAAGGATGCGTCCTTGGGCACCATTGCCAAAGAAAGCAAATGAGTTGAGCCAGTGTGTCGGCAGGGCCCAGGCCCTGCCGACTTCTCGTATTCACTGCAAACATTAAAGGACTGATGTGAAAAACCTTCTTTTCATTCTCCTCACCACCCTCATCCTCGGCGGTTGCGTCAGCCACCCCCTCACTCCCGAAAACCGCGCGCAGATCAAGACCGTCAAAGTCCTGCCCGTGAAGTGGGAAAAGAACATGGTGTACTTCGGCCGCGAACAGGCCTGGGGCGCAGCCCTGGGTGCCGGGGTTGGCGCCGGTGTTGGCATGGCCAGCGGGGCGTCCAAGCTGGGTACTGCGGCGTTGAGTGGCGCCGGGCTTGCCGGCGGCATGAAACTTGGGCAGTTGGCCGAGATGCCGACGCCGGTGGCTATTCTGACGGTGATGGAGGCGGAAAAACTCGATGTAGGCGTGTTGCTCAAACAGGGCTTTGTCGATGAGTTGGGTAAGACTTCGACGCTCAAGGTGGTCGGCGACGATGAGCCGGCTGATGCGCAGATTCAGCTGACCGTGTCCGAGTGGGGCTTTCGCCTGACCCAGGGTTTCAGCAGTGTGATTTACCCCACCCTTAACGTGTTAGCGCAGATGGATCGCGGCGATGAGATGATCTGGCGCACCTTTGAAGCGGTCACGCCGTTCAATGGTCAGAATGTCTATGGCTACACCCCGTTGACCTATCGCACTGACCCTGAAGCCTTGCGCCGGGCGTTGACCGGGATTACGCAGATTTCTGCGCAGTACCTGGTGAAGGAACTCAAGTAGGTCTGTGCGAAGGCTGGCTGCTGTTGGTGGGCGGGTTTGGACTAATGCCAGTCAGGGTTAAGCGCAGTTCCCCTGTGGGAGCGGGCTTGCCCGCGAAGGCGGTGTGTCAGTCGCTGCATCTGTTGCTGCACTACCGTTTTCGCAGGCAAGCCAGCTCCCACATTTGATCTTTGTTGCTTTGAGTATTGCGGTCGGCAGTAGGCTAAGCCCCCACACCTATGGCCGAAACAACTTGAGAACCGCTCTCAACCCCGTAAAATGCCGCAGCCGTTGCATCACCGTCTTTCAGGGAAGAATTCAGGCCAGCGCGCTTTCAGGCTGCCTATCTCCTTGGAAAACCCGGCAACGCTGATTTCCTCACCCAAGGAGCACCCTGTGAAGACACTGTCCAAAATCCTGCTGTCGGGCCTCACCGCCGCGGCGCTGTTGACCGTGGCCGGTTGTGCCACCGAGAGCAACCGTGCGATGCCGGTGGAGCAAGTCGCCAGCGCCCACGTGGCCTATTCCGGCGTGCGTGTGCCGATTGCCGTGGGCAAGTTCGATAACCGCTCCAGCTACATGCGCGGCATCTTCTCCGATGGCGTTGACCGTCTCGGCGGCCAGGCCAAGACCATCCTCATCACCCACTTGCAGCAGACCAACCGCTTCAGCGTGCTGGACCGCGACAACATGGGCGAAATCTCCCAGGAAGCCAAAATCAAAGGCACCGTGCAGAAGCTCAAGGGCGCTGACTACGTAGTGACTGGCGATGTGACCGAGTTCGGCCGCAAAGAGACCGGCGACCGCCAGCTATTCGGCATTCTCGGCCGTGGCAAGACCCAAGTGGCCTACGCCAAAGTCGCGTTGAATATCGTCAACATCAACACCTCCGAGGTGGTGTATTCCACCCAGGGTGCCGGTGAGTACGCGCTGTCCAACCGTGAAGTGATCGGCTTCGGCGGCACCGCCAGCTATGACTCCACCCTCAATGGCAAGGTGCTGGACCTGGCTATGCGCGAAGCGATCAACCGCCTGGTCGACGGCATCAACGCCGGCGCCTGGAACCCGCGTAACTGATCAGCCACACCACAAGGAGCAGTACACGGATGAGCAAGGCAGTGAAGTTAGCGCTGACGCTGGCAGCAATCGCGACGGTAGCCGGGTGCCAGACGGCGCCCCAGCCCCTGTATCAATGGGAGAGCTACCAGCCACAGGTTTACGAGTACTTCAAGGGCGAGCCCAAGGAAGCGCAGGTGGAAGCACTGGAGCGCGACCTGCAGAAGATCAACGCCAGTGGCCGCAAGGCGCCGCCGGGTTACCACGCGCACCTGGGCATGCTGTACATGAACATGGGCAAGGATGACCAGATGGTGCAGGAGTTTCGCACCGAGAAGGCGCTGTTCCCTGAGTCTGCTGCGTACATGGACTTTCTGTTGAAAAACGCCAAAGCCGGAGTCGCCACCAAATGAGCCTGTTAAAACTCACCGGCGCCTTGCTGGCCCTGGCGTTGCTGGGCGGTTGCGCCGCACCCAAGACGGTTGATTATTCGGCGTACAAACAGGCGCGGCCCAAGTCGATCCTGGTACTGCCGCCGATCAATGAATCGCCGGAAGTGCAGGCGTCCTACAGCCTGGTGTCGCAAGTCACCTACCCGCTGGCCGAAGCCGGCTACTACGTGTTGCCGATTGCCCTGGTGGACGAAACCTTCCGCCAGAACGGCCTGACCACCGCCAACGATATCCAGGCCGTACAACCGGCCAAGCTGCATGACATCTTTGGCGCGGACGCGGCGCTGTACATCACCATCAGCGAGTACGGCACCCAGTACATGCTGATCTCCAGCGACACCTCAGTGACGGCCTCGGCCAAACTGGTGGACCTGCGCACCGGCACCACCCTGTGGACCGGTTCGGCGCGGGCGTCGAGCGAAGAAGGCAACAACAACGGTGGCGGCCTGGTGGGCATGTTGATCACGGCGGCGGTCAAGCAGGTGATCAACAGCTCCACCGATGCGGCGCACCCGATTGCCGGTATCACCAGTGCGCGGTTGCTGTCGGCAGGGCAACGCACCGGCATCTTGTACGGCCCGCGTAACCCCAAGTACGGTACGGACTAAGAGAATACCGCCATTCAACTGTGGGAGCTGGCTTGCCTGCGATAGCGGTGGGCCAGTGCTGGAAAGGCTGTCTGACACACCGCTATCGCAGGCAAGCCAGCTCCCACATTGATCGGGGTGAATTTCCAAGGTTTAACCCGAACCCAACCTTCCTCGCGTCTGACCTTGTGAACGGACTATTCATTCACGAGGTTCAGCCCCATGTCCCGCCCGCTGCTTTACCTGCGTCCCGCTGCCCAAGGCTTCACCGTTACCCTGCTGGTGGCGCTGGCTGGGTGTGGGCTGTCTTCCTCTCCCGAGGTGGCCAAACCCGCACAACCCATCGCCGAGTTGCACAGCGCGCCGGTTGAGGGCGCGATGGCCAAACGCATGGTCATGCCGGCACCGATCATGGTGCGTGAAATGGCGATGATGAATGACCGCAGCGAACCCCGCGAGCAATACGCCAACCTGCCCGACAACCCCGTGCACCGCGTCGCCGAAACCCCGGTCTCCACCTTCAGCGTGGATGTCGACACGGGCAGCTACGCCAACGTACGGCGCTTCCTCAACCAAGGCCGCCTGCCGCCCGAAGGCGCGGTTCGGTTGGAGGAAATGGTCAACTACTTTCCCTATGACTACGCACTGCCCACCGACGGCTCACCCTTTGGCGTCACCACCGAACTCGCCGCCACGCCATGGAACCCGCGCACAAAACTGCTGCGCATCGGCATCAAGGCCTCCGATAAAACCGTGGCCGAACTGGCGCCCGCCAACCTGGTGTTCCTGGTGGACGTGTCCGGCTCCATGGACCGCCGCGAAGGCTTGCCGTTGGTCAAGAGCACGCTGAAGTTACTGGTGGATCAACTGCGTGATCAGGACCGCGTGTCACTGGTGGTCTACGCCGGTGAGTCCCGCGTGGTGCTCAAACCCACCTCGGGCAGTGAAAAAGCCAAGATCCGCAACGCCATCGACCAACTCACCGCCGGTGGCTCCACCGCAGGCGCATCCGGCATCGAACTGGCCTACCAGATGGCCCGCGAAGGCTTTATCGACCAAGGCATCAACCGCATCCTGCTGGCCACCGACGGCGACTTCAACGTGGGCATCAGCGATTTTGATAGCCTCAAGCAAATGGCCGTGGCCCAGCGCAAAAGCGGCGTATCGCTGACCACCCTCGGCTTTGGTGTGGACAACTACAACGAACACCTGATGGAACAACTGGCCGACGCGGGCGACGGTAACTACGCCTACATCGACAACCTGCGCGAAGCGCGCAAGGTGCTGGTGGAGCAACTCAGTTCGACCCTGGCCGTGGTGGCGCGGGATGTGAAGCTGCAGGTGGAGTTCAACCCGGCCCAGGTCAGCGAATACCGCCTGCTGGGCTATGAAAACCGCGCCCTGAAGCGTGAGGATTTCAACAACGACAAAGTCGATGCCGGTGAGATTGGTGCAGGGCACACAGTGACGGCGTTGTATGAAATCGTGCCCAAGGGCGAGAAGGGCTGGTTGGAGCCTTTGCGTTACGCCGCCGCGCCTGCGACCGAAGGCAAAACCGATGAGCTGGCGATACTTCGGGTGCGCTACAAACCCGCTACGGGCGGTAACAGTCAGTTGATCGAACGCCCCATCGCCAACCAAACCACCCCGGCCAGCGATGATCTGCGCTTCGCGTCTGCCGTGGCCGCCTTCGCCCAACAGCTCAAGGGCGATGGCCGCTACACTGGCACCATGAGCTTGCAAGACACCGCCAAATTGGCGCGCTCGGCCCGCGGCGATGACCCGTTCGGGCTGCGCAACGAATTCGTGCAACTGGTGGAGTTGGCCCAAAGCCTCAAACCAGAATCCCGAACACAACAATGAACCAATGTGGGAGCTGGCTTGCCTGCGATGCAGACAACTCGGTTCACCAGGCACACCGAGTGGATGCCATCGCAGCGTTGCGACGATTCGACAAGCCAGCTCCCACACTAACCCTGCTTCGGCTGACCAAAAGGAGTTCGCCCACTACATGGCCGTTCCAGATGACTCACCCAGCGACGAATCGCTGCTGGCCCGCTACCGAACCGGTGACGCTGCCGCCTTCGAAGCCTTGTACACGCGCCACCGCCAGGGCCTGTACCGCTTCCTCGTGTCCCTGTGCAACAAAGCCGAACTGGCCGAAGAAATCTACCAGGACACCTGGCTCAGCCTGATCCGCAGCACCACCCAGCCACAAGGCCGGGCGAGTTTTCGCACCTGGTTGTTCCAGATCGCCCGCAACCGCCTGATCGACCACTGGCGCAAGCACGGCATCCACAACCCTTTGCTCGACAGCTACGATGAACAGCTGCACGCCCAGCCCGACCACAGCGCTGGCCCCGAACAACAGCTGAGCCTGAGCCGCGACCAGGCCCGCCTCGACGCCGCCCTGCAAGACCTGCCCGAAGACCAGCGCGAAGTCTTCCTGCTACGCCTGCACGGCGAGCTCGAAGTACCGCAAATCGCCACCCTCACCGGCGCCCCGCTGGAAACCGTAAAAAGCCGCTTGCGTTACGCCCAGCAGAAACTGCGCCGCCTGCTGGCCGAGGAGATAATCGCATGAACGACTCCCGACACACCCCTGACGACGAGATGCTCCAGCACTTTCGTCAACACAGCACGGGCGAACCGCTCGCGTCCCTCGACGCCTTCATCCTCAACGCCGCCCGCCGCGAAGCCCCCAAGCCCGCGCCCAACCTGTGGCAGCGTTGGCTGCGTGCGTGCCAGCAACCGCGCTGGCAAATGGCATTCGCTAGCCTGGCCGGTGTGGCGTTGCTGGTGGGCGTGATCACGCGCACCCCCGAGTTGGACCCGGTACACAACACACGTCTCGCTGCCCCGGCCGCGTTCTCCGCGCCTGCGCCGATGAGCGCGCCGCCCCGTGCCGAGTCCTACAGTGCCGAAATGAGCAGCGATGCCTTGCCCCAAGGCAAGCTGGCCAAGCGCGCTGCGCCGCAACCTCTTGAGCTTGGCTTGCAGGAAGTAGCGCGCCTGCGCGCGGCGGGGGATGAGGCCGCGGCGACGGCCAAACTTGCCGAGTTGCAAAAGCGCTTCCCTGGGCAAAACCTGGAAGAACGCCTTAAAAGCTTGCCGCCGCACTGACCCCGTGGCGATGGTATCGCGCGATACCATCGCCGCTTGGCGGCAACGGGTCATAAGCATATGAATTTATATTCAGTTGCAGGGGGAGTAATTGCTGCTAGTTTAATCAGCGAAAGACGTCATTGTTCCTGCTGGCCAACAGAGCGGGTCATGTTTTCATTGGATGAAAAGTTGCAAGCGGACTTCAAGGATTAAAGTCTTCTCAGCATTCGCTACATGGCCACTGGGAAATAGCTCTACCTGTTGGAAGTCCATTCAATTGGATTAATGAACGGTACCTGATATGACGGCGACGCTGAATTACTCACTTGCACAGGCAATACCTGAACTGCAACAACCCTTGGATATATTCGAGCTGAAAGAGTCCAATGTACGCTCTTATTGCCGGGACTTTACCGATACGTTCAAAACCGCCGAGGGATCAACGCTGACCAGTGAGCAAGGTCAGCTTTTCATCGACTTTTTCAGCGGTGCCGGTGCCTTGAACTACGGGCATAACAACCCGGTATTAAAGTCCGCGCTGCTCGACTACATTGCGCACAATGGCATCACTCATGGCCTGGACTTCAAGACCACCGCCAAGAAAGCCTTTCTCACTGCATTCGAAGCGCAGGTGCTCGCGCCGCGCGACCTGCGTTACAAAGTGCAGTTTCCTGGGCCCACCGGCACCAATGCGGTAGAGGCCGCGATCAAGCTGGCGCGCAAGTACACAGGGCGCCAGAACATCGTAGCCTTCACCAATGCCTTCCATGGAATGTCCCTGGGCAGCCTGGCCCTGACCAGCAACCCGCGTAAGCGGGCCGGGGCGGGCGTTACCCTCAGCAACGTCACCTTCATGCCCTACGATGGCTATTTCGGCGACGAGGTGGACACCTCGCTGTACTTGGCCACTATGTTGCGCAGCGGCAGTGGCATCGACAAACCAGCGGCCATCGTGCTGGAAACCGTGCAAGGCGAGGGCGGCGTCAACAGCGCCTCGGCTGCCTGGGTGCAAGCCGTGCAGCGCATCGCCCAGGCCCATGACATTCTGCTGATCATCGATGACATCCAGGCGGGCTGCGGGCGCACGGGTGACTTCTTCAGCTTCGAAGCCCTGGGCGTCACCCCGGACATCGTGACCTTGTCCAAGTCCATCAGTGGTTATGGCTTGCCCATGTCGCTGGTATTGCTGGCGCCTCACCTGGACGTGTGGGAGCCGGGAGAGCACAACGGCACATTTCGCGGTAACAACCTGGCGTTCGTTACCGGCAAGGCGGTAATCGACCACTATTGGAGCGACGCAGGCTTTACCCGGGCGCTCAAGGCCAAGGCGGGCGTGCTGCATGAGGCCTTGCAGGGCTTGTCCGCAGGCTTCGCCGCCAAGGCGCCCAACCGCCTGAAGGGGCGCGGATTTTTCAGGGGTATCGAGTTCGAGGATGTAAGCCTTGCGCAGAAAGTCGCTGCGCGTGCCTATGCCCACGGGCTGATCATTGAAACCTCCGGCATCGATAACCAAGTGCTGAAGTTTCTTCCGGCCCTGACCATCACGGCTGCGCAGATCGCCCAAGGCGTGCAGATTCTGGAGCAGGCGTTTGCCGAGGTGACCACACCATGAGCGATGCAGTTTTTACTCGGCATGCGTCACTCGATGACGCCGCCGCCATCGCGCCGTTGTTGGACAAATACCGCGAGTTTTATGGTGAGGCATCCGACCTGACCCGCTCGACGGCCTTTATTCAACAACGCTTCTATTTAGGCGAGTCAATTATTATCGTCGCGCTGGTAAACAATGAAATCATTGGGTTTACACAACTGTTCCCGAGTTTTTCCAGTGTCACGTTAGAGCGCCTGTGGATACTTAATGATTTATATGTTGAGGCGTCCAAACGCAGGGCGGGGGTTGGCCTGGCCTTATTGAATGCGGCCAAGACGTTCGCGGAAACAACCGGCGCCAAACAGTTGTTCATTGAGGGCGCGGACGATAACCCAAAGGCTCGAAACTTATACACGCGCTTCGGGTTTATCGAAAACACGGCGTATCACTATTACCATCTTCCACTGAAGCCAATCCAGGGATAGGAGCTTTTCCATGTCAGACACTGTTTTCGATATCGTAGGTATTGGTTTTGGTCCCTCCAACCTGGCGTTGGCTATCGGGCTGCAAGAGTCGGCTTCAGCGCTGACCTATCGGTTCCTCGACGCCAAGCCCACCCCCGACTGGCAGGATGAAATGCTGCTCAGCGGCTCGGACATCCAGAACAACCCCTTGCGCGACCTGGTCACGCCGCGCAACCCGCGCAGCCACTATGGGTTCGTCAATTACCTGAAAGAAACCGGGCGCCTGTTCGATTACCTCAATCTGCCGCTGACATACCCGTTGCGGCGTGAATATGCCGAGTACATCAAATGGGTGGCCGGGCATTTTCTCGCCAGTGTTGAATCCTCAGCGTTCGCCCACCGGGTCGAGCCGTTGCTATTCAAAGGCGAGCAGGTGTGGAAGGTGACCTATAACGACCAAAGGGTCATCTACGGGCGCAGTCTGGTGCTGGGCACCGGGCGCACGGCGAATATACCAGCGGTGTTCGAGGGCCTGACCGGCCCTCGGGTGTTCCATCTCAATCACTACCTGGAGCGTCTCAACCAGCTACCCCAGAGCGTGCAGCGCATCGGGGTGGTGGGGTCCAGCCAGAGCGCCGTGGAGATTGTGCTCGACCTGACCGCCAGGTTCCCGGACAAAGAGATTTACTCGCTGCACCGCAGCTTCAGCTTCCGCCTCAAAGACACCAGCCCATTCAGCGACAAGGTGTATTTTCCGGAATTTATCGACTACTACTTCAACCTGCCGCCCGAGGCCAAGGCGCGGGTGGACAAGCAACTGCGCGGCACCAACTACAGCTCGGCCGATGAAGACGTGATCAACGCGCTATACGTGCGCATCCATGAGGAAAAACTGCAGGGCAAACAGCGTATCCACATTCTCAACAACATCGCCATCGAGCAGGCGCAGATCAACGCATCAGGGCAGGTGGAACTGGCGCTCAAAGAGGTCAACCAACTGACCCACTCGACCCTCGCGTTGGATGCGCTGGTGCTGGCTACCGGTTTCAAGGACATTGCCGCCAAGGAAAATGGTGAACTCTATCCACCGCTGTTGGCGCCTTATCACGCCCGGTTCCGAGCGGACACTCATGGCGCGCTGGTGGTGAACCGCGATTACAGCCTGACGGCGCTGGATGAATTGCCTGCCGTGTTCCTTAACGGCTTATGCGAAAGCTCCCATGGCCTGGGTGACGCCGGCTCATTCAGCCTGATTTCACTGCGGGTCGAACATATCCTCGCGTCCCTGGAGGCAAAGCTAGCGCAGGCCGAGGCTCCGTTGCACGCACTGGCCTGATCGGCTCTCGGCAGCGGCCTGCGCGGTCCGCTGCCTCATACAAGGAGTTCCCATGTTTACAGCAGCATTGATCTACATCCTGGCGGTGATAAGCCCGGGCCCCAACTTCATCATTGTCAGCCGCTTCGCCTCGCTGGGCTCGGTGTCGACCGGCATCGGCGCGACCCTGGGCATCTGCACGGTCGGGGTGTTTTTCTCGACGATTTCGTTGCTGGGCCTGGCGGCTTTGTTGCACCAGTACCCGGCGTTTTCCAAAGTCGCCACGTTATGCGGTTCGGCGTACCTGCTGTACATCGCGTACAGCATCATCAAAAGCGTGCTGGCCAAGAACACCGGCACGGCCGAAAGCACCGCACCGGGCGCGACCAGCTTCGCCAAGGCCTACCGCGTGGGGGTGATCACCAATATCAGCAACATGAAAACCATCGCTTTCATGATCAGTATCTATGCCGGCTTTCTCTCGGTTCCGCGCTCGGAGATCGACAAAGTGCTGGTGGTGATGCTGTGCTCGACCCTGGAAGTCATCTGGTATTCAGTGGTGGCGCTGCTGTTCGGCCAAGGTCCGATCAAGGCGCTGTTCCTCAAGTACACCCGGCAGATCGACGTCGGGCTGGCCGTATTTCTGGTGGCGTTCTCACTGAACAACGCCATTCCTGTGCTGATCGCCAGTCGATGAGGTTGGGTCATGGAATGGAACGCGTTGCTCAAGGATGTGGGGGTGCGCTTCAAGCATCGTAGTTGGTTGTTGATTGACCTGAAGCCGGAGGCGTTGGTGCTAAGCGATTCAACGGGGGAACTGACGAGGGATTATCCGGGGGTGACGTTGATTTTGGACTGCTGCCTTGAGGGCATTTTCCAAGTGATCGACAGCTTTGGGCAGGGTATCAATTACGCAGCATCACTGCAGGCTGTTCGGCGCAGGGCTTACTCCGTGCCGGTCGCGTTAGCCAGGGAGGTGGCTTTTCAAGATTTCAAATGGGCGTGCTGAAGGCCCATATAAATAGCCCCAGGTCGTTGGCCTGGGGCTTTCTTATAACCCGCCGTGAGCCCGGTACCAGGCCACCGTGTCCGTGAGGGTCTGCTCCAGCACGCGAAAACTCAGCCCCAGTTCCTCTTCACTTTTGCGGTGGTCAAAGCGGGTACGGTGCTCCTCGCGTATCAACAGCCGCAACGTCGCCATGCTCAGCAAGATGGGCTTTCCGGTCAGGTAGGCGTAGGCCTCTTGCACCGCTGCCAACAGGTACAGCGCGGGCAGCGGCAGTTGGCGCGAGGGTACCTTGACCCCGGCAATACGCCCCAGCACCGGCATCAGCTGGCGCATGGTCAAGTTGCGACCGGCCGCGAGATAACGCTCGCCCCGTCGCCCGCTTTGGGCGGCAGCAATGTGCGCCCAGGCCACATCGCGGGCATCGACCAGAGAAAAGGTGCCCGGAATCAGCCCCGGCAGCTTGCCGTTGATAACGTCCCGGACCAACTGCCCCGAAGACGTCGGCCCACGGTCACCCGGCCCCCACATCCAACCGGGCAAGACCATGCAAGCGTGCATCTGCGGATGGCTTTCAAGAAACCTCAACACCTCCCGCTCAGCTAGGATCTTGCTGCGGTAGTAGTCGTCCGCATCGGCTTCGGCCCGCAGGCACGTCTCGTCGATCGGCGTACCGGGGGCACCGTCGAGCACGGCGATCGACGAAGTATGTACAAACCGTCGCACACCGGCGTCATACGCCAGTTGCAGCAGGGCTCGCGTACCGGCGACATTGATCTTTTCCAGTTCCTCCCAATGGCTGCCGCCCTTGTAGTTATCGCGAAAAAACGCCGCGCAGTGAAACACCGTATCGCAGCCTTGCAACGCCGCCGCGAAGGCATCCACATCCGCCATGTCCCCCACCACCTGCTCCACGCCCGGCACATCGCCGAACTGCTGCGCACCCTTGGCCGCCGAGCGCACCAGCGCCTTCACCGCATAACCCCGTGCGACCAGCTCCCGTACCAGGTTGTTGCCCAGCAAGCCGGTGGCACCGGTCACAAAGGTGCTGCGCAAGCGATTGGGGTTCGTGTTCATACAGGCCATTCCATTTGTTGAGAAGGCCAGTAGATATACCGGTCAGCCTGCGCCGTAAAAACAGCGCCTGCGGCATAATGGCTTTGCACATCTGCACACCAGGGAAGCGCGGAGATATGGCATTGCAGGCAAATTGGGACGATCTTCGACTGCTGCTGGCAGTCTCACGGCGCGGCAGCTTTTTACAGGCAGGCCAATTACTGGGTATCGCGGCCTCTACCGTCTCCCGCCGCCTCACCCAACTGGAAACCGCCCTGGGCGAACCACTGGTGGAACGCGGCGTAGAAGGCTGCCGGCTCACCTCCCGAGGCCAAGCCCTGGTAGACGTCGCCCTGGCAGCCGAATCCGGCCTGCGACGCCAGGCCCCCGTGGACGGTACGCCTGCAACCCTCAGCGGCACCGTGTTGGTGAGCGCAGGCGAAGGCTTTTCTGCCAGCGTACTCGAAGCCGCCAGCCGCTTCACAGCGCAGCACCCAGGCTGCTCCGTAGAAATCCAGGTCACCACCGACTTCCACAAAATCGTACGAGGCGTGGCCGATATAGCCATACGCACCGCACACCTGGGTGAGCCCTCCCTGATCTACCGAGGGCTCGGCAAACTGGACTACGGGGTATTCGCCACCGCCGAATATCTGCAACGATTCCCTGCGCTAACCCCAGCCACTGCCGCCAGTATTGCCTTGCTGCCACCGCTGGACCTGCTCCCGCAAATGCGTGCGGCGAAAGCTGCCGGACTGGACCATGCGCCGATCAGGGTGAGTTCGTTTGCGGTGCAGCTTGAATCGGTGAGGCGGGGGATGGGGGTGGCGGTGTTGCCGCGTATTTTGGCTACGGGGTTGAGTGAGGTTTTTCAGGAGATAGAACTGCCGGCGATGGAGGTTTATTTGGTGACGCGGCCACAGGCGTTGAAGCAGGGGCATATTCAGGGGTTTTTTGGGGTGTTGGAGGGGGTGTTGCGCGGTGAAATTTCAAGCCTGGAAAAGCAGCATTCCGGGAATTCATCAAGGCCTTCGTAATACTCAACCCATCGGGATGTAGGCGCTTAGCCACTCGTAGCAACATCGAGTTGCGCGTGCAAGTGGCTCACAAAAAAGCCCCGGGTCTTAAGACCTCGGGTGTTTCATTCATATCTGGCTCCACACTTCTGCGGCGATGGTGCTGGCGTCCTTTGACATTTCCAACACACCAATGCGTTCTTGCCATTCCTCGAATTTGACAGGTAGAAAGGACGCATTTGTAATGCGCAGCGCAGCTTCGGTGATATACCTCTAAGGCATTAACTGCATCTCCGACAAACCGTATTCCCCCAACGAATACAGCAACGTCCCATACCCCAGCTGGACGTAGCCAACCCTGTCAGCACCATAATCCCCGCCACCACCTTCCACTTGGACGTTATTTGCCATGGCCTGCACATTCGGTGCGCTAAGGCCCTTTCGCACGGCGTAGTGGTTGTAGAGCAGTTCCCATATCGGACGGGTTTCGCCGCGATGATCGGCAGAGATGACGGTCTGTTTGAAGCTGCTGTTGGGGATGGGAGTAAACGGCACCTCCTGGCCAAGGTTGTACTTGGCCACATACTCGGCGCCCTGCAGCACGCGGTTGTTCTGGTAGCCGAACAGGTCGTTGCCCTGGCTCCAGGCCATTTGGCAGAAACTGCCGAGCAGGGCTATGTCGAGCATGGCGTGTGACTGATCACGTCCGCTTTCCTGGACTTGACCAAGGCCATCGCCGTAGAGCTTCCACACCGCGTGGGCGATGGCGCCGTTACCGGTGCCGTGCTTGAAGTAGTCGACGGCCTCGTTGTAGAGATCGCGGCGGTCGGTCAGTACGCCGATGGCCAGCATCGAGTTCATGTTGGCTAGGTCCCAGCTGGCCCCATGATGATCAGGCCGGGCGCCGTCGTGGTTCACCAGGAAGTCATGATTGATGGGGTAGAACACAGTGAGCATCATGCCTTGAAAACGCTGGAAATCCTCCGCCCGCCACTTTGGGTAGCTGCGCAGCAGTTCGGCCGCGTTGGCCAGTTGGTAGCCGTACAAGCCTGCCACCAAAGCTCTGCCGGGCTTGTCTTTGATCGCGGTGAGGGTCAAGGCCCACTGGTTCAAAATACTCACGGCCTTGTCGGCATACGCCGGGTTGTTGGAGATCTGCCAGCGCAGGGCCAGTGCATACGCGGCGGCTGCGTCGTTGAACAGAACACTGTCGTTATTCGGGCCGCCTGAAGTGCGGTACACCACCGGCACCGGGTTGGGCTGCCAGTCTAATGAGGCATGGGGGTTGGCGATCAGCTTCTGCCAGCCTGCCAGCCACGGCTGGTTATAGTTGGCCAGCTTCTCGCGTATCCGCGTGAAGTCCTCCCGGGTCTGGAGCAGGCCAGGATGCACGAACGCTTCGGTATGCAGGATGGGGGAGGCTTGACTGCCGATACTCATCAATAGCGCATAGAGCAGCACGGCTCTTTTGGACAGGTACTTCAAACGGATCATCGTGTGTACGCCCTGATGGGGAGAACCTTGCGCGGTCTGAAAAGCCATTCGCACAGGACCGGAATCTGCCCCAGGGATAGTCCAGATGAAGCCTGCATACCCGGGGCTTGTTGTCAGAACGTGTAGTTGATTGCAAACAGGCCCAAGCCTGCGGTTTCGCGCCTTACCAGCGGGCTGTCGCTGGCCTGGTCAGCGTATTGAGTCAGCGTCAGGCTGGCCAGCGTTGACCAGTGCGCGTCGAAGGTGTGCTGCCAGTTCAAGGCAGCGGAGTAGGCATAGATCCCGGCGTCGGCGGTGTACTTGCTGTAGATCGAGCGTTGGCTCTGAGCCTGGGTGACGCCGAAGAACGTCTGGTTGTAGCGGCTATCGCCGGCATGGGCGTCGATGGCCAGGCTCAGGGTGTCGCGGTTTGTGTGCAACAAGATGCCTTCCAGGCCAAAGCGGTAACGGTTGCCTCGTTGCTCGCCGGCCATGCGCAGTTCGGCTTCGCCGTTGACCGACAGCCAGTCAAGCAGTTGTTGGCTGAGGGTAAAGTCGGCGACGGTTGCGCCGTTGATATCGCCCATACCTCTGAGCTCGTCGCCGCCCGGGCTGGTGGTGCTGTCCTTCTCTTTGCGGCCCAGGTCGTAATTGATCGCTGCGCTGGCGCTAAAACCACTGTCGGATTGAAATTGCAGGCCCACGCCGCGAGTGGTGTCGGCGAACAACGCTCCGTGCTGGATGCTGAGCATCGGCAGTACGAGCGGACGGTAGCGGTCAGCACCCATGTAGCGAGGCGTGACACCCATGCCAAGGCCCAGGGTAACGGTGGTTTCTTCGGCTGTCGGGCTGGCGTCGGTCGCCTGAGCCTGGGGCGCGAGCGCGCAGCACAGCAGCGTGACGGCGCCCAACAGAACGTTGTGGGTAGGGGAGGTGGTGAAGTTCATGGTCAAGCCCTATGTGCAAAAGAAGACAGCAGTGCGCCCGCCGACGCGCGACACAACGCCTCCCTCTGATCGAGCTGTTCAGGCCCGTTGATAGGCTTGGACAGCGATGCAGTGGTCGGCATAGGATCGGCTCGCGAAAGCGGGCGTAGGGCAATACTGGCAGCGCACTTTCAATAAACCGTTCGTAAATTATCAAGGTTTCATCAAGAGGCTTCTTTGTGTCAGGAAAACGTATCCTCATCGTCGAAGACGACGCCGACAGCGCCAACATTCTCGAAGCCTACTTGCTCCGGGATGGCTATGAGGTGGCCCTGGCCGAAGACGGCCAGCGCGGTCTGGACCTGTACAAAAGCTGGCAGCCCGACCTGATCCTGCTCGACGTGATGCTTCCGCGCTTGAGCGGCACCGAGGTGTTATCCGCCGTGCGCCGTAGCAGTGACACGCCGGTCATCATGGTCACGGCCATGGGCGACGAACCGGAAAAGCTCGGTGCCTTGCGTTATGGCGCGGACGACTATGTGGTCAAGCCTTACAGCCCGCGCGAAGTGGTGGCGCGGGTGCACGCGGTGTTGCGGCGCACCACCGGCAACCAACCGGTCGAACACCTGCTGCGCCATGAAAACCTGCGGGTGGATCTTGTTGCGTTTACCGCGGCCATTGAGCAGGGCGAAGCACCACCGCAATGGCTGGACCTGACCCCAACGGAATTTAAGCTGCTGGTGACGTTGCTCAAGACGCCGTCCAAGGCCTTCACTCGTGATGAGTTGCTGGAAATCTGCCTGCCGGAAAGCGAAGCCCTGGCCCGCGTCGTCGACACCCACGTGCACAACCTGCGCCGCAAGCTGGAAAACCACGGCATCACCGGCGTTCTGGTCACGGTGCGCTCCATTGGCTATAGATTCAGGTAACGCACATGCTTGAGCAACCGCGGGTCAACGACAAACCCATGTGGCGCTGGATCGGCCTGCGCATGAGCCTGCTGGCGATCGGCGCGGTGGTGGTGATCTCGGTGTGCATGTGGATCAACGTCACACTGTCGGACTGGTATTTTGTGCAGCATCTGCCGCCTGGGCCGCGTGAGGAGCTGCTGGCGTTGCGCGCCGAGCCAGAGCTCAATGAGGCACGCTTGCGTCAAGTGGTTGCCCAGTACTATCCGCTGGACTATTTCCAGCCGGCTATCGCCAATCGCGACTGGCTGATACTGATCGGCCTGGTGCTGGCCGCGATCCCTATCATCATTGGCTTCGGCCTGTGGTTTTCGCGGCCCTTGTCCAGCCAGTTCTCGGCAATTGCCCAGGGCGCCCGGCGAGTCGCCGGCGGTGATTTCCTGACGCGCCTGCCGGTGCACCGCGACGCGCCCGACGAGCTGCAACGGCTGGTCAGCGACTTCAACAGCATGACCACGCAACTGGAGCGCTATGAGCGCGATGTGCGTGAATCCAGCGCGGTCATTGCCCACGAACTGCGCACACCCTTGAACGCCGCCATGGGGCGCGTGCAGGGTATGCTCGATGAGGTATTCCCCAGCGATGCCATGCAGTTGGGCATGGTCAAGCGTCAGCTCGATCAACTCAGAAAGCTGGTGGATGATTTGCACCTGTTGTCGATGGCTCGTGCTGGCCGGCTGGTGCTGGAGCGCAGCGAGTTTTCTCTGGCAGCTCTGGTGGCGGAGCGGTTGGCGTGGTTCCAGCCGCAGTTGGATGAGGCTTGCGTGCTGACGCAGGTCAGTATTGCTGATGGGCTTCGTATGCATGCCGATCGTGATCGCCTGGGCCAAGTGATCAACATTCTGGTCGATAACTTGCTGCGTTATGCGGCCGGGGGAGGCGAGTTGAATGTAACGGCGCGCCGGGTTCACGGTTCGGTGGTGATTGAAGTCGGTGACCGAGGGCCAGGTATCGAAGCCCAGCATCTGGACAGCGTGTTCGACCGCTTCTGGCGTGCAGAGCGCTCCAGGGCACGTTACTCGGGGGGGAGCGGGCTAGGCTTGTCCATCGCCCGTGCGATCTGCCAGGCCCATGGCGGTACCATTACTGCCCGCAATCTGGTCGAAGGCGGTACGCTGATCAGGGCGGAGGTTCCTGTGTAGGCGTTTCTTCTTTGCTTGAGACCGGCGCTCAAGGCGGTGAAATCGTAATGATCGTAGAGCTGGAAAACTGCTTGGGAAAAAGGGGGGAGAAAAGGGGATTTATTTTCACCTCTACTATCCCGACGCGACTCAACACTCTCTCACCACCCACCAAACCAAAAACAAAAAAGCCCCAGATCTCCCGACCTGAGGCTTTTTCATTTCATATCTGGTGCACCCGGCGGGATTCGAACCCACGACCCCTGCCTTCGGAGGGCAGTACTCTATCCAGCTGAGCTACGGATGCTTGTGCGGGCGACATCATACCCATGTCGACCTGATGCGTCCATTCCGGCATTTGCCCCGCCCCCTGTCGTCCATTTCCGACAAAAAATGGCTAATCGCCACCCTCATTCACAACTCCCCGCGCCGCGCGTCCCTTTGTTTGCTTTGCTCTTGTGGCTTTAAACCCGCTTCCACGCCGCAATTCCTCAGGTGAACGCATGCATTCCAAAGGAACCGTGATGCTCGATCTCCCGCTCAGACAAACCCTGCTGGCTCGCTCCGATTTGTTTCGAGGTATGCCGGAGCACCTTTTGCGCTATGTCGCCACCCATATGGTGGAGCGCACGCTGGATGATCGTGAGCTGTTGTATTTCAAGGATGACACCCTCGAATTCATTGCGCTGGTGGTGGAGGGTCGGATTTATTCGGTGGTGCATGGGCCGGATGGGCGCGAGCAGATTATCGGCAG